>NZ_JALEBG010000003.1:300000-600000 GCF_022758235.1 Pontibacter liquoris
AAAAGGTCTGCGTTGTTTTTGTTGGCGATGCCGGCCCGGTCCACCAGTTCCACAAACGTATCATCGTCGCGGGTATAGATCACTTTCACGTCGGGCAGGTTGCGCTCGATCAGGCTGCCTACCTGCAAGGCCAGTTTGAGGGCCACATCGGCCTCGTGCGAGAATTTGCCATTGCAGCCCACATCTTTGCCGCCATGGCCGGCATCGATCACTACCGTGCGCAGCGTATATTCTTTTCGGAAAGTTAATTTACTTGAGGTACACAGCAAAAAGACTACAGCCAGGAACGAAACAGCAACAATATTTCTCACAACGCTCGTTAGTTAAAAGTTAAACAATAACTTTGTACAAATTAAATAAAACTTTAGGGAAGTCTGAAGAAGTTGCGCCACATTTTGATTTTTTTACTGCTCCTGCAGTTCAGCCTGCTTTCTGCGCTTACTGTAAAAGCGCAGACCGTGCCACGTACGCCGGTTCCGCAGCAGGATACCCTAACGACAGGGCAAGATTCACTCACACTTTCAAAGCCAAAAGGCGACATTGAGACCACCATCAAATACTCTGCCAGGGATTCTATCCAGTTTGAAGTAGGGCGCAAGGTGGTGCACCTCTTTGGCGATGCCAAGATCAACTACGGCACCATGTCTCTGGAAGCTGCCTACATCGAGATCAACTACGACACCAATACCCTGACCGCTACCACCGGGGCCGACTCTACCGGAAAGCAGGTCGGTGTGCCGGTGTTTGTAAACGGTAGCGAAACGTATGCCGCCAAGCGCATTGCCTATAACTACAAATCAAAGAAAGGGCGCATCTCCGATGTGGTTACGCAGCAGGGCGAAGGCTATATACACGCTGAGGTTGTCAAGAAAAACGAGCTCGACCAGATCTACGGCCTGCATGCCCGCTATACGACCTGTAACCTGGAGCACCCCCACTTTTACATCAATGCCACGCGCATTAAAGCAATCCCCAACGATAAGGTGATGTCGGGGCCGTTTAACCTGGTGATCAGCGGCATTCCGACGCCGCTGGGCTTTTTGTTCGGCCTGTTCCCCACTCCCCGGGCGGGGCGCTCTTCGGGTGTTATTGTGCCCAGCTTCGGCGAGTCGGGTCTGCGGGGTTTTTATTTGCAGGATGGCGGCTATTACTTTGCCTGGAACGACTACGTGGGCACCAGCCTGACGGGCAGCATTTACTCGCTGGGCAGCTACGATGTAAGTATGGCTACCACGTACAACAACCGCTACAAGTATCGCGGCAATGTCAATTTCCAGTATTCATACTTTAAAACTGACGAGGCCGATGTCGCTCAGTCGCGCTCTACAGACGATCTTTCCCGGTATGTGCCCGAACATGACCGTTCCTTTGGCATCCAATGGTCGCACTCGCCGGTGCCTAAGCCCGGGCAGGGCCGGTTTTCGGCCAGTGTAAACGCCCGCAGCAGCATGGAAAAAAGCGCGCGCTACAACAGTGCCGCCAACTACCTGGCCGCCACGCTCAACTCCACCATCTCGTATCAGAAAAATATCCAGAACTCGCCTTTCAGCTACGGCATCACCCTAAGCCAGGGGCAGAATACCTCGGGCACGATGAATTTTGTGTTGCCAGACATTAACCTGAGCATGACGCAGACAAGTATCTCAGAGCTGCTCACCAACAAGCCGCCGGTAGGCAAGTGGTACGAAAAATTTCAGCTCGGCTATGGCGTGCGGTTCCAGAATTCGATCGACAACATTATTGGCGCCCGCCAGATATCGGGCATTGACGCCATTGGCGAAACGACCAATACCGATACCATTGCCGTTAACCTCAACAACCTGGGCCAACTCTGGAAGAACGGGCGCCGCAGTGCCGTGCACAACTTCTCGTTCAGTTTGGGCAACTATAAAGTACTACGCTTCCTGAACTTTACGCCAAGTATGAGTTACCAGGAAACCTGGCTCGACCAGAAGTATACCTACAGCTTTGACCCCGACTCGCAGAAAGTGCGCATCGATACGGCCCGCTTCGGCAGGGTGTATAACTACAGCGCCGGCGCTTCGCTTACCACCCAGGTATATGGCACCTATGTTTTAAATGGAAAGCGGATTCAGGCCATCCGCCACAAGATCACGCCAAGTATAGGCTACTCGTACCGCCCGGATTTTGGTGCGCAGAGCTTTGGCTTTTACCAGAACTTCCAGACCGGCGTGGATACCACTACCAACCTGCCTATCTATAATACCCTGGGCCGCTACTCCACGGCTTTGCCGGGCCGGGGGCTGCAAAGCAACCTGAACTTCTCGATCCAGCAGAACCTGGAAATGAAGGTGAAGGCCCGGGGCGACTCCGCTGCCGGCAAGTTTGAAAAGGTCAGCCTGATCGATAACCTGGGCATCAGCGGGAGTTACAACATGGCAGCCGATGCCTTCCGGCTCAGCAATATCAACGCCAACATGAACACCACGCTGTTCAAAACCTTTAACGTGCGGGCCAGCGCTACTTTTGACCCTTACAAGCGCGACAGCCTGAACCGCCGCATAGACGAGTACGCCTTCGATCTCTCCAAACTTAAGCTGGCCACGCTGACCAATGCCCAGTTTGGCGTGAGCGCGAACCTGAACCCCAACGACCGCAGCAGCAGAACCCGCACAGCGCCTACCAACCTGCCGGTGCTGCAGCCCGACATTGACCCGCTGGTGCCGGAGTACATAGACTTTAAAATTCCGTGGACGCTCAGCGTGGACTATACTATTAACTACAGCAAAGGATTAGGGGCCAATGCACGCGGCCAGGCCAACCCGAATAATGTTACGCAAACCCTGGGCCTGAACGGCTCCCTGAGTTTGTCGGAGAAGTGGAAGATCAGCTATACCACCGGGTATGACTTTACCAACCAGATGATCTCGTTTACCAACGTCAACATCAACCGCGACCTGCACTGCTGGGAGATGAGCATCGGCTGGACACCGTTTGGCTTCCAGCGGGGTTATAACTTCACCATCAACGCCCGGTCGGCCTTACTCCGCGACCTGCGCCTGACCAAAAACAGATCCGGTTGGAACCGGTAAACAAGAGCAGCCACAAATTGTGGCTGTTTTTGTTTTTAGATTTCATAGCTTTACAACTTAAAACAGGAAAGCTATGTCTGTTCATAAGTCTGACGTAAAAATCATTACCACGCACCAGCTGCAGAACATGAAGGAACGCGGCGAGAAGATCTCGATGCTCACCGCCTACGATTTCTCGATGGCTGCCATCTTGGATGCCGCCGATGTGGACGTGCTGCTGGTAGGAGACTCTGCCTCCAACGTAATGGCCGGCCACGAAACCACGCTGCCCATCACCCTGGACCAGATGATCTATCATGCCTCCTCGGTTGTTCGTGCTGTGAAGCGCGCTTTTGTGGTGGTGGATATGCCGTTTGGTTCTTACCAGGGCAACTCCTCCGAAGCGCTCCGCTCGGCCATCCGCATCATGAAAGAGTCGGGTGCCCATGGGGTAAAGCTGGAAGGTGGCGCCGAGATCAAAGAATCCGTAACGCGCATCTTAAGCGCCGGCGTGCCTGTAATGGGGCACCTGGGGCTTACTCCGCAGTCCATTTATAAATTCGGCACCTACACGGTACGTGCCAAGGAAGAAGCCGAAGCACAGAAGCTGCTGGAAGATGCCCGTTTGCTGCAGGAACTGGGCTGCTTTGCCATTGTACTGGAGAAGATCCCGGCTTCGCTGGCCAAACGCGTGGCCGAGTCGCTGGAGATCCCGATCATTGGTATTGGCGCTGGTCCGCACGTGGATGGCCAGGTACTGGTGGTGCACGACATGCTGGGCATCAACAAAGAGTTTAAGCCCCGCTTCCTGCGCCGCTACGCCGACCTGCACACCATCATGACAGACGCGGTACATAACTATGTAAAGGACGTCAAGAACCGCGATTTCCCCAACGAGAAAGAAGCCTACTAAAGGAGTTCTGAGTTCCGGGTCATGAGTTCCGAATGAAGTATATGCGGGAATAAAACTCATCCTCGTATAGCACACTTTAACTCGGAACCCGGGACTCGGAACTCGTAACTCATAATGCCATGTTAAACGTTCTTTTTGAGGATAACCATGTGCTGGTGGTCAATAAGCCGGCTGGCCTGCTGGTGCACGGCGACGAGACCGGCGACACCACACTGGCGGACCTGGCACGGGAGTATATCCGCCACAAGTATAACAAGCCCGGCAATGTGTTTGTCGGCGTGGTGCACCGCCTCGACAGGCCAGTGAGCGGGGTGGTACTGCTGGCCAAAACGTCCAAAGCCCTTGCCCGCCTCAATGAGTTATTCCGGAATAAGAAGACGCAGAAAACATACTGGGCCATTGTGCAGCAAAGGCCGCAGCCGGAACAGGGCACGCTGGTGCACTGGCTGGTAAAAGATGCCGCCCGAAACGTAACCAAGGCCTACGCCAAAGAAAACCCGCAGGGCCAGCGCTCCGAATTGCATTACCAACTTATCAGCACGCAACAGGATAAATACCTGCTGGAAGTAAACCCAATCACCGGGCGGCCGCACCAGATCCGGGTGCAACTGGCCTCGTTGCGCTGCCCCATACTAGGCGACCTGAAGTATGGCGCCCCTGCGCCCCTGCCCGACAAAAGCATTGCCCTGCATGCCCGCCGCCTGCAGTTTGAGCACCCCACCCTTAAAACAACTGTTACGGTAAGCGCCCCGCTGCCAACTATTGCCGCCTGGGCTCCCTTCCGGCAGCTGCAGTAAAGGCTGGCGGAAAATGATTTTCCTCACTTTTCTGAACTTTTATAAGGCGTCATCTATTTAAATAAAATCCGTGTTGTAAATTTGTAGTGTAAGCAGCACGGTTATAGCGTTTAACCCGCTGCCGGCAAACCCAAACATCATCTTTTAAGCAATATTAATGGCAATTCTTATCTTCTTTGTGGCGCACTGGTATCTGTCGCTGTTTGTTCAGACATTTTTCCTGCACCGCTATGCTGCCCACAAAATGTTCACAATGAACGCTTTCTGGGAAAAGGCATTTTACCTGCTCACCTACATCGCGCAGGGTTCTTCGTTCCTGTCGCCGCGGGCGTATGCTATTTTGCACCGCATGCACCATGCTTTCTCCGACACGGAGCGCGACCCGCACTCGCCGCATTTCTCGAACAATGCCTTCACGATGATGTGGAAAACGAAGGAGATCTACAACAACGTGCTTAACCACCGCGTGGAGCCGGAGCGTCGTTTTGAGGGTAACTACCCGCTGTGGCCAGCCCTTGAGAAAGTAGGCGATTCATACTTGTCCCGCATTGGCTGGGGCGTGGCCTACGTGCTGTTTTACATTGCCTTTGCTACCCAGTGGTGGATGTTCCTGTTGCTGCCATTGCACTTCCTGATGGGCCCGGTACACGGCGCGATCGTGAACTGGAGCGGCCACAAGTATGGCTACCAGAACTTTGACAACAACGATAAATCCCGCAACTCGCTCTTCTTTGACTTTCTGACCGGTGGCGAGCTGTTCCAGAACAACCACCACAAACTGCCTAACCGTGTGAACTTCGGGGTGAAATGGTGGGAAGTAGACCCGACCTGGCCGGTGATCTGGACATTGGACAAACTGAGCATCATAAAGCTGAAAGAACCAAAGCCTGCCGCCAAAAATAAAATGAAGATGGCAGCCTGAGTTTAGGCAAGTATAAGTATAAAAGCCCTCCCGCAACGGAGGGCTTTTTGTTTATACCTGATATGAGGCAGATTTTCTTTCGTCCCTTTTAAAGGGGAGGAATTTTAAGGTTGAAATAGATCAGTTCAAAAGTACTGTGGTGCTGTTAAGAATCTTGGCAGATGAGAAGAGATGAAGCCTACCCTACTTGCAACCAAGATCCTTTCAGGATGACAAAAAAGCAGCACTTACCTATCCTGCTACAAAAGGAGGGCGAACTGCCTTGCGTTTTCTGATCCCTATACAATTTGGTTATGGCTGGTATACTCAGCAAAAACTGAAATAACAGCTGCATTATCCTTAGCCAGCTGAGCGCCTGCCTGGTAGGACGTTAAAAGAATCCAGAAACTTTGTATCAACCCAAATAAAATCATTACCTTTGCGGTTCAAAAAATGGCGGACGGGATCCGCCGACTTAATAATTTATAAAAAATGGCAGTAAAAATCAGACTGGCCCGCAGAGGCCGTAAGAAAGCAGCGATCTATGACATCGTAGTAGCTGACGCTCGATCACCACGTGATGGTAAGTTCATCGAGAAACTGGGCACTTACAACCCTAACACCAACCCTGCTTCTATCAACTTTGATGAGAACAAGGCGTTTCAGTGGGTAATGAACGGCGCACAGCCAACAGACACTGTGAAAGCGATGCTTTCGTACACAGGCGTACTCTACAAGAAACACCTGCAGATCGGTGTGGCAAAAGGTGCTATCTCTCAGGAGACTGCTGACGCTCGTTTCACCGAGTGGAAAGACGCAAAAACAGCTAAGATCGAAGGCAAGCGCCAGGATCTGGGTACTGCGAAAGATGCTGCCCGTAAAGCTGCCCTTGAAGCTGAAACCAAGAAGAAAGAAGCCCGTGCCGAGGCCATCCGTCAGCGTGAAGCTGAGAAGGCTGCTGCCAATGCACCTGCTGCTACTGAAGAAGCCCCGGAAGCTCCTGCTGCCGAAGGCGAAACTACTGAGGAACAAGCCTAATTTTTGGTGCCATGAACCAGGATGCCTGCTTTTTGCTAGGACATATTGTGAAGACCCATGGCACAAAAGGGCAGGTAGTGGCGTTTTTTGACGTGGACTACCCCGAGGATTATGATGATCTGGAATCAGTCTTCCTGGAACAACAGGGAAGGCTGATTCCTTTTTTTATTGAAACTATGGAGCCGCAGCCCAAAGGCCGTTACATCATCCGCTTTGAGGATATCACCACGATGGAACAGGCCGAAAAACTGCGCGGCACCGCCCTATACCTGCCGCTCGACGAGCTGCCGGAACTGGACGAGGACCAGTTTTACTTCCATGAGGTGATCGGCTACACCGTAGTAGACGAGCACCATGGCCGCCTGGGCACGGTGAAAGAATTTTACGACCTGCCCCAGCAGCAGCTCATGGCCATGAATTACCTGGGTCAGGAAATGCTGATACCGGTGATGGGTGAAATTCTGCTGCGTGCCGACCACGAGGCCAAAGAGCTGCATGTAAAACTGCCCGAAGGCTTACTGGAAGTTTACACCGAACCAGCCAGTCCGGACGACGAAGACGACGCCACGGAGGAGGACCAATAATGCGCTTTGATATTATCAGCTGCCAACCGGAGCTGCTGGAGAGCCCTTTCAATCATTCGATCCTGAAGCGGGCACAACAGAAGAACCTGGTGGAAGTGCACGTACATGACTTGCGCAAGTATGCGATCAACAAGTATGGCCAGATCGATGACTATGCGTTTGGCGGCGGTGCGGGCATGGTGATGATGATCGAGCCCATCGATAAGTGTATCTCCGAGCTGAAAGCAGTGCGCGACTACGATGCCGTGATCTACATGACACCCGATGGCCGCACGCTCACGCAACCCATGGCAAACCAGCTTTCGCTGCTGGAGAATGTGATCATCCTTTGCGGCCATTACAAGGGCGTGGATGAGCGCGTACGGCAGCAGTTTGTGACCCACGAGATCAGCATTGGCGATTATGTATTGTCTGGTGGTGAGCTTGGCGCAGCCGTGCTGGCCGATGCCATTATCCGGCTTATTCCGGGCGTGCTGAATGACGAGTCTTCGGCCCTGACCGATTCGTTCCAGGACGGATTGCTGGCACCGCCGGTATACACCCGCCCTGCCGATTACAAAGGTCTTCAGGTGCCAGAGATTCTGCTTTCGGGCGACGGGCCCAAAATAGACGCCTGGCGCTTTGAGCAGGCTGTGGCCCGTACCCGCCAACGGCGCCCTGATTTGCTGGAGGAGTAAACAGTTTTATAGTATAAGCCCTGCCGCTGCCCTACGCGGGAACAGGCCCGGGCAAAATGTATATTTTTTTTCTGCAAATGTTCTTATGTAATAAATAATTACATATCTTTGCAGTCCGAATTTTGAAGAAGGTATTTTTAAGAACATAGCCATCATGAGCGAACTAATTAAATTTATAGAGCAGGAATCTACAGACAAGCGTGCCTCTTTCCCTACGTTCCAGGCCGGTGATACGATCAACGTTCACGTTAAAATCCGCGAAGGAAACAAAGAGCGTGTACAGCAGTTCCAGGGCGTTGTTATACAGCGTAAAAACGTAAACACCAACGGTGAGACGTTCACTGTAAGAAAAGTATCCAATCAAATCGGACTTGAGCGTATCTTCCCGCTTCTTTCTCCCTCTATCGAGAAGATTGAGCTGGTAAGAAAAGGTAAAGTAAGAAGAGCAAGACTCTACTACCTGAGAGGCCTGCAGGGCAAAGCTGCTCGTATCAAGGAAAGAAGATAAGAATACCTGTTTTCATATTAGCGTAAAAGAGGAACTGCTTCGGCAGCTCCTCTTTTTTTATGCCCCTGCCTTACAGTGGGCTTATACTTTCACGGGGCGATTCTGCTGGTTATATTTGCACAAGGAGAACGAACCATGAAGCACCTGACGCTACTGCTGCTACCCCTGCTTGCCCTGCTGGCGGCCTGCAAAACCGATTACGCCAATCTGCCCACCTACTCAGCTACACGCCAGCTGCAGGCCGTGATCGAAGTACCTGCCGGCAGCAGCCACCGCCTGGTATACGCACCCGAAACAAACGAATTTATACCGGACAAAGCCGCCGGAAAAGACCGCATTACAGCGTTTCTGCCCTATCCGGCCAACCTGGGATTTATACCTTCCACCGAAACGAACAGCACCGGCAAGGGCCTCGAGATCCTGGTGATAGCCGAAAGCCGCCCGCCCGGCACCGTCATGGACGTGGTGCCCCTGGGCGTGTTGCAGCTCGAGACGGCAGGCGAGCTGGAGCACATTATTGTAGCCACGCCGGCACGCCCCAGCGAGCAGCTTATTACCGCCACCGATTACGCCAGCTTCAGCACACACTACCCGGCCGCAAAGGTCATCCTGCAAACGTGGTTTGCCCACCATAACCCCACCGCGCGTACCCGCTTTGTAGGTTGGCGCGATGATAAATTTGCCGACCAGGAAATACAACGCTGGATGAAACTGTAAGTAGTTTCGGTTTAAGATCTACGGCCTTGCCTAACCCTGGCGCGGGTTAACCTGTGCCATTTTATAAATGTTCAGTCTCTGACTGCACGCGCCTGCAAGGCGCAATGCGCTATGCAGCAAAAGCCCTGGCTATACTTCCTGCTACAGTTTATACTTCATCTTCCGGTATACGCGAGTTTGGAGACTCGCCTTTATTCGTTGGCACGGGTTAATACCCGCGCCAGTAATAGGCAGTTATACTTGGTGTGACAGGAGCACATCACAACCACTACAGCTATTAGGTAAGCTGTATAACGCAGCAGGCCCGGCTATACCAATGTATAACCGGGCCTGCTGCGTTTGATTTTATACTTGCAACCAGCTACTTGGCCTGCTGCAACTTGGCGCGCACCGCTTCAACAGACTTTTCCATCTCCATCACCTGCTGGCGGCTTACCTCCTGCTTTTTCTGGTTTGTAAGCACATTTTGCTCCAGTTGCTTTAGCTCCCCGGCATTGCGTACCAGCTCGGCCTCCAGTTCCTGCCGGCGCTTTTTGTTCTTTTCTATACTTAGCTGGATGTCGTTTGCCTCTTTTACCACATGGTCCTGTTCGGCTTTGGTGGCACGCAGCACCTCTTCGGCGGCGTTTATCTGGCGCAGCACATCGTCGCGGTACAGCTTGCGGCCAAAGCCCCGTAAAAAGTTCTCGGCAGCAGCATACTCCTTTGGCGTTGCGCTTTTATCCACATAGGCCACGCCCATGTCCAGCGACCACCACACGTAGCTGCCCTGCGCATCGCTGCCTACCGTAGACAGCACCCGCAGCGGCGTAGTGGTGATCGTGTCGATCATCGCATTCTCGACCATATAAACGCCTTTGGCATACTTTGTCTTGCCTGCTTTCTGGCTCAGGTAGTCTTTCCACGACTTTTCCACCACTTTGGGGTCCAGCTGCACGGACAACTGCTGGCCACGGCGCAGCACGCCGTTTACCGACTGCTCCTTTTCACTTATCTGTACTGACTGTGCCTGGCATAAAGCGCTTATACTCAAAAGCAAACCAAGCAAAAAACCTTTTGCATTCATGTAAAATTCCCGTACTGTTTTCAGATTGATTATGGTGTACGAAAATAGAGAATCGGTTTGAGAAACCGCACAGCAAGGCGGATTATTTTGCCAGAAATTGATTTGAGTTACCGTTCAGCTACACTAACTTTGTAAACTTATGGCCGTTGCAGTGGGAGAACGCTTTGCAGCAACCGAAACATTCGTCACCTACTACTTGTTGGACAAGCAATATGAGGATAACCGTTTGCCGGAAAGAGCACTTTAATGCCGCCCACCGCCTGCACAATGCCGCCTGGAGCGATGCGCAGAATGCGGCCGTATTCGGCTTGTGCAACAACCCTAATTACCATGGCCACAATTACGAGCTGATTGTAAAGCTTACAGGCCCGGTAGACCCCGAAACGGGCTACGTATATGACCTGAAAAAACTGAGCGACCTGATAAAGGAGCAGGTGCTGGACCGCTTCGACCATAAGAACCTGAACCTGGATACCGAAGAGTTCAGACAACTGAATCCGACTGCCGAAAATATTGCGGCAGTCATTTGGCAGAAGCTACGCAACGTTATCAGCGAAGCGTATGATTTAGCCGTAACACTTTATGAAACAGAACGAAACTTTGTGGAATATAATGGATAACCCCCACACAGAGAATGAAGAGGATGCAATGGAAGACCATGTAATGCGCTCCCTGGAGACGCCTTTACGCCCGGACGCCTTTGTGATGCCTGACAGCGAGAAGATTGCCACCATTGCCGCGCATTTCCACGAAATTATGCATACGCTGGGCCTGGACCTGACCGACGACAGCCTGAAGGGAACGCCGCAGCGGGTAGCCAAAATGTATGTGACGGAAATCTTTAAGGGCCTGGACCCGAAGAATAAACCGGTGGTGCGCCGATTCGAGAACAAGTACCAGTATAACAGGATGCTGGTAGAGCGCGACATAACCGTATACTCCTCCTGCGAGCATCACTTTGTGCCCATTATCGGCAAAGCGCACGTGGCGTATATTCCAAACGGGCATGTAATCGGCCTGTCTAAGCTGAACCGGATTGTGCATTATTATGCCCGGCGCCCACAGGTGCAGGAGCGCATGACCATGCAGATCGCCAACGAGTTGAAAGAAGCCCTGCAGACAGAGAATGTAGCCGTGCTGATCGAGGCCGATCACCTGTGCGTGATGAGCCGGGGCGTGAACGATGTAAGCAGCAGCACCATCACCGCTGAGTATGGGGGCTTGTT
Organism: Pontibacter liquoris; assembly: GCF_022758235.1. Lineage (NCBI taxonomy): Bacteria > Pseudomonadati > Bacteroidota > Cytophagia > Cytophagales > Hymenobacteraceae > Pontibacter > Pontibacter liquoris. The sequence goes on from NZ_JALEBG010000003.1 coordinate 311,460, forward strand.
TCAGGAAGAGCAGTACCGCAGCGAGTTTTTGGGCCATCTGAACCGGAGCAAATAACCACTGCAGCCCATTTTAAGCGTACATAGAGCAGGTTGGGAAACTACAGGCAACGGAATACTACCTTATCCTCGTATAGAAACAATTCTATTGTTTAATGCTAAAGTTTAAATTATGCCAGGTAAGATACTAATTGCAGGCGGAACAGGCCTGATAGGCGTGCGCCTGTCTGAAATGTTGATCGACCTGGGGTACGAAGTGGCGCATCTCAGCAGAGACCCCGAGAAGCTCCCTTCTTACAAAACCTTTAAATGGGATCCTCAGAACGGGTATATCGATGCGAACGCCATTTCCTATGCCGACTATATTGTGAACCTGGCGGGGGCCAATGTAGGCAGTGATAAGTGGACGGACGAACGAAAGAAAAAGATCCTCAGCAGCCGCGTGGACTCGGCCAACCTGATCTACCGCAGCCTGCAGGAAAACGAGCATCATGTAAAAGGCTATATCACGCCCTCGGCTATTGGCATTTACGGCAACTCCGGCGAGCAGCTCATGTCGGAGGAAAGCACCTATGCCAGCGACTTTCTGGCCGAAGTATGTAAAGCCTGGGAAGCCGCTGCCTGGCAGATGAAGGAGCTGAACATCCGCACGGTTATACTTCGACTGGGCCTTGTGCTCAGTAACAAAGGAGGTGCCTTGCCCCAGATCGCGCGGCCGATAAAGCTGGGTGCCGGCGCGCCGCTGGGCTCGGGCAAACAGTACATGTCCTGGATACACATCGACGATGCCTGCCGCATTTTTATCCGGGCTATTGAGGACCCGCAGATGGAGGGCGTTTACAATGCCGTGGCACCACACCCGGTTACCAACAAGGAGTTTACCACAGAGCTGGCAGAGGCCCTGAAACGCCCCTTAGTATTACCCAAAGTACCTGCCTTTGCGCTTAACCTGGTACTGGGCGAAATGAGCGAGGTGGTACTAACGGGCCAGCGCGTCAGTGCCAATAAAATCATGCAAACCGGCTTTACCTTCGAATACAATTACCTAGAAGAAGCGCTGGAGTCTTTTTACGAGAAGAACTTCAACTAATTTTGGTAAGGGAACACTACTCATAAAACAGAAGGCCAGCTATACTTTAGCTGGCCTTCTGTTTTTATAGGAATTATCGTTACAACTACAGGATATTGCCCGTGTTCAGCAGGTTGATGACCGAATCAATGGCGGTGGAATCGACTACCACTTTTTTCGGCAGCACCGTGGTGCAGTTATAGTTCTTGTTGATCTTCACGGTGGGCTTCGGGAACGGCCCTAAAGTATAGCCCAGGTCTTTGTCCTTGTAGATCTTTTCCATGTAGAGGCCAAATACCGGCAGCGCTGTTTTCGATCCTTCGCCCATCTCGGAGGTACGGAAGTGAATGCTTCGGTCTTCGCCACCTATCCACACGCCCGTTACCAGGTCTTTGGTTACACCCATATACCAGCCGTCGGAGTGGTTGGAGGTGGTACCGGTTTTGCCCCCGATCTGGTTGCCCTGCTTCCAGAGGTCGTATTCCCACAGCGCCTGCGAGGTGCCGCCCGGCTCTTCCATACCGCCTTTGAGCATGTGCATCATCAGGAAGGCGGTTTCAGTGTTCAGCACTTTCTTTTGTTTGGGCACGAACTGGTGCAGCAGGTTGCCGTTCCGGTCTTCGATACGGGTAATGAACATGGGCTTGGTATAAAACCCGCGGTTCGGGAACGTGCTGTAGGCCGCCACCATTTCATAGATAGAAACATCGCTTGGGCCCAGGCCGATAGAAGGCACAGACTCCAGGCGGCTGGTGATGCCCAGGCGATGCGCATACTTTACCACCGTTTCCCAACCGATCTTTTCCGTCAACTGCGCCGTTATCGAGTTCACCGATTTGCCCATGCCGCGGCGCAGCGTCATGGGAGCGCCCGTATACTGCCAGTCGGCATTGGTCGGCGACCAGCTTTTCTTCTCCCCTTTCTCCACGTAATTAATGGTAATGCGCTTGTCCACGAGCTTATCGCAGGGCGAGTAACCGTTGTCGATAGCGGCCACATACACAAAGGGCTTAAAGGTAGAGCCCGGCTGGCGGCGGGCCTGTTTCACGTGGTCATACTTAAAGTACTTAAAATTGATACCGCCTACCCACGCTTTAATGTTGCCCGTGAAAGGGTCCATCGTCATCATGCCGCCATGCAAAAAGTGCTTGTAATAGGCCAGCGAGTCCAGCGGCGACATGGTCACCGTTTTCTCCAGCGAGTCATTGTCCCAGGTAAACACCTTCATTTCGCGAGGGGTGTGCAGGGCACGGTTGATGGCAGCCGTGTCGTTGCCATACTGCTTTTTGAGGCGCTGATAATAGCTGGTGCGCTTGATGGTTTCCTCGATAAAGCCCGGTATTTCTTTGTTATTTTCATCCACCCACGGGTTCTTTCCGCGCCAGTGGTTGTTAAAGCGGCGCTGCAAGTTGCGCATGTGTTTTTCCATAGCCTCCTCGGCATACTTCTGCATCCGCGAGTCAATGGTGGTGTAGATCTTCAGGCCGTCGCGGTATAGGTCGTAGCCGTTCTGCTTGCACCATTCGTTCAGGTACTCGGCCACGGCGCCTCTAAAATAGGTTGCCGGCCCCTCGTAATGCGTTTCTACTTTATAGTTCAGCGCCAGCGGTAGCTTGCTCAGCGAGTCAGCTTCGGCCTGCGTGATGTACTTATACTTGGCCATCTGGGCCAGCACGGTGTTGCGGCGGCGGGTCGAGTTCTCAGGGTTATACCTTGGGCTGTAGTAGGTCGGCGCTTTGAGCAGGCCTACCAGCACAGCCGCCTGCTCGGTCTTCAGGCTGTCGGGCGACACATGAAAAAAGGTTTTGGCTGCTACCTTGATGCCGAACGAGTTAGATCCGAAATCCACAGTGTTAAGGTACATGGCCAGGATCTCGTCTTTGGTATACCGCTGTTCCAGCTTGATGGCCGTGAGCCACTCCTTGGTTTTTGCAATGATGATATTGACTACCGGAATGTGGCCCAGCACGCCTTTGGTGTCTTCGGTGCGGGTTTTGTAAAGGTTTTTGGCCAGCTGCTGCGTAATGGTACTTGCCCCGCGCGCATCGCCATGCAAGCTGCCGTATGCCGCCGACAAAAGGGCGGCCGGGTCGATGCCGGAGTGCTCGTAAAAACGAACATCTTCAGTGGCGATCAGGGCATTGATGAGCTTGGGCGACATTTTTTTGAAAGGCACCGGGCTGCGGTTCTCCTCAAAATACTTCCCGATCAGCTGCCCGTCGGCCGTGTACAGTTCCGAGGCCTGGTCGGTCCGGGGGTTTTCGAGTTTATCGAGGCTGGGCGAAGTGCCAAAAAGGAAGAGCAGGTTATACTCTACGCTCAACAGGTAAATGATCACAAAGCCAATGCCCACCAGAATGGTCTTCCAGATAAACCGAATTACACTTCCGTATAGGGATTTCTTGGGTATAGTTACTTTTTCTTGCTCTTGCGGCATGTTGTTCAAACAGAGGGAGCCCTCTTAAAAATTCCCGTTCACACTTGATTCAAAACGATTGCAAATATACCTTTTGTCCATCACTTCTGATTGTTATCCTGCATAAAACTTCGTGAGCGACAGCTCCCGGGTATCCTTCTTTTGCCCGGCGCTGCCTATATTTGCCCCTGCAGGCACGTTATACCTGCGCTCCTTATGCAACCGACAAGACAACAAGCATTTACAAAGCTGGCGGGCCTGCCCCTCACCAAAACCACCCGCAAGGAACTGGTACAGTATTTCCATTTCGGCCATACGCACTATACTACCCCGCAGGGCCTGATATTAGACGTGGGCAAGCTGACGCTGGCTGTTAACTGCCCCTGGCAGCTGCAGCTACCCGACGGCACCAGCATTAAACACAGCGATGTATACATCCGCAAACGCGAAGCCGGCCTGCCTACCCCCGTCTGGGACTGGAAAGAACCCGGAAGCAGCTTTCTGGATCAACGCCTGACCGAGCTCATCAAAACCAGTGCACCCCTGGTGGTGGCGCGCGTGGAGCCACAGGAAAACCAAGGCTTTATACTTTCTTTTGCCGATGGCAGCACCCTGCACGTAGCACCAGATCCTGCCAAACCAGATGCGGAGTATTGGAAACTGTTCAGCAACACCGATGACTTTGCCTTTGGCGCCGGCGCCGAAACACAAGTATAAGCCAGGGCAGGAGCAAGTATAACAACCTTTGCTGCGGCAGGGCAGTATGGGCATGTATACTTTGCTGCTGCCCTTGAACCTACGCCTGCAACTTTTCGAGTTTGAAGACCTGCCCTGGTTTCCGCACGTGATCCGGCAGGGCATGCTCGACTTCCTGCGCTTCATGATCACGAAGCTGAATGTCTATGAAGCAGCTCTGCCGCTACTGGAGAAACTCCTCCTAAAAACCGGCCAGCAGCACATCACCGACCTGTGTTCGGGGGCGGGGGGCGGCATAGCGGGCGTACAACAGGCTTTGAGCCAGCGCATAGGCACTTCCATTCACGTAACCCTCTCCGACCTCTACCCTAACCTGGCGGCGTATTCGTATCTGCAACAACAATCAGGCGGTGCGCTGGATTTTATACCTCAGCCGGTAGATGCCACCGCCGTGCCGGATACGGTAACCGGGGTGCGCACCATCTTTTCCTCTTTTCATCATTTCCCGCCGCACCTGGCCAAAGCCATTCTGCAGGATGCCGCCAGCAAACGCGCGGCCATCGGGGTATTTGAGGGAGCCGACAAAAGCTGGCTGGAGCTGCTGCTGCTATGGTTCGTGTTCCCGCTGATCATCCTGCTGGTCACGCCCTTTATCCGCCCGTTCCGGTGGAGCCGGGTGCTGTTCACTTACCTGCTGCCACTGATCCCGTTCGGTATACTCTGGGATGGCACCGTGTCGCTGCTGCGCATCTATACCCCAGAAATGCTGCAACAAATGGCCGCCCAGGTGCGCACCGAGAATTATACCTGGCAGGCTGGTAAAGCAGGTTCGCGCCCGGGCAAGTATGCCATCTACCTTATCGGCTATCCGGAGGAGGAAATTTGAATGAGCGAATGAGTGAATTATCAATTTTGAATAACTGACTTTTGAATGAGTGAGTGATTGGATGCGCGTGCATAGGTATTTAACAATCATTAACTAACAATCATCTATTAACAATAAAACCACCCACACCCTTTGAAGCTACGCGACACACCGGCTGCCCTCAAGTATAGCAGCGCCCTGACGCTCATGCGCATCCCGTTTTCCATCTACCTGATGCCGGTGTTCTGGTTTGCGCTCAGCACAACGGCCGGATTTGATGCCTGGCGGGCCGTGGCGGTGTTCGGCATCCTGCACCTGCTGGTTTACCCCGCCAGCAATGGCTACAACTCCTATTACGACCGCGACGAAGGCAGCATAGGAGGCCTTAAAAAGCCGCCACAGGTTACGCGGCAGCTGATGCACCTGGTGTTGCTCTTCGATGCGCTGGCTGTGGTGCTGACCCTGCTGCTCTCCCCGCTGTTTGCCACGCTTGTGGCGCTCTACCTGCTCATCTCCAAAGCCTATAGTTACGAAGGGATCCGCCTGAAAAAGTATCCGGTGCTGAGCACGTTTGTCGTTACGTTTTTCCAGGGCGCTTATACGTACGGCATGGTGCAGGTAGGCATCGGACTGCCTGTTGCGCAGGTACTGCAAACGCCCAATGTATGGTTTGCCCTGGTGAGCACCCTGTTCTTATGCGGGTCCTACCCACTCACGCAGATCTACCAGCACGCCGAAGACAGCCGCCGCGGCGACCGCACCCTCAGCTTGCTGCTGGGCATTAAGGGCACCTATCTTTTTGCAGCCGGCAGCCTGGCTACCGGCAGTACTTTGCTGCTCTGGCTCTACGTTGCCACAGGTCAGGTACACAGCATCTTTATCTTTCTGGTTTGCACTGCACCGGTGGTATACTTCTTTTCCGGCTGGATGCTACGGGCCCGGCGCAACCTGCAGGAAGTGAACTATGAGAATACCATGCGCATGAACCGGCTCTCCTCGCTTTGCATCAGTTTGGCCTTTATTATGATCATGTTTTCGCAACTGTACGGGTAGCCCGAAACGTTGCAGGTGGTTTGCGTATACAGGTAAAATCATATCGCCAGCCTATGAAATTCCTGGATGCCATACTTGCCAGCCTTGCCGGCACTGCTGCCATGACCGCTTTTTTATACCTGCTCTCCTACGCCACGCATCGTGTAATGAAAGTAATTAAAATACTGGGCACCATGCTCCTGTTCAGGACGCAGCCGGATGGCAGTTTATCGGATGCGCCGGGCACGAAAGTGGTGGGCACGCTGGCACATTACAGTATCGGCGCTTTCTTCGCTATAGTATACCTGGCGCTCTGGGATTCCGGTGTGGGGCTGATCTCCTTCTCGTGGTCGCTGCTTTTCGGGCTGGCCAACGGCATAGCGGGCATGTTTGCCTGGTACTTTTTCTTTATGGTACACCCCAACCCGCCACTTATCAGGCTTAAAACCTACCTGTTGACTCTCCTTGTTGCACATATTGTTTTCGCCTGCGTCACCTTTTATACTTATTACAACATCGTGTTGCCTGAGTATACTTTCTGGCAGTAAGCGGCGGTTGCATTTAGGCGGGATTAGCATAGCACAGCAGCAAAGTAGCCGCTGCTTTACCTTCCCGCGACGCTACTTCTGAACAGTAATAGCTTTTGTTTTTGGTTTTTGTGCAAGGGAACCGGTTTAACCATCCCTGCCCCTCCTTTTCTAAGGAGGGGAGTCTGGTATTACTGCTTGGGAAGTATAAGAACTGTAGGTTTGGTTTAATTAACTTGCTCCCAAGATCCTTTCAGGATGACAAAAAAGACTGAGGCAAGGAGAGACGGTTCATACTTATACTGGAGTTGAAGTATGAACAGCATCGTTTTGGATAAAGAGGAACATCCCCCTACCCCCTTCAAAGGGGGACTTTCTGCTATGGCTATACTAAGCTATACTTTTATAGCAGCTGCTATCGCGCGGACAGGTCGCGACCTGTCCCTACAGAGAGTTCCAGTTGTAATATCAGTAGCTATCGGATTGATCCCAGTCCTTGGGTTGAGCGCCTGGGGGTAGGGGCCCTCTATTGGTGTGTTGCGGTGCCCGTAAGGGCAGCCCGCAGCGCCAGCGAGGAGCAGCTTCACGCCACAGCGCGATACCCGAGAGAGTTTACCCCGAAGCATTTCGGGGAGCCCCTCGCGGGCTTGGAGCGCTCCAAAGTATAAGATGAAACAAGGCAAGTATAAAACTGAGGAATTCAGAAAGCTACCAAGTATAGCAGCATGTATAAACTGAGAAAGAAAACCTGCTTGGAAGTATAGCCCGAGGATAAAAATGAGCATCAACCCTAAGCTACCAAATATAGCCGGAAGTATAAAACTGAGAAAGAATGACAGCTAATAAGTAAATAACATGGTATGCAAGCTTGCATTTCTTTAAATCAAAACAGCCTGCCGGACATGACGTCCTGCAGGCTGTTTTGATATGTGATGTTGCGAAAGTTACCCGTTCATCGAGATCAGGAACTCTTCGTTGCTCTTGGTGCCTGTCATCTTGTCTTTCAGGAACTCCATGGCTTCGATCGAATTCATGTCGGACATAAACTTGCGCAGGATCCAGATACGGTTCAGCTCGTCGCGGTCCATCAGCAGGTCTTCGCGGCGGGTACCGGAAGCAGGCACGTCGATGGCCGGGTACGTACGGCGGTTGGCCAGTTTGCGGTCCAGCTGCAGTTCCATGTTACCGGTACCTTTAAATTCTTCGAAGATTACCTCGTCCATTTTAGAACCTGTGTCGATCAGGGCAGTGGCGATGATGGTCAGGGAACCACCGTTTTCCACGTTGCGGGCAGCACCGAAGAAACGCTTGGGCTTGTGCAGCGCGTTGGCATCCACACCACCCGACAGGATCTTGCCCGACGACGGAACCACGGTGTTATAGGCACGGGCCAAACGCGTGATCGAGTCGAGCAGGATCACCACATCATGGCCGCACTCTACCATGCGCTTGGCTTTATCGAGCACAATGCTTGATACTTTCACGTGACGTTCGGCTGTTTCGTCGAAGGTAGAGGCGATCACCTCTGCTTTTACGCTGCGGGCCATATCCGTTACTTCTTCCGGGCGTTCGTCGATCAGCAGGATCATCAGGTATACTTCCGGGTGGTTTTCAGAAATGGCGTTGGCAATTTCTTTCAAGAGCACAGTCTTACCTGTTTTCGGCTGCGCCACGATCATGCCGCGCTGGCCTTTACCGATCGGAGCAAACAGATCGAGGATACGCGTGGACAGCATGCTTGGGCGTGTTGTCAGTTTGAGGCGCTCTTCCGGGAAAAGCGGCGTCAGGTGCTGGAACGGAATACGGTCACGGATCTCTTCGGTCGTACGGCCGTTCACCAGGTCTACTTTCAGCAGGGCAAAATACTTCTCGCCTTCTTTTGGCGGACGGATCTGGCCTTTCACGGTATCACCGGTTTTCAGACCAAAAAGCTTTATCTGCGAAGGCGACACATAAATATCATCCGGCGAAGCTAAATAGTTATAGTGCGTGGAACGCAGGAAACCGTAGCCGTCCTGCATGAGCTCCAGTACACCTTCATTTAGGATTATTCCGTCAAATTCTTTAAAGTTGGTACTGCTGGCGTTTGCCTGTTGCGGGTTGTTACGGCGAGGTGCGTTTTCGCCGCGATTCTCGTTTCGGTTGTTTTCGCCCCGGTTGTCGTTGCCCCGATTATCATTCCCACGGTTGTCGTTGCCGCGGTTATTTTCGTTGCGATTGTTCTCGTTGCGGTTATTGTTAAACTCACGCGGCTCACGTTCGGTGGTACGTTCAAAGCGGTTTTCGCGGGTATCCTGGCGTTCGTTGCGGTTTTCTCTGTTGTCAACCCGCTCAGCAGGGCGCTCGTTCCGGTTGTCATTGTTTTGCTCCCGGCCATCGTTGCGATTATCGCGGCGGGGGGCACGCTCCCTGTTTTCCTGCGTCTGGGGGCCATGATCTTTCATCGGAGGCGTTCTTACCAGCGTTTCAGCTACAATTTCGCTGCGCACCGACTGCTCGCGGGGCCTTCTGGCCGGAGCCGGGGCGGGGGCTTCCTGCACACTTACTTCAGCAATAACAGGAGTTGTATTTTCTTGAGCTGCTACAGCCACAGGCGCGGCTGCAACAGGTTCTGATTTGAATTTTTTATCTATTTTGTCGGGAGGGGTAATGGCTTGCTGGTCCAGGATTTTGTAAACCAAGTCTTGTTTGCTCAGCTTTTTGAAGTTCTTAACACCCAGGTCTTCAGCTATTTCCTTAAGTTCTGAAAGAAGTCTATCTTTCAACTCTTCAATATTATACATAAATGATGTTATGGTAGTTAACTTGCCAGGCGCGCAGTGTGCGGGCGTAGCGAGGGTTCGTTTTTTAATCAGGAAAAAGAATAGGTTGCGACAGAGTAACGTGTGAGGCCTAGGAAAAGCGCCTTCTCCAATTGTAATGCAATGTTATTGCAATGCCCTTTAATTAACAAATAATACCGAGTATTTAGGAAGAAAAGTTTCAGTTTTTATGTAAAACTTTCCATAACTGCCGCATACTACACAAAAAACTCTATTTTTGTACCTCTATCTAACACCAGTGTATGCTACAGCTATCCGTTTTAAGAGAGCAAACCGACCAGGTAGTGGCCGGATTGACCAAAAAAAACTACAAAAATGCAGCCGCCGAAGTGGCTGCTCTGCTGCAGCTCGACCAGCAGCGCCGACAGGTACAAAACGAGCACGATGACCTTCAGAACAAAGCCAATACGATCTCGAAAGAAATTGGCGTACTGATGAAGAACGGGGAGAGAGAAAAAGCCGAGGCTTACAAGTCGCAGACATCGGAACTGAAGCAGCAAACCAAAGCCCTGGCGGACCAACTTTCCGGCATTGAGGAGGAAATACAGAAGGCGCTATACAAACTGCCCAACCTGCCGCACGAAAGTGTGCCCGTAGGCAGAACAGCCGAAGACAATGAAATAGTTCTGCAACACGGTGAAATTCCGCAGCTGCACGCCGGGGCCCTGCCGCACTGGGAACTGATCCAGAAGTATGATATCATTGACTTTGAGCTAGGCAATAAAATTACCGGCGCCGGGTTTCCGGTGTACAAAAAACAAGGTGCCCGTTTGCAGCGTGCCCTCATCAACTTTTTCCTGGATGAGGCCATCAAAGCGGGTTACATGGAAGTGCAACCCCCGATCCTGGTGAACGAGGCGTCGGGCTACGGCACGGGCCAGCTGCCCGACAAAGACGGGCAGATGTACCACGCTACCGAAGACAATCTATACCTGATCCCAACGGCCGAGGTGCCCATTACCAACATTTACCGCGATGTGATCGTGCCTGTGGAGCAGCTGCCTATCCGCAATGCCGGCCATACGCCTTGCTTCCGACGGGAAGCAGGCTCGTGGGGTGCTGATGTACGCGGATTGAACCGTTTGCACCAGTTTGATAAGGTAGAAATTGTACAGATTACGCTGCCCGAGAAATCGTATGAAACGCTGGAGCAGATGAGCAGCTACATCCAGGGCTTGCTGCAAAAGCTGGAGTTGCCCTACCGCGTGCTGCGCCTGTGCGGCGGCGACATGAGCTTTACCTCGGCCCTTACTTACGACATGGAAGTATACTCTACCGCGCAGGGCCGCTGGCTGGAAGTAAGCTCTGCCTCTAACTTTGAGACCTACCAGGCCAACCGCCTGAAACTGCGCTATAAAACCGAGTCGGGCAAAACACAGCTGCTGCATACCTTGAATGGCAGTGCGCTGGCGCTACCACGCATTGTCGCCGCCATCCTGGAAAATAACCAGACGCCCGATGGCATTACCATGCCAAAAGTACTGCATCCATACCTCGGGTTTGAGAAGATTGGTTAATTTGAGGATTAGGGGATCTGAAGATTTTAGGATTGGATAACAAAACAGCCGCTGAAGTATAACTCAGCGGCTGTTTTGTTTTTATGATGAGATGGCCACTCAGGAGACGGGATAATTTACGTTCTGCTTGTTACAAATCGGTATAGTATAATTTAAGCATCTTCTGCATCTTCAAATCTCCAGATCCTCTACCCAAACTGCTCCATGTACTGCTGGTAGTGATTCTTGAGTTTATACTTCTTCAGGATGTCTCTGGCTGTTGTTATACTTTGCTCGGTTAGGGGATGCGTTTGTAGTAGCTGAAGCAGTTGTTCCGGCTCGTTCGCTGCGCCGGCTATTGGAGCATAAGCCTGCAGAAATTCCGGCGCCAGGAGAAGCTTATTTTTCCGGATATGCACAACGCTACCGGCTACCAGTTTCTCCAGAGCCTCCTCTACTTCGGGCAGCGTAAACACCGTTCCATCCACCGCATCAGCCATCAGCAGCACATCCTGCAACGTTGCACCGCTTTCGTCGGCAGTTGCCAGTAGCAACGCCTCCAGCAGCCGGGCATCCGTTTCGTGCCAGGTTAAGTTATACTTGGGCATACTTACATTTTCTCCTTTCCAAATTTCCACATCTTCAAATCATCAGATCATCAAACGAAATATCGCGCATACATTTAAAATGGCCTTTGGGGCACTTGCTGTAGCCGATCTTGGAGCAGGGGCGGCAGCTGAGATTTGTCACTTCCAGAGTTTTATACTTTGTCCGGAAGGGGTACATGCCAAACTCCGGGATGGTATTGCCCCAGACGCTGATGATCTCTTTCTGAAAGGCCGCTGCAATATGCATCAGGCCGGTGTCGTGGCTCACGACCTGCGTGGCCTGCCGCACCAGCGAGGCGGAACCGTTCAGGTTATACTTGCCGCAGGCGTTGTAAATGGTTGTGCGTTGTGCGTCGTTCGTTGTTCGGGATTCGAAATAAGCAACTATCTCCTCGCCTGTGGCGGCATCTTCTTTGCCTCCTAAAAGTATAACAGGTTGGTTCAGGCGTTCGCACAGTTCGATGATGCGCTCGGTGGGCAGGCGCTTGGTATAATGCTGCGCCCCGATAGCAAAAGCCACATAGCCCTTCTGAAAACCCTCCGGCAAGGTATGAATAGCTACTTCATCCGGGGCAGGTATAAAATAGTCCAATCCTTTGCCGTCGTCCTGTATGCCTAAAGCGGAAGCGGCAGCCAGGTAGCGTTGCACAATATGCACTTCGGGCAGGCGGTTTATTTTAAAATTTACCATGAGCCACTTCTCATAGTTAAGCTTGTTAAAGCTTTTGTTCGGCTTGCCCAAGCGTGTTTTGATGATGCGGGTGCGCAGGTTGTTATGCAGGTCCACCACGTAATCAAAGTTCTCGGCTTTCAGCGTCTGCACCAGCTCGCTCAGATTATCACCCAGCACATGCACTTTGTCCACGTACGGGTTGTTGCTTACAATGGCCTGGAAAGCTTTTTTGGTACAGTAATGCACCTCCGCCCCCGGCACCTGCTGTTTAATGCAGCGGATAACGGGCGTGGTCAGCACAATGTCGCCGATAGAGGAAAAACGGAGGATGAGGATCTTTGGCATTTTATACTTTAATCGCTGACGCTATTTTTGCTGGCTTATACTAGCGCAAGCGTCCGCTTGTGCTACTACCATTGCTAAAGTATAAAGTAGATCTGGCGCAAGAGGATGCCTGCGCCAGATCTACTTTATCTTCTCCTTCCGCTCCCTGAAATACGTCTCCACCTCTTCCACCGACCTGGTATTAAAGGTCATTTCTTTGGTCAGTCCGCCTTTGCGGCCTACCAGTACGCCATACTTCATGTCGTGGTAGCCGCTGGTGTGGTGGGCATCGGGGTTTATACTTAGCATCACGCCTTTTTCCAGCGCATACTGCACCCAGCGCCAGTCCAGGTCCAGGCGCCAAGGGTTTGAATTTATTTCGATGATCACGTTATGGGCGGCGCAGGCATCGATCACCAGTTTGTGGTTGATCGGATACCCTTCGCGGCGCAGCAGCAAACGGCCGGTTGGGTGGCCCAGCATGGTGGTGTACGGATTTTCGATAGCCCGCAGCAGGCGCTCGGTGGCTTTCTGCTCGTCCATGTTGAGGTTACTGTGGATGGAGGCCACGATAAAATCAAAGGTAGCCAGGATATCGTCCGCATAGTCCAGCGAACCATCGCCCAGAATATCGGATTCGATGCCTTTGAAGATCTTGAACGGAGACATTTTCTGGTTCAGGTCATCAATCTCTTTTTGCTGGCGCAGCACGTCGCCTTCGCGTAGGCCGCCGGCATAGGCAGCCGTTTTGCTATGGTCCGATATGCCCAGGTACGTATATCCCATCTCGCGGCAGGCCATGGCCATCTGCTCCAGGGTATGCGCGCCATCGGAATAAGTGCTGTGGTTGTGCAAAATGCCTTTCAGATCGGAGAGCTCCAGGAGCTGCGGCAGCTTGTTATCCATAGCCAGTTGCAGCTCGCCCGCGCCCTCGCGCAGCTCGGGCACCACGTAGGCCATGCCTGCTGCGGCATAAATAGCTTCTTCCGAGGCATGGGCTTCTTCCTTCACCACAGTCAGCAGGCTTTTGCCGGCAGCAAAAATATGCGTCAGGTGCGCCTCCGAGGACGACCGCAGGAATGTTTCGTTGGCAAAGCCCGCAGGAGTAGTCAGGTATATTTCGGTTGGCAGGTCGCTGACCGTATGCAGGCCGCGCCATACCAGGGGGCCGGAGGCTTTTTCGTCCTGCGCCAATATTTCGAGCTGGTTTAGCTTTTCTTCTGCTGCTGCAAAGGCATCAGTGGCTACCACAAACTGCAAAGTCTCCACAATTTCGAGGCAGCGGCGCACGTGGCCGGCCACCGTTACCTGCGCGTCGGGCAAGGCTTCCTGCAGACGCTGCAGCAGCTCGGTGGCGGCAGACTCGGCCTCGGCATACAACAGCTTGCCACGGCTTTGCTGCGTAAAGAGCAGGGCCTGTTTTATGTTTTCCTGGGTTTTAGCGCCAAAGCCTTTTACCTTGCTCAGCTTGTCCTGCTCGCAGGCGTCCAGCAGCTCCTCCACTGTTTCGGTGCCCAGCTCCTTCCAGATCACGCGCACTTTTTTAGGGCCGATCCCCTTAATGCCCAGCATCTCTACCACACCCGGCGGGGTGGCGGCAAACAGCTGGTCGAGCTCGGCAAAAGAGCCGGTCTGGTTGATGTCGATAATCTTGGACGCAATGCCCTTGCCCACGCCGGCTATACTTTCCAGGGCTGCCTGGCTTTTGCCTTCCAGGGGTTCTTCTACCAGCTCCAGCGCCGCTACGGCATTGGTATAAGAGCGCACCTTGAACGGGTTCTCGTCGTGCAGCTCCATGAGCTCGGCGGTTAGCTTAAACAGCCTGATGATTTTCTTATTTTCCAAGGTTTTATCACGTATGTTACAAAGGTAAAAAATCCGGGCAAACCATGCCGCTCGTGGCATTTATATTCACTCACTTCTATATAAACGCAGAAATTTGTACCTTCGCTTTACAAATTACCGCCCGGCCTAACTCCTTACGTATGAAACACGCATCGCTGCTTTGTATTCTGTGCCTGCTGCTGCTGGCCAACACCTGCAAAAAAGGCGATACGCTGCAGGCAGGGCTGATGGACAGGATCTGGCTGCACTCTTTTGAGGAAGACCAGGGCGACACCTCCGTTTACCGCCCCAACACCTATGATTTTCCGCCATCACGGGGCCGCACAGGCTTTTCGCTGGAGCCGGGCGGCCTTGTAAAACGCTACGAGATCGCGCCTACCGACGGCCTGGAAGAGCACGAAGGCACCTGGCAGCTCAAAGGGAAACACCTGGTGGAGGTGCACATGAACGAAAGCGACGTGCTGCCGCAGGATTATACCCTGGAGATCGTGTCGCTGGAAAAAAACGTGCTGAAAGTGCGCCGAAATCCCGGGCCGGAAGAAAAGTAGACAAGACACAGGTACAAGGATATTTGGCACAAGAATTTAAGGAGCAGGAAGGACCGGGGAAGTTTTCCTCCTCCCCAATGCTGTCCTCCTGAAAGAATGTAAAACCTGTTTCGTTTTTATACTTCCCGGCATAGCTTCCCTGCAAGTATAAACCCTCGCATTTTGGTGGCCTGCCGGCAAGTGCAATTTAAGTATAACTCTAATTTGTCTTCATCCTTACAATCATACATCATGCAACACTGGCTTGTAAAATCGGAACCTGAAACATATGCCTGGGCTGATCTGGTAAAACAGGGACGCGCCTGCTGGGATGGCGTTCGAAATTTCCAGGCCCGCAACAACCTTCAGCAGATGCTGCCCGGCGACCTGGTACTGTTTTACCACAGCGTTTCTGAAAAAGCCATCGTGGGCATTGCCCAGGTAGACAAAGCCGCTTACCCCGATCCTACGGCCGACGACCCCAAGTGGGTAGCCGTGGACCTGGTGCCTTTCCGCGATTTTAAAGACCCGGTTACGCTCGAGCAGATCAAGCAGGACAAGCGCCTGGAGCATATTGGCCTGCTGCGCCAGTCGCGCCTGTCGGTTATGCCGCTTACCGGCGAGGAATTTGACGTGCTGCTGGCCCTGGGCAACTAACAAGCCGAAAAAAGCAGGGAAGTAGAACAACGATTGGCAGCCAAACAGAGTACAAGGTTTTAACCGATACCTTCTATTACTCCGGTACTTCGTAGCACCAACACCCTCTTATGGCTAACGTTTGCTATCTGCTCTGGATGCTCCTCCTGCTGGTTGCCGGGCCACTCTGGGCACAGGCGCCCCGCCAGCCCGTGCGCCTCGAACTTCCCTTTAACGTGGAAGATACCTACGTGGAGGTGATTCCGCTGCCCGACAGCAGCCTGCTGGTATACCATAAAACCGGCGACAGTTGGGGGACCGATGCCACTTTCGGGTTTACCCGCTACGACCAACAACTGGAAGAAATATGGACGAGCGATGCCCCGCTCAAACCAGACCAGAACTTTATCCGCTCATTTACGGAAGCGCCTTATACTTACCTGCTCTTTGGAGGTATTAACCCACAGGAGTATACCATTGTGCGGGTAAACCTGGCGACCGGCAAAGCCTCGGTAAAAGATTATACGCTGGCAATGCTGGAAGCTATCTATGAATTCGGCGTGCTGCAGAACCGCTATTTCCTGATCGGGAAAAGTAAAAACGATACCCGCCCGCTACTGATTTACCTCAACCCCGATAACGGCGAGTTAAAACCTTTGCCGGCCATTTACGGCGACGAATCCACTTTTTCAGATTTACTCGTAGATGCGGCTCACCAGCGGGTGGATATTATCATTTCGGAATCGAATGGGCGCGTGGCACGCTTGCAGGTCAAGAGCTTTAACCCTGCCGGAGAGCTGATCGTGAACCAGTTTATACTACCCCGGCAGGACCGCAGCCTGCTGAATGCCGAAGTGAGCCCCGGCGACAGCATTACAAAATTGCTGATAGGAACCTATGGCGCCCGCGATGTGCGCTTTACCCAGGGTTTTTTTACCATGCCGGCCATGGCCGAGGAACGTGCTCCCAACTTTTACAGCGTGCTGCAACTGCGCAACTTCCTGAAATTTATGAAACCGCGCCGTGAGGAGCGCACGCGCCGCCGGGAGGCCGAACGCCTGAAAGCCGGCAAAGAGCCGGGCTACCGTTATCGCATGCTGCTCCACGACCTGATCCCCACGCCCAACGGGTATGTGCTAGCTGCCGAAGTCTATTACCCGCAGTTCCGCGACAACGCCTCGGATGCTTTTAACCGCACCATTTCGTTTGCCAAAGGCCCAGAAGGCTACAAGCACACGCATGTGGTAGCCATGGGATTCGATAAAGAGGGCGTATTGCTCTGGGACAACAGCTTCCCGATCGGGGATATCATCACGCCCACACTGACCCATACCGTAGAAATCGGGGCAAACCCCGCCGACGGCCGCGTGATCGTGGCGTACCCCGACAATGAAAAGATAGTATACCGCGTGATGCAGGACGACACCTATACCGATGAGGAAACAACGCTCAAGATCCTTCCTTACAACAAAACCGACAAGGTGGAAGACACCTCGGAAGAAGGCATTAAGTATTGGTATGGCAGCAACTTTGCGGCATTCGGTTTTCAGCGCATCAATGGAGCCGGCAAGGTGCGAAACGTTTTTTACGTCAACAAGATCAGCTTTTAATTGATGGGTGTTAATTGTTGATTGTTAAATGGCTGAATGGTTGAATAGATAATTGTTAATGGTTGAATAGATAATTGTTAATTGTTGGATAGGTTAACTCATACCTTGTAGCTGAGATTTTTTAAAGGATGATGTAGCACTTAACAACGTCAAATACCTTTGACACCTTTCATTGTGATCATTAACAGCAATCAACAAATAACAATCAACAATTAAACCGGGCAGCAGTTTAACAATTTGGCGTAACTCTTTATATTTGCAGCTATACTTCCGGCTTATGCAGAAAAGACTCATCGTAAACCATCAGCTGCTCGACATTATGGTGCTGCGCCTTTGCCACCAGCTCATCGAGAACCATGGCGATTTTTCTGATTCTGTGATCCTGGGCCTGCAGCCGCGGGGCCGGTTTGTAGCCCAACGCATCCAAAGCACCCTGGCGACCATCCTGGGCAAGCAAGTACCGACCGGCTTTCTGGACACCACCTTCCACCGCGATGATTTCCGACGCCGTGAAACACCGCTCACGGCTAATGCCACCAAGATCGATTTCCTGGTAGAAGGCAAAAATGTGGTGCTGGTCGACGACGTGCTTTACACGGGTCGCTCGGTTCGTGCCGCCCTGGATGCCATGATTGCCTATGGCCGGCCGGCCAGCGTGGAACTGCTCGTGCTCATAGACCGCCTCTACACCCGCCACCTGCCCATTGAGGCCACCTATGTGGGCCGGCAGGTAAACTCCCTGCAAAGCCAACGGGTACTGGTCGAGTGGAAAGACCAGCAAGCCGATGAAGACAATATCTGGTTGATTACCAAAACAGAAGAATAAATCCTCCTTATGCAAGAGCTCAGCGTCCGCAACCTGTTAGGCATCAAAGACATTACGCCGCAAGACATACAGCTCATTTTTGAGACAGCGGATAATTTTAAAGATGTGCTCAACAGGCCGATCAAAAAAGTACCTTCGCTGCGCGACATTACCATTGCCAACGTTTTCTTTGAGAACTCCACCCGCACGCGCCTCTCTTTTGAGCTAGCCGAGAAAAGGCTTTCTGCCGATGTGATCAACTTCAGCAGCAGTAGCAGCTCGGTAAAGAAAGGTGAAACCCTCCTGGATACGGTCAACAACATCTTGGCCATGAAAGTGGACATGATCGTGATGCGCCATGCCAGCCCGGGAGCGCCGCACTTTCTGAGCCGCCACATCAAAGCCAATATCGTAAATGCCGGCGACGGCACCCACGAACATCCTACCCAGGCCCTGCTCGATGCCTTCTCGATCCGGGAGAAGTATGGCGAAGTGGCCGGTAAAAAAGTGGTGATCATTGGCGATATTCTCCATTCCAGGGTGGCTCTTTCCAACATCTTTGCACTCCAGAAACTGGGGGCCGAGGTGATGGTCTGCGGGCCGGTGACGCTGCTGCCCAAGTATATCAAAGAGCTGGGCGTGAAAGTGGAAACAGACGTGCGCAAAGCGCTGGCCTGGTGCGATGTGGCCAACGTGCTGCGCATACAGCTGGAGCGCCAGCAGATGAAGTATTTCCCGTCGTTGCGCGAGTATACGTTATACTATGGCATCGACAAAAAAATGCTCGACAGCCTGGACAAGGAAATAACCATTATGCACCCGGGCCCTATTAACCGTGGCGTAGAGCTGAGCTCCGATGCCGCCGACTCAAAACAGGCCATTATATTAAACCAGGTCGAGAACGGCGTTGCCATCCGGATGGCCGTTTTATACTTGCTGGCTGCCAAACAGTAAACTTTCCGTAATCCCGGCTTCTCCGGCGCCTACCTGGCGCAAGCATCCGCTTGTGCCAACTAATAGGTATGGTAGCTCCCTAAGTATGGCAACCACCCACCGGTGCCAAATTCGGGAAATGACGGAAATTACTTGTTAAGGATGAAGGCATAAGGCTGAGAAAGGCACAAGCGGACGCTTGCGCCAGAGTAAATCAGGGCTTTATACTTGATAGCAGTAGATACCGTTTTATCTGAACTATATAAAAGCAAAAAAGCGCCGCAGATCTCTCTGCGGCGCTTTTTGTTTCAGCTCTTGTTCAGGCAAGCCTTATTCCATATTCAGCTTCATGTCCGGCGTGTTCATCTCGAAACCAACCCGTCGGTTTTTAGCCCGGGCAGCTTCTGTTCTGCGTCTAGACAAGCGCTCATTCACTTTTACAAGTGGCTGTGTTTCACCGTAGCCTCTGGTTACCAGACGATCCGGGTTCTGCACACCTTGCGATACCAGGTAATCTTTTACCGCCTGTGCTCTGCGCTCAGACAGCGCCTGGTTATACTCTGCAGAACCGATAAAGTCTGCGTGGCCTTTGATCAGCAGTACGTGATCCTGGTATTTACCCAGTACCATTACGATGCTATCCAGCAGTTGCTTGTAGCTGTCGTCTACGCGGGCCTGGTCAAACTCGAAGCGTACTTTCTCATCCAGCAGTTTCAGCGTAGCGGCATCCAGTTCAGGGCAACCACCTTTTTCAGCTGGTCCGGCTGTGTTAGGGCAAATATCTTCGTTATCTGCTACACCGTCGCCGTCAGTATCTACCGGGCAACCGTCCGGACCAACCTGCACACCGGCAGGAGAATCAGGGCACTTATCGTTAGCGTCAGCTACACCGTCGCCATCTGCGTCAGGGCAGCCTTGCAGGTTCGCTACACCAGCCTGATCAGGGCACTGGTCGTCTTTATCAGCTACACCGTCACCGTCACGGTCAGGGCAACCCTGCAGGTTGGCTACGCCAGCCTCTGTCGGGCACTGATCCTGGTAATCCGGCACGCTGTCACCGTCTGTATCGATCGGGCAACCTTGCTTATCCACCTGCACACCGGTTGGGGTATCAGGGCATTTGTCTCTTCTGTCCGGCACACCATCCGCGTCCGTATCTTTTGCTTTTCCTAAACCGAAGCCCAGGCCAACATTGTGCATCAGGAAGCGATCGTTGTCGCCTTCAGAAACACCGTCGAACTTATCATTGCCTGTCAGCATGTAGTTGGATTCGATAAAGAGGCTAACCGCGTCAGAGAAGCGGAAGCGGATACCGGCACCACCCATGGCAGCAGCTGTAATGAACTTGTCGTCCTGCAAAGAAGAACCATCAGCCAGCGTTGCATCTGTTTTGGTCCAAACGCCACCACCGGCCAGTTGCAGGTATGGTCCGATAAAAGCATCCTCTTTCAGAATAGTGCCATACATCTTCAGGCGAAGACCCAGCATAGCTGTTCCGAAGTGGGCATCAAACTTAGGCAACACTGCTCCTACCATAGCGCCTTCGGCGTTGGTGTGGTTGTAAGTTAAATGCAAGCCCGCATCAAAAGAGGGGCTGATATAACGGTTCAGGTTGATACCTCCGCCCCATTCCAGCTTATTATGATCCCAGTACTGGTTTTCTAGATCGCCCTTATATTGTAGAGCACTGCCATATATCTGGAGATTTGTGGGCTGGTCGGAACTTTGTGCCTGCACCTCGTTCGTAGTTACCAGCAGGGCTGCTACCGCGAGGGCTGTTGTACATAGTTTTGTAAGTTTTGTTCGCATGATTTTTTAAAGTATATTTTGATATGACAATACGTGCATGTTTCTAATCGAGTTTTATGTTGTTAAAAATTTAACAAAACTGCGGGGTCAGAAAAGGTAGCGGAATGGTAAATCCAGGATGAGAAGTAGAGTTGCATCATAAATAAGCCGGTTTTAAATTATATGTCAAACACGCTGCGCAACCTTTTGATAGCCAACCCGAATTGCACAGCAACTACACAGGACCTCTGCCTGCGGCTTTCAATAGCGGATTACTATTTAACTCAAACTGTTTTTAGAAAACAAAGTTGTAAGCGTTATAAAAAAATAATGCAAAGCCCATAAATATAGGGTAAGTGCAATAAAAAAGGCTGCCGGAAATGCCAGCAGCCTTTTTTGTTGCACTTAGCGCGCCTGCATGAGGCGCTCGATCTCATCGGCCTCTAGCGGTATATCCTTCATCAGGTCCACAGGGCCGTTTTTTGTGACCAGGATATCGTTCTCTAACCGGATGCCGATACCCTCTTCGCGGATGTAAATACCCGGCTCGCAGGTAAACACCATCCCTTCTTCAAACGGGCGGTACTTGCTGCCCACATCATGCACATCCAGCCCCAGCAAATGCGATGTGCCGTGCATAAAATATTTCCTATACAGCGGGTTGGCCGGGTCCTGGTTGCGTACATCGCCCTGGTTCAGCAGGCCCAGCCGCAGCAGCTCGTTCTCCATTACGGTGCCCACAAACTTGTGGTACTGGCCCAGCGTATTCCCGGGCACCAGCATCTGGGTGGCGGTTTTCATTACGCGCAGCACCGACTCATACACATCGCGCTGGCGCTGGGTAAATTTGCCGTTCACCGGCACCGTGCGGGTCAGGTCGGAGGCATAGTTGGCGTACTCGGCCCCAAAGTCCATCAGCACCAGGTCGCCGTCGCGGCATGCCTGGTCGTTATCCACATAATGCAGGATGCAGGCATTGGCCCCGGAAGCGATAATGGAACTATAAGCCGGGCCGCGGGAGCGGTTGCGGAGAAACTCATGGTAGAGCTCGGCCTCAATTTCATACTCCATCACGCCCGGTTTGATAAAGGGTAGCACCCTGCGGAAGCCCCGTTCGGTGATCTGACAGGCTTTCCGGATCAGCGCCAGCTCTGCTTCCGATTTAATGGCGCGCAGCTGGTGCATAATGGGCGCGCTGCGCTCATACTTGTGCAGCGGATAATGTTGCTGGCACCATTTAATAAAGCGGGCATCGCGGGTTTCTACCTCCACCACGGCGCGCAGGTGCTCGTTGCTGTTCAGATACACGTGTTCTGCCTCAAACAGCAGCCCGTGCAGTACATCGTTAAATTCATGCGTCCAGTACACGGTCTTAATGCCGGACACTTCCCGGGCCTGCTGTTTGGTGAGCTTATAGCCTTCCCAGGTCAGGACCTGATCGCTGGTTTCACGCACAAACAACACCTCCTGCATGCGCGGGTCTTTTGCATCAGGGAACAGCAACAGGATACTTTCTTCCTGGTCCACGCCCGAGAGGTAGAACAGGTCGTTGTTCTGCCGGAAAGCCATCGTGCCGTCGGCATTGGTCGGCATCACATCGTTGGAGTGAAAGATAGCGATGGCCGAAGGCTTGAGATGCCTGCTGAAGTTGTGCCGGTTATGAACGAACAGGTCCGGACTGATAGGTGCGTATCTCATTTTTATAACTTTATAGATGCGTCGCGGCACGGGGTGCAAACGACAGGTAGCAAAACGTTTTGTTAGAATAACAGGAGTGCAGGTGAACGAACCACATAATCAGGCTTGCGGTGCAGGCAACCTACGGGCAGGCCTTTAATAGGATAGCCAGAAAACGCCGCGGGCACGCTGCTAGTATTTATTTTTAGCTCAACCGCTTTGCGGGCGCTGCCCGGCAAGGGCTAGTACCTCCAGCAGCTGCTCGTTGCGGATCTCGCGGGCGCACTTGAAATGGCCTTCGGGGCAGGCTTTGTACCCGTGCAAGCCGCAGGGGCGGCAATACAGCGGCTCGGGGCGCTCTACTATCCGGGCAAAGTCAGCCAAGGGGCCAAACCCGAAACCGGGTACTGTGGAGCAGTAAATGGCGCAGGTTGGCGCATTCAGGGCCGAGGCCAGGTGCATGGGGCCCGAGTCGTTCACATAGTTCAGCACCGCATCGCGCATCAGCGCCGCCGACTGCAGCAGGTTGAGCTGGCCACACAAATTCGCTACGCGGGTATTTATACTTTGGGCGATGATCGTGTTGCAATGTTCCTTATCAGCTGGCGAGCCCAGTAGGTATACTTTATACTTGTTATCGAGGCTATCCAGCAGCTGTACCCATTGCTCCAGCGGGTACTGTTTGGTAAACCACACCGAGGTAGGCGCCATGCAGATAAAAGGTTCGGCCTTCAGGGGCTGCACTTTCGCAAAATCAGCTTCTGAAGGATAGAGCTTCGGCGCGGCCGCAACGGCATCGGTTACTGCCTGAATAAGCAGGTGGTTGCGCTCCACCTCGTGCGTACCAGAAGCAATATCGTGTGGGTAGCGGCGCGTGAAAAACCGGGAGAACGGGTTCTTGTCGAAGCCCACGGTGGTAGTAGCGCCCGACAGGGCCGTGAGCAGGCCGGTGGCCCCGAAACGCTGCACATTCACCACCAGGTCATACTTCTGGCTGCGGATCTGGCCCAGCAGTTGGAGCAAACTTTTATACTTGCCTTGCTGCTTGTCCCAGATAAGTACCTGACTAAGCAAAGGGTGCCCCTTCAGCAACGACTCATTGCCCTTGCGCAGCAAAAAATCCAGCTGGGCGCCGGGGTAGCAGGCGTGCAGTTTTTCTACCAGCGCGGTGGCCAGCACCACATCCCCCAGAAAAGCCGTTTGTATGATCAGTATCTTTTTCATCTGCCCTGTTGGAGCAAAGCTACGCCAAAGAGCCGGGAGTTAAAAACATTCCACTCTGTTGCCTTCCACCCAAACCCAAGATCACCCAAAGTATAGCAGCGCTTTCCCTGGCGTGCCCGGCCATTCGTTTACTAAGTATTTTGAATAAACTGTGAAAAACAGCGTTTTCTGTTTTAATATTGAACTATGGCCGCGTGCCAGGTATAAGCCTCCGATCCACTTTACAGCTAAATAACAGAAACACAAGCCACAAAGCCCACGCATCAGCTAATCCTATTATATATGAGTAAATATATATTACCCTTCAGTTTTTTCCTGCTTCTTTTAGTTTCCATGTCCGGGTGCGTTTCTACCTATATGCCCAACGCGCCCAACGTGCCCATGTTCACCGAGAAAGGTGAGCTCAGCGCCGCCGGCCACATCACGCCCAAAGGAAATATTACCTTTAATACGGCGTATGCTGTTTCCGATCATTTTGCGGTGATGGTAAACGGCTCGATGCTTAACAGCGAGCGCCGGAAAAGAGATTTCCGCCATAACCTACTGGAAGCGGGCGGCGGCTACTTTACCACCTTTGGCCCGCAGCAGGACCGGGTGCTGGAAGTATACGCCGGCGTAGGAGGCGGCAGCAGCGACCGGACCGAAAAAGACGAGAACAAAGAAGGCATTATGAAGTATACGCGCTACGAGGCCGACTTCAGCAAGTATTTTGTGCAGGTAAACTTCAGCTCCAAACGAAAAAAATCGCTGCACCTGCTCAGCCGCGATTTCCCGCTGAACTACGGCACGGCACTGCGCGCCAGTTACATCAACATGAACAAATACCTGGTAAACGGCATCCCCGGCGAGGAGGAGGATAACATCTTCTTCGAACCGATCTTTTATACCCGCCTGGCCCTGAACCGGTCGGTGCAACTGCAGTATACCAGCGGCGCCAACTTCGGCCTGAAGAACCGCAAAACCCTGACGGCCGGCTACTCGGTGTTCTCGCTGGGTTTTGTGGTGAACGTGGGCAACCTGGGCAGAGGAAATTAATGCCTCTGCGCCAGGTAGTTTATACCTGCCTGACCCTATTTTATACCTTCGGTTTTAAAGCAGGCATACCGTGGCACTACGCTGCTGCCGTAGGCCTGCTTTTTGCGTCTCTACTCTCTTTGCCGTACCTTTGCTGGCTAATTTTAGATTGAATGCCTGATTATCAAATCCATACTTTACCAAACGGCATCCGGGTGGTACACAAGCAAGTGCTGAACACCAAAATTGCCCATAGCGGCTTTATCCTGGACATTGGGAGCCGCGATGAGTTGCCCGACCAGCTGGGGCTGGCTCACTTCTGGGAGCACATGGCCTTTAAAGGAACCCAGAAGCGTAAATCGTTTCATATCCTGAACCGGCTGGAGTCTGTTGGCGGCGAGCTGAATGCTTATACGACCAAAGAAAAGCTGTGCTTTTACAGCTCGGTGCTCGACAATCATTTTGAAAAGTCGTTCGAGCTGCTCACCGACATTACGTTTCATTCCGTTTTTCCGGAGCGGGAGATCGAAAAGGAACGTGGCGTGATTCTGGAGGAAATGGCCATGTACCTAGATACCCCGGAAGAGGCCATTGTTGATGAGTTTGATGCCGTGGTGTACGACGGTCACCCGCTGGGCAACAACATCCTGGGCAGCAAAGAGAGCGTGTCGGGCTTTGTGAAAAAGGATTTTCTGCGCTTTATTGCCGACAACCTGAGCACCGACAAACTTGTTTTCTGCTCGGTGAGCAACCTGCCTTTTGCCAAAGTGCTGAAACTGGCCGAAAAATTTCTGCGCGATATCCCGGTGATCCACAAGGTGCGGGAGCGCGCGCCCTTCCGGCAGTATGTTCCCAAAGCCATTACGTTCGAGAAACCTATTTCTCAGGCGCATTGCGTGCTGGGCTGCCCGGCGTATGCGCTCAACGACGAGCGCCGCATTCCGTTCTTTATGCTGACCAACATACTGGGCGGCCCGGGCATGAACTCGCGCCTGAACCTGGCCGTGCGCGAAAAGCATGGCCTGGTGTATACCATCGATGCCAACTACGCTACTTACATTGATACGGGCTTGCTGTCGATCTACTTTGGCACCGAAAAAAAGCAGCTCCGCCGCACCACCTCGCTGGTATTAAAAGAGTTGAAAAAGCTGCGCGAAAAACAACTGGGCTCGCTGCAACTGCACACGGCCAAAGAGCAGCTGATGGGCCAGCTGGCCATGGCCGAAGAAAGCAACATGGGCCTGATGATGATGATCGGCAAAAGCATCCTGGACCAGGACAAAGTGGAGCAACTCAACGAGATCTTCGAACAGATCAGAAGTATAACCGCCTCCGACCTGCTTGCCATTGCCAACGACGTGCTGCGCGACGAACAACTCAGCTTCCTGAATTATGTACCTAATTAATTGCTGATTGCTAAATGGTTAAATTGTTCTAAACACACAGCAATTTAACAAGCAACAATTTAACAATTATCCTCATGGAATTCCTGGACGAAGAACTACAGCAATACGCCGAAGCACATACCTCGCCGGAGAGTGCGCTGCTGCACAAGGTAAACCGGCAGACGCACCTGAGCGTGCTCAAGCCGCGCATGCTTTCCGGGCACATGCAGGGGCGCATCCTGGCCATGTTCTCCCAGATGCTGCAGCCCCGCCAGATCCTGGAGATCGGGACCTATACCGGTTATTCGGCTCTTTGCCTGGCAGAAGGGCTGCAAGCCGGCGGCACGCTCCACACCATCGACATCAACGAAGAGCTGGAAGACCGCGTGCGGAGTTATTTTGAAGAGGCCGGGCTAACTGCATGTATAAAGTACTACCTGGGCAATGCACTGGAAATCATCCCCACCATCGAGGCCACCTTCGACCTGGTCTTTATCGATGCCGACAAGATCAACTATGCCCGCTACTACGACCTGGTGCTGGACCGCGTGCGCCCCGGCGGCTACATCATTGCCGACAACGTGCTGTGGAGCGGCAAAGTGTTGGCTAAATACCGCAAAAAGCTCGACGAGGATACCAAAGCGGTGCTGGACTTTAACCAAATGGTGCAGGATGATGCCCGGGTGGAGAATGTGCTGTTACCGGTGCGCGACGGCTTGCTGATCGCCCGGAAGAAGTAGTGCGGTTCGAGGTCAGTTCGATGGCAGGAGGAAGCTGCTGCCGAACCGCAGATACTTTTTTTCAGCCGATCAATGTTTTTGGCAATGCTTAATAGCGGCTAATTTCCAAGTATAATATTATAGCTATACTTGTTACCTTGCGTTTGATGCTGGGTTTTATACTTCAGCCTATACTTGGTAGCTGATTTCATACCACCGTTTTATACTTTCGGCTATACCATGTAGCTATCTTACTTCATCCTTTTTATATTTTGGCTATCCTTGGTAGCTGCCCTTCTTCCTCAGTCTAATACTTGCCTCGTTTCATCTTATACTTTGGAGCGCTCCAAGCCCGCGAGGGCTCGTCCTTGCGTTTCGCGCTGTGGCGTGAAGCTGCTCCTCGCTGGCGCTGCGGGCTGCCGCATGCGCGGCACCGCAACACACCAAGGCGCTCAACCCAAGGACTGGGATCAATTCGATAGCTATTGTTTATACTTCAGCTTAAGTATAGGAAGGAAAGAATCAAAAGCTTTTGCTTTGCAACTTAAACCAAGTCCCCCTTTGAAGGGGGTAGGGGGATGTTATTACCTAACCACAATACTTATACTTGTCTCTAGTAAAACAGCCCTCTTTCCTATTCTGTCATCCTGAAAGGATCTTGTGAGCAAGCTAATGAAGCTAAAACTATACTTCTTATACCTAAGCTAAAGTAATTACAGACTCCCCGCCTTAAACACGGAGGGTTTGGGGGTGGTTGGCCTCAGGACCACAACGCCTATACTTCCGAAACAACCAACAGCCAAACTCCCTCCTGTTTTTAGTGCCGGGCTCAGGCAACAGACCTCCCCATTTCCCCAAAAAGCTAATAATCTGGCGCTTGGCCCGTTCTATACTTGCCCGCAGGAGCAGGCTGCTGCTGCGTCTGCAAAAAATAATACAAATAAGTTAGCCAACGGTTTTAGAATGCTTATCAAATTGCGTTAATTTCGTGCTGCTTACCGTCTGTGCTGAACATATTAGCTTATAGCTATTTAGCGGCAACCGCCTCAATGGTAAGTAGAGCCCGAATTCAACGATTAGCCAAGTATAAGTCCCGCTTTGATAATGAGAAAACAGTGTACGCTTCTCTTCCTGCTTTTATTGCCGCTGTTGGCAATGGCCCAGAATATTACAGTGCCCAACAATGTATACTTTGCTGATATCCATCTGAAGCTTTCGGATGGTGCCCAGCAGGAGATCCAGAAGAAAGTGGACGCGCTGCACCGCAACCAGACCTATTTTAAAAAGAAAGTGGAGCTGGCCGATGCTTATTTTCCCATTATTGAGCGCGTATTTAAGGAAGAAGGCGTGCCGGATGATTTCAAATACCTGGCCCTGCAGGAAAGCGGACTGGTGGGCGATGCCATCTCTACTTCCAACGCCGTTGGCTACTGGCAGTTTAAAAAAGAGGCGGCCTCCGACTTTAACCTGCGCATGGACAATGTGGTGGACGAGCGCCGCCACATCATAGAGGCCAGCCGCGGGGCGGCGCGCTATTTTAAGCGCAGCAACAACTACTACGACAACTGGTTTAATGCCCTGCTCTCGTATTACCTGGGCTATACCGGCGTAAAAAGCTATACTACTTCCCGGGATGTGGGCTCCAAGAAAATGGAGATTACTGAACGGTCGCACCCGTACATCCTCACGTTCCTGGCGCACAAGATCGCTTACGACAACTTTGTAGGCAAAAACACGCCGGTGGTTTCGCTGCGCGAGATGCGGGCCACTCCCGGCCAGAGCCTCTCGGAAATAGCCCTAGCTACTAAAACGGATTATGCCGAGCTGGAGCGCTATAACAAATGGCTGCTGGGCAACAGCATTCCGTCCGGCAAAGATTACTACGTGATGGTGCCGGTGCGCAACGGCGGCAGCGACAGCGGCCTGCTGGCCTCCAGCAACGAAAGCAATACAGCACGACGCCAGGCAACAACAGGGATGGCCGCTGCCATGGTAAAGCGCAATGGTCTGAATGCCCTGATCGCCCGTCCCGGCGATACAAAAGACAAGCTGGCCCTGCAGGCCGGCATTTCTACCCGCCGCTTTCTCAAGTATAACGACCTGCACAGTTTCGATAACATCCAACAAGGAGCAGCCTATTATATTGAGCCTAAAAACACCTCGGCCGAGGCTGAGTTCCACGTGGTGCAGCCCGGTGAGAACATGCAACAGATCTCCCAGCATTATGGCCTGAAGCTGAACTACCTGCGCTACAAAAACCGCATGAGCCGCAACGAGGTACCCGTGCCCGGCCGTGTATTATGGCTGCAAAAGCGCCGTCCGGCTACCACCGTCGTGGAAGTGCGGGATGTAAACAAGGCTGCTAAGGGTTCCGCTGCAGCGCCGGCCAGTTACAGCAAGCCAGTAGCCAGCAGCAGCACGCCACAAAACCAGCCTGCGGCGGTCACACCGGAGCATAAACCAAAGGAGAGTATCTTTACCCGGTTCTTTAACAGCCTGAAGGGCGGCAGAAAACACGCTGAAACGGCTGAGGCTACACCAGCCACACCTACGCATGCTCCGGTTAAAGTAGCCGCTCCAACGGCTGCAAAACAGGCAAACCCCATTACGCAGGAGAACGAGCAGGAGGAAGCCGATACGGTAGCCGTGCAGCAAGAGGCCATTCCTGCCGCTGAACCTACCCCCTCGGTGTTATACCCTGCGTCATCCAAAGCAACCGCTGACACTTTAATGCAGCAGGAAGAAGACTGGGCCGTGGATACGGTGAACTGGCCTGTTAAAACAACGCCTGCCACGACCGGAAATGCCGTAGAACCGGCAGCAGAAAGCACGGCAACAGACACGATCTTTAAAGAACCGGCGCCTAAAGCTGCCACACCTGCCAAGCCACGCTCAACGCCCAAGGCAGCAGCACCTGCCAAAGCGCCCGCGGCAACTGCCAGACCAGAGGAAACTGCGGTGAAAAGCCAGCCAGCGGCCAAACCAACCCGCCACGTAGTAAAGCAGGGCGAAACGCTCTACAGCATTTCCAGGATGTATGCCGTAACTGTAAATGATATTACGCGCTGGAACAACCTGGGCGAGGAACCGCTGAAGATGGGCCAGGAACTCCTGATTGCCGAGCCCCTGACAACGCCTGCCCAAACCGAAGCACCTGAAACAAGTGCTGCTCCGGCAAAAGCAACCAATGGTGTGCATACCGTAGCCCCGCACGAAACGCTTTACCAGATCTCTAAAATGTATAACGTTACGCTGGAGGAGCTGCGGGCGTGGAACAGCTTAAGTGACATCGCCATCAAACCCGGCCAGCAACTGCAGGTTGTAGCGCCCGCTGTGCCTGCTAAAGCCAGCGAGCCGGCACCTGCTGCCAAAAGCACTTTCAGCGGAAACAGTACCTACCATACCGTAGCCCCTGGCGAAAGTATGTACCAGATCTCCCGCCAGTATGGCGTTACCATCAAGGATATTATGGAGTGGAACAACAAGAGCGACTTTGCAGTAAGCGCCGGCGAGAAACTGCTCATCAAGAAAAAGTAAGGTGCTGCTTGCCACCAAATGGCAGGTATAAAGTATAACACACGAATAAAGCCGGTTGAGAAACCGGCTTTATTCGTTTAGGTGCCTTACTGTTGAGAACGGAACATAGCGGGTGTCTGTCACGGAGAGGCTTCTTCGCCGGGCCCGGATAGGTTGGTGGCTACCTGCAGCCCGGTGGCAATCTCAGGCATGATGCCCAGGCGGCGGTAAATAGGGTATACCATTTCCCGCAGACGGCTTAGCTGCAGGGCAAACGGGATAATGGAAAGTATTACCAGTATGCCGCTGCCCAGCAAGGTATGCACCACCCCGTATCTGTCGGCAAAGGCACCGGCCAGCAAGCTCCCGAAAGGCGCCATTCCCATAAAGGCCATTGCATAAAAGCTCATTACACGCCCCCGCTTGTCATCATCCACAATGGTTTGCAGAATGGTATTGCAGGAGGCCATCTGCACGATCATCCCAAAGCCTGTAACCAGCATAAACAGCAGCGAGAGCCACATCACGCGGGAAACGGAAAAAGCCACTAGTCCCAAACCAAACAGCAGAGCCGCCACTACAATGACTTTGCCCAGGCCCATGGCAGATTTACGCGGCGCCAGGAACAGGGCCCCGCCCAGCGCCCCGATGCCCGTTGCGCCCATCAAAAGGCCCAGCGTACTGGCATCGCCTCCCAGTATGTCGCGGGCGTATACCGGCATGAGCACCGTAAACGGCATGCCTAGCAAACTCATGCTGGCTACCACCAGAATAATGGCCCGAATGGGTGCAAAGCTGAATGTATAGTGAAAGCCTTCCTTCATCTGCTGCCATACTTTGTGCTCCTGCAACCTGCGTTCGTAGGGTTTGAGGTGGATAAAGAGCAACGAGCCGATCACGGCGATATAACTCAGGGCATTGATCAGAAAGCAGGCACCCTCCCCTACTGCAGCAATCACCAGGCCGGCCACCGAAGGGCCCACCAGGCGCGCGACATTGAACATGGAAGAATTGAGCGCAATGGCATTGCTGAGATCCTCCCGCTCCTCTACCAGTTCGATCACAAAGGCCTGCCGGGTAGCGGTATCAAAGGCATTTACAAGGCCCATAAACACGCTGAGCGCCATAATATGCCATACCTGAACCGTGTTGGTAAGCACCAGCGCCGCCACAATACTTGCCTGCAACATAAATAAGGCCTGGGTGATAAGGAGGATCTTGTGCCTGTCAAACCGGTCGGAGTAAACGCCTGCAAAGGGTCCGAGCAGGAAAGAGGGTACCAGGCTACAGAAACTGACCATGCCCAGCAGAAAGGCCGAGTCGGTGAGGCGGTATACCAGCCAGCTCATGGCAATGCGCTCCATCCAGGTACCGATCAGCGAAATCCCTTGCCCCAGAAAAAATAACCGGTAATTCTTGTGCCGCAGGGCCCGGAACATACCGGCCAGTTTACTTTTTACTTCAATTTCCGCTTCTGCCATAGTCTTCATTAAAATGGAGCATTGCTTCCTGTCTACGTACTTCCGTGGCCTGCGCGTTATACTTTCCGGAAAGCAAAGCACGCTTTTTACCACCGGTGAGAGCTTTCTGGGTTCGTGCCTGCCCCATCCCAGGCCCCCGGCACGGCACCAAGAAGTTTCTGAAGGATAAGCTTTTATCTGAAAGCTTATGCTGTATGCGCTCTGCAAATGAAGAACCAGCAGCCCGGACTTACAGCTGAGCGGCAGGTTATACTTTAAAAGTATGGGCGGGCAATGGAGATTATTTCCGCAGCTTTTTTGTTAGTAAGTCTGTTGGTAAATGGGTCGCTTTTGGTTTGGGTAGCCGCCCTATTTTGCGTACTTTTAACATCCCGGAAATGGCCTCCAAGTATAGTATTTCTCTTATCCAAAAGCCATTCGTAATTCTTAATTTGTAATTCTCTCAAATGCCTGTTTTTTCGCATTTACATACCCATACGCAGTACTCGCTCCTCGACGGCCAGGCCAGCATCGGCGCGCTCATGAAAAAGGCGCAGGCCGATGGCATGCCCGCAGTAGCCATGACAGACCACGGCAACATGTTTGCCGCTTTCAACTTCGTGGCCGAAGCCAACAAGTATAACGTGAAGCCGATCGTGGGCTGCGAGTTTTACCTGGTGAAAGACCGCCACCTGAAAACCTTTACCAAGGAGCAAAAGGACGTGCGCCACCACCAGCTGCTGCTGGCCAAAGACCAGGAGGGTTACCAGAACCTGGCCAAACTGTGCTCGCTATCTTACATCGAGGGCATTTACAGCAAGTGGCCGCGCATCGACAAGGAACTGCTGCAGAAGTATAGCAAAGGCCTGATCGCGACCAGCTGCTGCATCGGGGCCGAGCTGCCGCAGGCCATCCTCTGGAAAGGCGAAGCCGAAGCCGAAGAGCTGCTGAAGTGGTGGCTCGATCTGTTTGGCGAGGATTACTACATCGAGCTGCAGCGCCACGGCCTGCAGAACATCGACGGCACCGGCAAAAGCCAGGAAGACGTGAACCAGGTGCTGCTCAAGTTCGCCCACAAGTATAACATCAAGGTGATCTGCACCAACGACTCGCACTACGTGGATCAGGACGACTGGAACGCTCACGATATTCTGCTGTGCGTGAACACCGGCGAAGACCAGAGCACCCCGGTAGGTGATTTTGCCACTAAATATTACCGTTTCCTGTCGGATGACCAGAAAGTGATCTACGACACCGTGGACAACGTGCGCAGCAAGTATGGCCATCAATCCAATGTGCGCCAGATGCTTAACCGCATCGACGAGGCTGGTCCGAAAACACGTTTTGGTTTCCCCAACGACCAGTTCTACTTCAAGACGCAGGCCGAGATGAACCAGCTCTTCCTGGACGTGCCGCAGGCGGTAGATAACACCAACGAGATCGTAGACAAGATCACGCCGCCCAAACTAAAACGTGACATCCTGCTGCCCAACTTCCCGATCCCGGCAGAGCATGCCAATGCCGATGCCTTCCTGCGCCACCTGACGTATGTAGGGGCCAAAAAACGCTATATCGATATCACACCTGAGATAGAGGAGCGCCTGGATTACGAGCTGCGCATTATCGAAACGATGGGCTTTGCCGGGTACTTCCTCATCGTGCAGGATTTCATCAACAAGGGCCGCGACATGGGCGTGGCTGTTGGGCCGGGCCGTGGGTCGGCAGCTGGTTCAGCGGTGGCGTACTGCGTGGGCATCACCAACATCGACCCAATCAAGTATAGCCTGCTGTTCGAGCGCTTCCTGAATCCGGAGCGTGTGTCGATGCCCGATATTGATATTGACTTTGACGACGTGAACCGCCAGCGCGTGATCGATTACGTGGTGGACAAGTATGGCAAAACGCAGGTAGCCCAGATCATCACCTTCGGTACGATGGCAGCTAAATCGTCGATCAAAGATGTAGCGCGCTCTACCTCCCTGCCGCTGGCCGAGGCCAACGAACTGGCCAAAATGGTACCGGAAACCCCGGGCACCACGCTGGCTAAGGCTTTTATGGAGAACCTGGAGCTGGCCGCCATCCGTGAAGGCACCGATGCCCGGGCTGCCGTGCTGAAACTGGCCGAAAAGCTGGAAGGCTCGGTGCGTAACACAGGTATCCATGCCGCCGGCGTGATCATTGCCCCGGATGATATCACCAATTACATCCCGGTTTCTACCTCCAAAGATTCGGACCTGCTGGTAACGCAGTTCGACGGCAAGGTGATCGAGAGCGCGGGCATGCTGAAGATGGACTTCCTGGGCCTCAAAACCCTCACCATCATCAAAGATGCCATCGAGCTGATCGAGAAAAACCACGGTGTAAAGATCGACATTGACGAGATTCCGATAGACGACGAGAAAACGTTCCAGCTCTACCAGCGCGGCGATACCATCGGCACGTTCCAGTTCGAGTCCGAAGGCATGCGCATGTACTTAAAAGACCTGCAGCCAACCAACATCGAAGACCTGATCGCGATGAACGCCTTGTACCGCCCGGGCCCAATGCAGTTCATTCCGAACTTCATCAACCGCAAGCACGGCCGCGAAGAGGTAGAATACCCGCACGAACTGCTCAAACCCATTCTGGAGTACTCCTACGGCATTATGGTGTACCAGGAGCAGATCATGCAGACGGCCCAGATCCTGGCCGGCTACTCGCTGGGCGGCGCCGATTTGCTGCGCCGCGCCATGGGTAAAAAGGACATGAAAAAGATGGCCGAGGAGCGTGAGAAGTTCATTGCCGGTGCTGCCGAGATCCATAAGATCCCGCCCAAGAAAGCCTCCGAGGTGTTCGACGTGATGGAGAAGTTTGCCCAGTACGGCTTTAACCGCTCCCACTCGGCTGCCTATTCGGTGGTGGCTTACCAGACCGGCTACCTCAAGGCCCACTACCCAGCCGAATACATGGCTGCCGTGCTCACTAACAACATGAACGACATAAAGAAGGTGACGTTCTTTATTGAGGAGGCGCGCAAGCAGGGCGTACAGGTGCTGGGACCGGACGTGAACGAATCGCTTTTGAAATTTAACGTCAACGAGCAGGGCCACATTCGTTTTGGCCTGGCGGCGATAAAAGGAACCGGCGAATCGGCGGTGGATGCCATCATCTCGGAAAGAGAAAAGAACGGCATGTACCAGGATATTTTCGATTTTGCCAAGCGCGTGAATTTGCGGGCCGTGAACAAGAAGACCTTTGAAAGTATGGCTTTGGCCGGCGCCTTTGACTCCTGGGGGCTCTACCACCGCGCGCAGCTGATCGAAGTGCCCGAGGGCGAAAGTATGCCTCTGCTGGAGAAGGCCGTGCGCTATGGCAACAACTACCAGGCAGAGCAGCAGGCTGCGCAGCAGTCGTTGTTTGGGGGCGGTGCGGCCGTATCGGCGCCCATGCCCAAAATACCCGAAGTACCCGTATGGACGCAGGCCGAAATGCTGCGCCGCGAAAAAGAAGTAGTCGGTTTCTACATGTCGGGCCACCCGCTCGACCAGTTCAAACTCGAGATCGACTCTTACTGCACCTGCTCGCTGGACCGCATCGAAGAGTATAAGAACCGCGATGTGAATGTAGCCGGCATGGTGGCGGAAGTAGTATTGCGCACCGCCAAGAACGGTAATCCGTTTGCCCTGTTCTCTATCGAGGATTATGACTCGACGATGCAGATGGCGCTGTTCGGGGAAGATTACGTGAAGTTTTCGCCCTACCTGAAAACGGGTTTATACCTGTTTATCCGGGGCAAAGTGCAGCTGCGCTACAAAACCGAGGACCAGTGGGAGCTGAAGCCCACCAACATCCAGCTGCTCGGCGACATTACTGATAAAATGGCACAGGGCGTACAGCTCAACATCAACCTGCAGCACTTTAACCAGGGATTGGCCGAGGCACTGGAAGGCGCCATTATTGCCTGCCCGGGCCACAAACGCCTGGAAATCACCTTGCATGTGCCCGAAGAGAAACTGGCCCTGCCGATGTACTCGCGCAAGTATAGGATCGATCCGAAACTGTTTCTGAGTTCGATCAAGGAACTGGGACTGGGCGAATGTAAGCTGATTTGAAGATGTGAGGATGTGGAGATGAGGCAATATGAGGGTTTGGAAGTGAAATCTTTAGCTCCTTCAAGTATAAAAGAGGTATGCTGCTGCGGCAGCATACCTCTTTTGCTTCCGGCTTCTGAAACGCTTTTTCATACTTCTCTATTGCTATTGCTCTTTCGGACTTCTCAGTCCGAAAGCCATCTGCCGGGGATTTCTTAATCCCCGCATCCCAACAAACGCGGATTAGGAAATCCGCTTAAGGGTTAGTTCCAAATTAAGAAATCCGAAACAGCTTGATTAAGAAATCCGGAACAGTTAAACAGCAGATTGCAACAGCAAAGTAAAGTATAAAGTATAGCTGCTTTATTGGATTCAAAAACAGAATTGTACCCGGCGGTTTATACTTTCTGACCATGACGGTAGTGGATTGGGTGGATG
This sequence comes from Pontibacter liquoris, assembly GCF_022758235.1. NCBI lineage: Bacteria > Pseudomonadati > Bacteroidota > Cytophagia > Cytophagales > Hymenobacteraceae > Pontibacter > Pontibacter liquoris. Next base: position 347,632 of record NZ_JALEBG010000003.1, read on the forward strand.
TGTTTACGCGCCCAGTGTACAAGCACATCATAGTGGAGGCGCTGAGATTTTGCCAGGAGCATAAAGGACTAAAGTTGTATGCCTGGTGCCTCATGAGCAACCACCTGCACCTAATCGCCTCCACAGCAGAGGAACATAAGAGCTTATCTGATATTCTGCGCGATTTCAAAGGTTATACTAGCCGTAAAATCGTGGCTTGCATACAGGAAGAGCCGGAAAGCAGAAGGCAATGGCTACTGCACCGCTTCGAATTCAACGCGCATCTCAACCCAAAAGTGCGGCACTACAAAGTATGGCAGGACGGCAACGAAGCAAAGGAACTTATCAGCAATGCTTTCATGGACCAGAAGCTAAATTATATACATGAAAACCCGGTGCGTGCTGAAATAGTAGAAGAGCCTGAGTATTACAGGTATAGCTCCGCTGCAAATTATGCTGGTTTTCAGGGCTTGCTAGAAATTGAGTTTATGGATTGAATGTTTTGCAACTTCTACTAAATGCAATTTTGATTACCCGCTCTTTCATACTTCCGCTCTTTCGGACATCCTTGTCCCAGTATTCCCATTAACGCGGATTAAGAAATCAGAAACAACTTCTCACACAACTGCATACGCACATAGCTACAAAGCAGAATAGGTTGCCATATGCACTTTTGACGATTTTTTGTTTGAGCGTTCAGCGAGTGGGGGTAGGGGGCCCCTTTAGACAAAATCGTCTTGATTCTTTTGCCTACTTTTCTCTTATCGAGGGCCCCTACCCCCATCAAGGAGAAAAGTAGGGCCCAGCCGGCGAGGCGAAAAGCCTGCTTAACGCTCAGAGCTTAAAGCGAATTATAGTCTATGCTTCGCCTGAAAACTACTAAAATCATAATTTGAAACAAGACAAAGCTTCTAGCCAAGTACAAGTTAAATCCTGAGTTTTCCCAAACCAAGATACTAGCAAACGCTTGCGCCAGCAAAGGCTGGTACCGAGTGCTACATCACTTTTTCACCCTCACCCTTGCATCTGAAACTTTTATTCATAACATTTGTTTATACAAATAAAACACACCTTCCCGGTGTTTTCTATCGTAAGTATAAACGAACAGTTTAAGCGGGCTGCCAGACAGCTTGTCAGGTAGCCGGGAAATGGGCAGATATTTGTCTAGCTTACATTTGTTATTAATTTTATAGCACAGAATTCAACCAACAAACCATTAAAGTTATGGCTAACAAAGCAATAGAAATCACAGACGCGAATTTTGATGAGATCATCAATTCAGATAAACCCGTATTGGTAGACTTTTGGGCCGAGTGGTGCGGTCCGTGCCGTATGGTAGGCCCGATCGTGGAAGAGCTGGCCGGCGAGTATGAAGGCAAAGTTGTGATCGGTAAAGTAGACGTAGACGCTAACCCGCAAACTTCTGCCAAGTTCGGTATCCGCAGCATCCCAACGCTGTTGGTGTTCAAAGGCGGACAGGTAGTAGACAAGCAAGTAGGCGCTGTGCCTAAAAACGTGCTGTCGCAGAAACTCGAAGCCCAAATGGCCTAAGTTACACTAGAAATTGTACATACAACGAGGCCTCTCCTGTAAGGGAGAGGCCTCGTTGTATTATGCAGGTCTCCTAACTTTTTTTGATAATGCTGATATCGCCGCTACGTTCCAGGTATGCGGTCTGAATGTCCTCTACATTTAGAACACCCTTTTTGCGCATGGCTTCCTCCAGGTCATTGTCCGTCAAGCTATTTTCCTTCAGCTTCTTTTCCAGCACCTGCCCTTCTTTTACCAGCAGCACTGGTGTTCCCTTTATCAGATCGCCGAATGGCCCGGATGTATTATAAGCGATGTAAGCCATAAGCCTGTGCAGCAGCACCAGTACCAAAGTGGCACACAGGGTAGGCCAGCAAGGGGAATTGCCGGTAATAGCGCGGCTCAGGATGGAGCCATAGATAATGCCCAGCACAATATCAAAAGCCGTATTCTTGCCGAATATGCGCTGGTTTCCGAGCTGGATGATGACCAGCGCTACGATAAACACAACCACCGCCCGCAGCGACATCTGCCACCACGTTAAGGTAGATTCATCTAAGCCCAGCGCCGTATCAAAAAGGTCCGCCATACTTATCCAGAACGCGCCCGCTGGCAGCAAAGTTATGGCTACTTTGCCGGCATTTGCCCCTTACAATAGCATTTTGATTGAACTTAAGTACCCGAAAGTTGGTAAGGGAGTAAGAATGTCTGAAGCTTTGTTAAACTAACCCTTAAAACTATGTTACGTTGTATGATGGCAGGTGCAGCCCTGCTACTTGCCCTGGCGACACTAAACCCTACACAGGCGCAGCAAAGCGCAAACCATACTTCTGAAAGTACCGGAGACAGCGCCAGCCTGTCAGAAAGCCAGAAAGTGCAACAGCTCATCAACTGCGTGCGCAACATGAAGGAGGCGACCTTTATCCGCAACGGCAGCAGTTATACTTGCCAGCAGGCCGCCGACCATCTGCAGGCCAAATGGGAAAAGCACCAGCAGGAAGTGAAAACAGCCACTAACTTTATAGATGCGCTTGCCTCTAAATCGGGTATGTCGGGCAAACCGTACCAGATCCGTTTTGCCGATGGCAGGACTGTAAACTGCTCCGAAGTGCTGCACCAGGAACTGGCCAAAATGAAACAGTAGCAAACCGAACGCCCCAGGCCTGGCACTGGCTAAACGCCTGACAGTTGCAGCCGTCGCTTACCTGATAAGTTACCTAAAGCGCGTGCCCCACAGAAACTGTTTTCTGTGAGGCACGCGCTTTTATACTTGGTTCCCTCCAAATCCCATGTCTCTGCGCTGGTTCAGGCAGGCAGGGTGTTTCATGCTTATCTTTATAACAAGGGTTTATCCGGAAGCTGAACTGAAGTATGGCACCGAAGCAGCGCAACCGGGGGCAAAAGCCTGTGAATTAAAATATTACGAAATATATATTATTTATACAATATTCTAACATCCGCTACGTTTAGGAGCAAACCTTCTGATTTAGGGCTGCATTTTAAGCGCATTTTGTAGTTTGAAGCACAATCTTTTAGCATATTTGTAAATCGTAATATTTACCTTAATCCAATATCCACAACAAATCAATTAACACCCATGAAATTCAACTTCTTCAAAGCATCCCTGTCCTTGTTGCTGTGCACTACGCTGATGGCGTCTTGCGTATCTTCTAAAAAGTACGAAGACCTGAAAGCCAGCAAAGATGCCCTTCAGGCGGAACAAGCTGCCTCTAAGCAAAAAGTAGACGAACTTTCTGCCAGCTTAAAAGAGCGCGAGCAAAAACTTGCTGATATGGAGCGCCAGATGAACGAGCAGAGCAAGGCGTTAAGTAACCTGAAGAATGAAATCAATGCATCGCTGAAAGACTTTAACCAAGGCGACCTGCATGTAGAGATCAGAGATGGTAAGGTTTATGTTTCTTTGTCTGATAAGTTGTTGTTTGCTACTGGTAGCACCAAAGTAAACCCAACCGGCCAGAAAGCCCTGAACCAACTGGTAGACGTGCTGAAGAAAAACCAGGAAGTGGGTATCATGGTAGAAGGCCACACAGATGACGTGGAAGTATTGCCAGGTACAAAGAAAATTGCTGACAACTGGGATCTGAGCGTATTGCGTGCTACAGAGATCACACGTTTGTTAACGCAGAAAGGCTTAACTCCTGACCGAGTAACTCCTTCAGGCCGTGCTTACTACCAGCCAGCTGACACAGGCCGTACAGCAGCCGCTAAAGCGAAGAACCGTCGTACAGAGATCATCCTGACGCCAGATCTGACTGAGGTTTACAAAGTATTGGGTATCCAGGCGCAGGCCCAGGCTCAAAACTAATTTCTGACGTTAGCTAGCAGACGCTAGAAACGTTAACATCATAATAGAAAGGCCGCCAGCGTTATCGTTGGCGGCCTTTTTTGTCTGTACCACAGCAGAAAGTATACCTGCTTAGCGGGCTTGCTTTACAGCAGGATTCTAAGACACAGCGCTTTCGCTAAGGATCTCATTTGCTGCGGTATAGTTGCTACCTCCTTTGTTGTGCAGCCCTTATACCTTTTGCCGGGCTAACGTGATCGCTTTAAACAGCTCGTCAGCCCGTTGGGAGCCGATAAGCAGGGGCTTGCGGTTGTAGAAGTATAATTTTACGCCCCGGTTACCATATACATTGTAGGCTTTGCCGTTAAACGTCCAACGGATGCCCCAACCGCCATATTCGCCAATGGGGTTGTAGGTGACCTGTTCATACTCGCGCAGCTCATGCAGCGGCACCGTTACCGGCTTTAAATGGAAGGGCCAGAACCGTACCTGCAGCTCTCCGGGGTATACTTCGGTGGTAAGCGACATTTTGTAGAAAAAGTAAGGCAGCCCCACCCCAATCAGGGCGGCAAGTATAGCCAGCTGCATATCCGAGGCAGGTTTGTTGCCGAATGCGCCACCCAGCAGTACCTGGTACACAAAGCCCGTCCAGATAAGAATGGCGACACCAAGTATAATCACCCAAAGCCATACCTGCCTGAATCGCTGTCGCTCCCTGAAAAGCACTTCCATAGTTTGAGAATTTAGGAGTTTGTGAGGTAAGGAAAGATAAGAAATTTAGGAGTATAGTTCCAACAACAACGGACCTCTTCCTGGCGCTAGCATCCGCTTGGGCCAACTGCCTGCACACTGGGCTTATACTTTCTTTGTTGTCTTCTCCAAGCTTTTTATACTATCTGAATGGTTTAAATACGGGAAGTATAAGGCACAAGCGGACGCTTGCGCCAGGGTCAGGTCTACATCCTGTCCATCCTAAAATGCTGTAAATCCTGATTCAGACAAATAAAAAACCGCCGACTCTACAGCCGGCGGTTTTCTGATGCAACACAAAATTTCTATGTTTTAGTCTAACATCTAACGTCTAAAATTTAGTACCTGCTATCCGATTGCCTGCTCCAGATCCGCGATCAGGTCTTCGGCATCTTCCACGCCTACGCTCAGGCGAATCAGCGAGTCGCTGAGGCCGGCTTTAATGCGCGCTTCCTGCGGAATGCTGGCGTGCGTCATGGTGGCCGGGTGGCCGCAAAGCGATTCCACACCGCCCAGCGATTCTGCCAAAGCAAAGTATTTCAGTTTTTCCAGCACACGGGTAGCATCTTCTACCCTGTCGCCTTCCAGCACAAACGAGATCATGCCCCCAAAGTCATTCATCTGCTCTTTGGCCACCGCGTGGTTGTTGTGGTCTTCAAAACCCGGCCAGTATACTTTGGCCACTTTCGGGTTGCTGCGCAGGTACTCGGCAATCTTACGGCCATTCTGGCAATGGCGCTCCATGCGCAGGTGCAGCGTTTTTAAGCCGCGCAGTATCAAAAAGCAATCCTGTGGGCCGGGCGTGCCGCCGCAGGCATTCTGGATAAAGGCCAGCCGCTCGTGCAGGTCATCGTTCTGCACGATCAAGGCGCCCATCACCACATCCGAGTGGCCGCCCATATACTTGGTTAGCGAGTGCATCACAATGTCCGCACCCAGGTCGAGCGGCGTTTGCAGGTACGGCGTGGCAAAGGTGTTATCCGCTACCAGCAGCAGGTTGTGCTTTTTAGCAATAGCCGCGCAGCCTTTGATATCGATGATATTGAGCAGCGGGTTGGTAGGCGTTTCTACCCAGATCATTTTGGTGTTCTCGTTTACCAGTGCCTCTACCTTGCTCAGGTCGGCCATGTTGGTAAAGTGGAACTTGATACCGTAGTTCTGAAAGATCTTGGTAAAAATGCGGTAGCTGCCACCATACAGGTCGTTGGTCGAGATCACTTCATCGCCAGGAGCCAGCAGCTTTATAACCGCGTCGATGGCGGCCATGCCGGAGGCAAAGCAAAGGGCATGCTTGCCGTTCTCCAGGGCTGCCAGCGCGTTCTGCAGCTGCGTGCGGGTGGGGTTGTGCGTGCGCGAATATTCATACCCTTTGTGGTCGCCGGGCGAGCGTTGCACATAGGTAGATGTCTGGTAAATAGGCGTCATAATGGCGCCTGTGGTTGGATCTGGTTCTACACCAGCGTGTATGGCTTTTGTTCCGAATTTCATGGGCTTTATATAATTTATAGTATAAACGATATGCTGCAAGTTACTAAATTTAGTGGCAACAACTCCGTTGCCGCTCATGCATCTGCCGAACTAAATCAAAGAGCCCTTTTAAAGCCGCTCGTATCTTCCGTCCTTTGTTCTTCGTCTAGTATCTAGTACCAAACCTTACTGCATGAAGAAATTACCCCTGCTACGAAAGCTGTTCCGCGAAAATGCCTCTACGTTCATTTCCATGCTGTTGTTGGTGGTGGTGCCGGTAGCGGTGAGCTCTACGCTGGCCTACGTGCTCTATGATCACCAAACGCTGCTGCAGCAATTAACGTGGTGGCAAATGGGGCTATACTTCGTAGCAGTATCTATAACCATGGCCGTGGCCCTGACACCTACCACCTTTGTGGCGCTGGCCAGTGGCTTTTACCTGGGCTGGAGCGGTTTTCCGGGCATTGTAGTGTCGTATGGGGTGGCCGCCCTGGTGGGCTACAGCCTGGCTCGGCTTATTGACCATGGCAAGATGATGAGTTTTCTCAACCGCTTCGAAAATGCCCGTAACCTGATGCAGGAGCTGCGCGCCGAAAGCTGGAGCCTGATCTTTCTGACCCGCATTTCGCCGGTGCTGCCCTTTGCCCTGATGAACTTTGTACTTTCGCTGCTGCAGGTAAACAAGAGCAAATTTTTTGTTGCCAGCATTGTGGGCATGCTGCCGCGTACGGTTTTCTTCTTCTGGATTGGCACGCAGGCCAGCGATATTTTAAATTTATTGCAGAACCCCGAAACAGGCGGCAGCGGCAAGCTGCTCATGATCGCGCTGATAATCATTTCGATAGGCGGTTTATACTTTGTTTTTGACCGGGCCCTGAAGAAAGCCCTGCGGAATGCAACCGTAAAAAACAGCGAAAATTTTTAAAAGGGCTTGCGTATAACGGAAAAAGGCCTTTACTTTGCACTCACAATAACGGAATGGTCACGTAGCTCAACTGGATAGAGCATCTGACTACGAATCAGAAGGTTAGGGGTTCGACTCCCTTCGCGACCACTTGAAAATCAGCCACTTACGAGTAAAATCGTTAAGTGGCTTTTTTTATGTACACACATTTTGCACACAGATTTGTCAATTTAACCCTTCCCTATTAACTATTTTTATCAGGCCAAAAAAAGTTATTTTAAATTACCTAGCTTGTTTACTTGGTTTGCTACCTCTAAGGTGATTCGTCCCTGGTCCCCTAATACCTACCATACTTTACCTGTTTAATTTAGGCTGTTCTGTTTAACAGGTATGTGAAACCAGCTGTCATTAAGCACAACAGATATTCTCATTCTCTGCTTTTCAATAAGCGGCAATAGACTTTATTAAGCCATAAGACAAAGTCAATTATACCCGCAGGCAAATTATTTAGGACACTCCAAAGCAAAAGTCCAGGGTCATTCATTCCGGCGCTAAGTTAGCCTGCCGTCCGGACACGGGACAAGGTCGTCCTGGAAAAAGGGGGATCCCAAAGGGAGCCCTCCACATTTTTCCATGCTCCACCTTGCCCTTAGTCCGTCCCGAAGGCAGGTGGGGCACCATAATCAATTTCCTCACTTAAAAAGCAAGATTATGGAAAAGCTCATCAAAAACGCCTCCTTTCAGGTTGCTGAAGTTAAGCTCTCTTACCGCAACCGCATCAAACCATCCGAAAGACCACAGATCACCTCTTCCACCGATAGCTACAACGTGCTCAGGGAAAGCTGGAACACAGGCAAGATCCAGTTTGTAGAGCAATTCAAGGTTATGCTCCTCAACAGGGCCAACCGGATACTGGGCATCTACGAACTCTCCACCGGGGGCGTAGCTGGGACTGTAGCAGATCCCAAGCTCATCTTTGTGGCAGCTTTGAAAGCCTGTGCCAGCGCCATCATCCTTTGCCACAACCATCCTTCCGGCAACACCAAACCTAGTACGGCGGACCTGCAGCTCACCAAGAAGATGAAACAGGCCGGGGAACTGCTCGACATAACAGTGCTGGATCACATCATCATCACCAGCGAGAGTTATTACTCACTGGCAGACGAGGGGCTTTTATAGCCCCCTTTTTGCTCACTTAAGTATTTAGAACAGGTTCTTACTTTTTAGAAATGCCTTAAGTTCTGACAAAATAGTCCTCCATCTTTTTCCCAACCCCAAGTTTCCTTTTCAGCTCATGCTCCTCAAGGCCAATGAAATCCATTGGAGCAACTTCATACTCCTCCTTGGCTTTATCCTTCCTAAAGCGCCAATACGTGTTATAGGAACCAGGTCGTAACCAGAGCTTGACCACCTGCGTCTCTTCCTCAAAGTAGTGGTTGATCTCCTCTACAAAGAAGTGAGCAGCCCGCAAATAAGCTGAAAAGAAGGGAATAGAGACTTCCTCCCCCACCCGGGGCATGATAGGCAGTTCGTCCGCCTGCAAACTCATAAACTTGTTTTTCCTCCAGCCCCTGATCAGAAACTCGTACCGGACTTTCGTAAAAGAGAATACCGGCCTTGCCTCGTGATACAGCACAAGATCATGGTATATCTCTTCCACGTACTTCCTGATTTTACCGTACTGCAGCCCCGTGGCAGCTGACAAGTCTTTCAGGGAGGGCATAGACGCCTGATCATCATAAAACAGGTCCCTTGCCAGTATGTGCTTTAACAGAACATTATAGGCATTCCCTTTCTCTATAAGCCTCATGGCCTTGCTCCTTATAGAGCTGATGTCCATCAGCATCTCCTTGGTTGACATACGATCCTCTTTCATCTGGTTGTAGAGTAAGAATTTCAGTTGTACATGTATTGACTGTATACTAGTAATTTCCTAACGCCGAATGCTAATTCCCAAAAATTGCAAAATGGAATAAATGCAATATATTAGCTCATAAACATATAGTTAGCGCCTTAAGTACAGGAGCGGAAGTCGCACAGGGAAACAACTTCGTCCCATTCCATGTGATAGCATTACCCACAAAAACTGTGGCTGCCTGAGCGTGGAAGGCCGCCTTGCAAGCCGGAGCAGTAACCAACGAAGCATGATACAGTCACCGGAAGAAGTCAGACAAGCCATCTCGCAATGTTTTGAGTTAGTTATAAGTGAATGCAGGCTTATACTTGCCTCAGAACTGCATTACCAGGCAATGCTTTACCATCATCTCAGACAAACGGGGGGCATACCCTTCAACCAGCTTGGGATGAATGTTAAAACCACCATTCCAGGCGTACAGCATCCTTTTTTGCATCAGAAATCCCTGTCGCGCCACGCAGATTATCAGAATGCAGATATCGAAATCATTCCCGATATCACAGTCTTCACCCGCGATATTGACCACGACTGGAGAAGACGAAACTTCATAAGCACCCTAAAGGAAACCCTGTACTCCCTGGAGGTAAAAGCATCTGAGCGGCACAAAGGCCGACTGCAGCAAAAGGAAATAGAGACAGACATTCGAAAATTAGTGGCACAGCGGGAAGAGACCGAAAGAATTCATAACAGGCGAATAGGAGTTGGCATGTTTATCATTGACGTTGCCCCGGACCCAGATGAAAGAATGAAAGGAGCGACATTAAACTACTTGACTGAATTTGCCAGACAGCAAGAGGTGGACATCTGGTATTTTAACCAGGAGACGCAGGTAGAGACTTCAGCAAAGCCAACTCCAGTAACAAGTTGATGCATCTGTCCGGGTTGATGATAACTTAAGCTAATTTCCAGACATGTTAAATTGATCCACTTCTACTTCCAAGTGAGCGGGTGTACCAACAAAACAATTATCTTCACTACAGACAAACATCCAGTGATATCTGAAATAAGCAAATGCAGCAGCTACTGATACTTTAAAAGCACAGGAAATCATTTTGCGGATAGGTGGCACCTTGGGATTGCCCGGCAGAGCGTAACTTATCAAAAGAAACGTAACAGTTAAATTTAGATCAAGCATGAACCAGGAAGAATTTCTACTGCAGCACCTGACAGAGGGAAAAAAATACCAGCAGATCTGCGACGAACATGGCAGCATCACATTAACCCAACTCAGGGAGTGGTGGGAAACTGGCCAGGAGCTGAGGGCGCAAATCAAAAGATCCAACATCCTGTTTGAGAGCAGGAAAGGCAAGGAGGAGTTTGCTGCGTTTCAGGAAGCGGGGAAGCGGGCCTTCTTCGAATGGCTCAGGGAACAGCCAAGGCATTGCGCTTATTGCGGGATAACGGAAGATAAGCTTCAGAAACTATTCGATAACACAACAGGGTCTCTTTCAACAAAGAGGAGGCGCGGCAGGTCCCTTGAGCTGGAACGGAGGGACTCCAAGTCAAATGAATATTCCATCAAAAACTGTGTGCTGGCATGTTACTTCTGCAACAACCACAAAAGCGATGTGATCACAGAAGAAGAGCACCGGCTTTACTTCGCCCCACAGATCAGGAAGTACCTGGAAGACAAATATGCCCAGCTAAAAACAGATGGTAACCGATAGAGAAACCAACTACGTTTTCTTTTCCGGGCTCCTGGCTTCAGATGCGCGCTATACAGCTGCTTATGCTAAGGTAAGTCAGGCGTTGAACAGGCACCAGGTCCGTCATGGCTTGCTGAAGGGAACAAAAGACATCTGGTGCAGGGATTACATGCCTATCCAGAAAGGCGATTCGGCATACGTTCAGTTCAGGTATGCCCCCTCCTATCTGGCCAAGGATGCAGCCTTGCAGACAGACCCGGCAGTAACGCTTGAGCTCAATCAAATACAAGCTATTTGCTCGAACATCAACCTGGATGGCGGAAACGTGGTGCGGTGGCAGGACAGGGTCATCATCACCGACAGGGTCTTTTCGGAGAATCCCGCATATACGAACAAATCTCAGCTGATCGATGAACTGGAAAAGCTCCTGGAGGCTGAGATCATGGTGATTCCCCAGATAAAGTCCGACATGACAGGCCACGCAGACGGGCTGGTAAGGTTTTATGACAGGACCACACTGATTGGCAACTGCCTGGAAGCGGAGTACGGTTACTGGAAGAATGGCATGAGGAAAGTATTAATAAATTACGGCCTTGACTATATTGATTTGCCGTTCCTGGATTACAAGGTAAAGGGTTTTCCTGAATCCGCTGTTGGGTGCTACGTGAACTACCTGGAGGTGAGTGACCTGATCCTGGTGCCCGTGTTTGAAGTGGAAGGGAACAAAGACCAAGAGGTAATGAATATTTTAACCAATATTTTCCCAGACAGGACAGTTGCCCCTGTCTGTATAAACGAAGTGGGCAAACATGGTGGGCTGCTGAACTGTATAAGCTGGAATGTAAAAAACACTACATGCTCAAATGCAACGGCGCTGAACCTGTAGCGCGAATGGACTAGGTGCTGGGTGGTCCTACTGCAGATAGGAACCCGCTTTCGGGAAACACTCCTCCCGCTTCAGCCTCTCAAGGTCTGTCGCCGGCTCCTTGTTATAAATCCTCAGGTGTATAGACCTGCGGTGCCTGTTGGTCTTTGCCCAGAAAGGTGCCTGAACCGGATTTAGAAGATTACATGTTCAAACTATAGCGGGTACTCCGACCGCCGCCTTCCTGGATGAACGCCCCCAGCTCCAGAAGATATTGCAAGTCCCTTGTTGCAGTCGCCTTGGAGGCTTTGGTGATCGCTATATATTTTCTTGCATTCATACCTCCCTCAAATCCCTCCGGCCCTGCATCAAGCATCCTTCTTACAGCTTTTATCTGCCGTTCATTCAAAGCGTCCTGGAACCGGTCAAAGAACTTCGACTTCTTCAGAATGAAATCCACCAGGCTGATCGCCTGTTGCTGTGAGGTGAGGATAACGCTGACAAAGTAGGTGACCCAGGAGGTGATGTCGTTGCTTTTCTGGGCCTGCTCCAAGGCATTATAATACGCCTTCTTATCTGCCTCTATTGTCCTGGAAAGGCTTAGCAACACCGGACGGCCTAACGTTTGCGACAAGGCTTTTTCTGCTAAGGCGCGCCCGATCCGGCCATTACCATCTTCAAACGGGTGCAGGGTTTCAAAATACAAATGTGCTACGGCCGACCTCACAGGGGCTTTCCTGATCTCCTTGTCACCTCCGGGTGCTGTCTGGTTGAACCACTGAATGAACCTGCTCATTTCATCTGGGATGCGGGAAGAGGGAGGCGCCTCGAAATGCACCTTTTCTTTGCCAAGGGCGCCTGAGACAACCTGCATTGGTTCTTCATGGTTGCGCCACACGCCGACACGGATTTGCTTCTGCTCTTTTAAAAGCAATGTGTGCCATTGGAAGAGCTTTTCCGCTGTCAAGGCATCCGCATAGGTTTTACGGGCATCGGCCATCAGCTCCCCCGCCCCCTGTGCCATTTTATCTTTGGTAGCCTCAGGGGTTTGATTAAGGCCCAGGTTATTGCGAATAGACGAAAGAACGTCCCGGCGGCTAAGGTACTCGCCTTCAATTTCTGAGGTTTTGATCGCTTCGGCCACCATTGTATCAATCACAGCTTCCAACTGGACCGCTTCGGGCAGGGCCTTCAATATCCCACCGACATGGCCCGTCAGCTCTGCGAACTCGAAAAGCATTTCTTCCACTTCGCTTACATCATACCTGAATGCAGGCCAGTCGGGTTGCTGCCAATTATAGCTCATGAGCCGAATATAACTTTTATTCGGCTCAAATAAAATATAATAGTGAGCCGAATGGTAAATTTAATCGGCTCATGGCCACATAAAAGCGCTGAAGCAGGAAATATCTGCCTGTACCATGCCTGTTTAGCGCAACTCTGGCAGCATTACAGGAGGGGGAGTTACTGGCCATGGAGCGCGGGTCGGGAATCCGGGGTAAGGCTCAACTTTCCTGGGCTGGTGCCAGTCTGTGTTGTCAGGAACCCACTTGGCAAGACAGCCCAGCCCCTTTTGAATAAATTCCCTTTGTGCTAGTTCTTCATTTTTAATCCTTAGCTATACTTTGCTATATTTAGAAGTAAAGTACTCTATATCAATTCGATGAAAAGCAACCTGGTTACCCGGCTGGAACTCTACAAACAGGTATGGTCCGAACCAATCTCTTCCCTTTCCCTTAGGTATAATGTCTCAGACTATGACCTTCGCAAGCTTTGTAAAGAACTGCAGATCCCGCTGCCACAACTTGGGCACTGGCAGCGCATCAAAGCCGGAAAGAAGGTTCCTGTGCCAGTACTGCTCACCAATGAAACGGTAGCGCAGGAAATAGATTTCAGTATACTTGCCGGGGCTAAAACTGCAACTTCCCGTAGCCCGCTGGAGCTTTTGCAGCTGGAAATTGAACACAGCCTGGAGAAGGTACTGAAGGTACCGCCACGGCTTACCAATCCGGATATTCTGATAGCATCGGCCAAGGCTGATATCGAGGAGCGAAACGCCAGATATCGTTTCACCGGTCTGCTCAACACATCCTATGGTTTCCTGGACATAAAGGTTTCCAAACAGTGCCTGGACCGAACGTTTCGGCTGATGAACACGCTCATCAAGGCACTTCAGGCAAGAGGGCATAACGTTCTTAAGAGTAGTTACCAAATCTGCATTCATATCAGGAATGAAAAGTATGAGGTGGCCATCCGGGAGAAGCAGAAGAGATCGGATGAGATCAGGAAAGGAAACTACTCCTTCGATTACATCCCAACAGGCACGCTGGTCCTGAAGATCGGCCCTTCCTGGAGCTGCAGAGAGTGGCAGGACGGGAAGGTTCCCTTGGAAAGCAGGCTCTCAGCCGTCATCGCCTACCTCGAGTGGAAAACGCAGAAAGCAGAGGCTCGGCATCTTGAACACCGGAAGGCTGAGGAAGTACGCCTTGAAAAAGAGCGGATCCAGCGGGAACTGCAGGCACGCAAGGAACAGGAGCTCCACAGATTCAAGGTACTGCTGCAACAGGCAAAGCGCTGGCAGGAGGCGCAGTTGCTGCGAGCCTATATCGCTGCCATGGAGCAACAGGCTGAAGGCTCACCTTCTCATTTCCCTAATCGGAAGGAATGGCTGGCCTGGGCTGGGCAAAAAGCGGATTGGTACGATCCACTCATGAACCTTCCGGATGCTCTTTTAGACGAAGTAGATAAAGATTCGCTTGCCTTCAGGAAGAAAGTCCTTTACGGATAAAACTTTCCCGCATTCTTGTTTTTCGTGCGCTTTAGTCATGGGAACCTGCTGCCAGGGAAGCTAGGCCAATTCTTCTTCTAAACTACTGATTCCTCAGCCCGGTATGCATGATGGTTAGTATTTACTAATCTGTTCACTCTCGTATAACAGGGCATTGCTCCCAAAGGATGCTGGTGAAAGCTCTCTTTAAATAAATAACGTTACAAGCAGCCTTTAATCATAGGAAGTTTACCCGAAAGGCAATCTAAGACGCCAGACGCGCTATGAAGCACCTGAAAAAGTTTCTTTCCCGCCTGCAGACCTTCGAGCTGCGCCTGATCCAAAGAAAGGTGGCCGTGGGTCCTTATGGCCAGCAGGAAGTGACGGGTTACGACCTTCGGCATGAGACGCATTACGACGAGGCCGCCCTCTTTGAAAGCGAGTTCCGGCTTCTCTCCCAGATGGCTGCCCTCGACCTGCTCTCGCTCCACCACAAGCAACTGCAACTCGTCCTGGAGCAAGTGACGGAGATAGAAGAGCGGTTCAGGACCTTCTGGGTCCACTTCCACAACCACGCTCCGGGTTATGGGCAGGCCTACCCTACCTGTTACCTGGAGCAGCTCGGCCTTCCCAGCTTGTTTGTAGTGCACAACCTGCAGCCTGCCCATGCGGGCATAGCGGTGTGGGAGGAACTGGTGGATGACCTGGGCGAGACGGTCAAGCTTCGCGAAACGATACTGGCCAGCTTCAGACGACACATCGCGGTGCTGCTTCCCACCTCGGAGCAACAGGCGTTAATTTCAGACGAGGCCGCTCCCGCCAGGCTTGTCACTGGCTTTCCCCGCTTTGTGGACGGGGTGCCGGAGAGCCTCTTCGAAATCCTCAAAGGCTACTTTACTGCAGAGGACCAGGAGCAGCTGCTGTCCTTATTGCAGGAGAACCGATCTCCCTCTTCTCCCCTGCTCTTCCACGGAAACGGCAATCAGCTGGCTGATGCCTTCAAGCAGCTCTACGAGGCCAACCTCATTATTGGCTGCCTCAAGTCAGACCTGGAGGAATGGATAGCAAGCCACTTTGCCTATGTATTTCGCAAGCAGCAGCGCACCCTGCCTCCCGGCTACCTGGCTGCCATTATCTCCTCCAATGCCAAGCCCTGTCAGTCGCCCATTCTCGACGTGCGAAAACAACCCGGAGGCACGTACGCTGTTTACCCGGTCCTGCGCACGCAAAAAAACTATAACGGTCAGTAGGAAACAGGCAGGATGCTGTCCTGCCTTCTTGTAACCCTGAAAACAAAGCGCTTACCATTGCAGTGTAAACCAAATCAATCACTGCCATGGAAATTTACACCTTTGAGCAAATGCCCCAGGCCATGCGCCTGCTACATGAGAAAATGGATCGCCTGGAACTCCTT
Organism: Pontibacter liquoris; assembly: GCF_022758235.1. NCBI lineage: Bacteria > Pseudomonadati > Bacteroidota > Cytophagia > Cytophagales > Hymenobacteraceae > Pontibacter > Pontibacter liquoris. The sequence goes on from NZ_JALEBG010000003.1 coordinate 363,174, forward strand.
ATCACCGAGCAACGCGCGCCGCAGGACACCGGGACGATCTTCAACGTCACACAGGCTGCTGCCTTTCTCCATCTGTCCGTCTCCACCCTCTATGTGAAGGCCTGCCGCCGGGAAGTTCCTTTCAACAAGCAGGGCAAGCGGCTTTATTTCTATAAAAGCGAACTGGACGAGTGGGTACGCAAGGGACGCAAAAAGACTGTTTCTGAATTACAGGAGGAAGCAGGACACCACATGCTGCGCGCAAGCAGAAAAGCCTGACCGTCTACTCTCCTAAGGAAAGCCTGATACTTTACAAGCCCAGTCAGCATACACCAAAATCAGGGTGAGCGAAACGTCTGAGCTATAAGTCACGCAAGTCCGCTACTACTACCCCTGACTTGCAGCACATCACTCCTCCTGTGATCGTCCAGCAACCCTGCTCTACCGAGGCTTTCAGGACGTGAAAGATTACTTAACATCCCGACATCGGCTGGTCAAGCAACTCCGGGTAAGGCTCAGCTATTATTAGGAAGGCTAACGGGAAGCGCTTTTAAGAGCAGGGAGCAAGTTTGTGTTTTTGTCATACAAAAACCCTTGCCCGGCCACCGGCCGCGCCCTCTGCTCCCGGTGGTCGCAGCAGGGAAACCATTCAACATCTTAACACAGAAAGGATATGGAGAAGAGTGCAGACGAGCAGCAGGGGCCGCAGCGAAAGAAGGGCGGCCGACCAACCAAAAAGACGAAGCGGAGCTATACACTGGTCGTGCGCGTGACAGAGACTGAGCGGATCTTGGTCATGGGCAAGGCCCGGGAGGCGGGCATGAGTGCCTCGGCCTGGTTTAGGACAGCTGCCAGGAAGACGGTAGTTATCGCCCGGCTCTCCCCGGAAGAGGCAGCCCTGTTGCGCTCGCTCTCAGGGCTGGCCAACAACCTCAACCAGCTGGCCCGCCTGGCCCACCGCGAGGGGCTGCTGTCGGTGCAGGGCAAGTGCCGCCTGGCCCTCGGGGAAATAGACCGTCTGCTTGCGCGCCTTCGGCAAAGATGATCGGAAAAGTGATGATCGGTAAGAGCTTTTCGGGCTGCGTCCGCTACGTGATGCAGAAACCGGAGGCTGTGGTACTTGCAGCGGAGGGTATCCGCACGGACACTGTCCCAGGCATGATTGCCGACTTCAACCTGCAGCGCAGCCTCAACCCCGAGCTGGGCAAAGCGGTTGGCCACATTGCCCTGAGCTGGAGCATCCGTGACAGGGAAAAGCTCACTCCTGAGAGCATGGCGGCGCGGGCAAAAGAGTACCTGAAAAAGATGCAGATCAGCGCCACGCAGTACCTGGTGGTCGAGCACCGGGACAGGGAGCACCCGCACCTGCACATCATCTACAACCGCGTGGACTATGAAGGGAAAACGATTCCCGACAGATACCAGCACCGACGCAACGCAGCAGTTTGCCGGGAGATGACCCAGCAGCATGGCTACTACCTAGCACCAGGAAAAGGGCAGGTAAACCGCCACCGCCTCAAAGGGGGCGATATGGCAAAATACGCGCTGCACGACACTATCAAACAGGTTCTGCAAAAGGTAAAGACCTGGTCCGAGCTAGAGGCCACGCTGCAGGCCAAAGGCGTCTATGTTGAATATAAGTACAGAAGAGGGACAGACCAGGTGCAGGGCGTGAGCTTCCGTATTGGCGAGCTCAGCTTCAAGGGCTCCAGCGTGGACAGGAGCCTGAGCTATGGGGCGATCAGCAAGCAATTGACACAGAACATGCTGCTACGCCAACAGACTGGACATATCCTCCAACTGCAGCAACGCCACCTTACACCGTTGCAAGGTACTACTGCTGCCTTCACACTAGGGAAAAGTAACAAACTGCAGGCGCTGGCTGACACCTTACTGCCTCCTGGCGCAGCACAAACAGAAGGCTCCCCGCACCTGAGTGACTATCACTTCAAAAAGAAACGCAAGAAAAGAAAAAGGAAACACCTATGAACCCAGCGGAACTAGAAGAAAGACTCTCTGACGCAGAGCGCGTGCTGGCCCTGCACGGAAAACGCCTGGAAAAGGTGGAGCAACTAAACGCCCCTGCTCCAGCCAGGCCTGAACAAGACAACGCGGAACTGACTAAATTATCACCTGACATTTCCAACCAGTTTGAGGAACTGAAAAAACTCATCAGCCGGCAGGATCTGAGCACGCAGGCCCTGCAGATCTACGCCCAGATTGCCTCCTTCCGTGAGACGATCACCCAGCTGCCGAAGGTGCTGCCTGTCCGGCACCACCACCATTTTGAGGACAGGTCAAGGGGTTTTCTGATCGGGGGTGTTGTTTGTTTGCTGACGGTGGCTATATTAACTGGGCTTTGCTTTAGCCTATTTCGGGAGAACGTCAGGCTGAGAGAAAGTAGCGCTAAATATGAGATGATCCGCCAAGCTTCCTCGGAGGCGGCTATCTGGGCGGACTCTACTTACCACCTAGACCCGGATGAGGTTGAACGAAGCGTGGAGTTGTTCAAGAAAACAGAGGTAACCAAACACAAGAAAAGCGGCTTGTAAGAAAGTCCCTAGAGCATTTAAATATCTATCTAGCAGTTACGACTGCTGTTGCTGCCGGAGTATTTCCACCTTCTCTCGCTCACTGGCCAGTAGTCGCTCGTATAATCTTTTATTTTCTTCAATTACTTCTAGAAGCTTATCTAAAGGATTGAAAGTACACTGGGAAAAGGTACCACCTGGTCCTGAATTACCAAAGGAGCTATCATTTAAGGTTTGGATAAATACACTCCCGTCATCTGTAAAATTTTTTATTGCCTCAGTAGATACCCCAAGCGCTTTGCCTATCCTCTCTAGCGTCGAATCATCCAGATCTTCTTCCTGCTCAATGCGTGAGATATTCTGCTGTGTTGTGCCTAGTTCATTGGCTAAGGCAGACTGCTTTACTCCCAAAGCGGTCCGCATTCTTCGCACGTGGTCACCCAAGTGGATCGGTCGTTTTCTTTCTACTGTTTCCATAAATTAATATACAAAAAAACAAGCTTTTCAGCAAGGGGATATTCAATGTTAATTACAATTGTAAATTTGGTATATAACAAATTCAAACCCTGTTACTCAAGAAGAAGCTTAAATATAAAAGCTATTTATTCCTCCTCAAAAAGAATAAAGAATGTGGTAAACAAGATAATTAGAAAATTGAAATACTTATTGAAGTTTCCATTCTGCTTCGCGATCACCGAAAAGCTTCTTAGCTATATGCTGAGAGGCTTTTTTAATTATTTGGAAATATTCCGGAGGCTAAAGCTTGATTTCTCTTGCAAAAGCCTAATCGTTCTAAAATCCAACGCCTTTTGTAACCAGCTCCAATTGGATAGGCAAAGCTTCAGCACCTGCTTGGAACGTCGAAAGGTACTCCCTCTTTTGCTCATGTGTTTTCAAAGGAAGCTCCTTTGAATATGTCATAAATAATGGTAAATCATTTACCTCACAACTCTTACAGCAACAGGAATCAATATGCTGCTAAAACTGCTAACAATAGCCTCTCAACAGGCACATGCTTGAACAGTCTAGAAGCCAGTTTACTCCTACTTCTCAGCCCTCTCTGCCAATTAGGCATATTAACTTGTTATAAAAATATTTATATAATAAAGGCAAGCCTGCTACCATGCCTTTCTCTTGGCACAGTACCGTTGCAGTCTCTCGGCATACACGGATTACTATATCGGCTCTAAAAACAGCCCATCTGCCAAAAGATAAGGATTCACCAGCACAGTGTCTTTGACAGGTCGCTTGGAGGGCAGGTCCTCCACCGGCAATTTCTGCCTAAAGCTGCTCCTAGTGACAAACAAGTACATGCAGCTGATACTTTTTCTTGTCACACCTTCTAATGACGCCGATAAAAGCAGGCAGGTGCTATGGAAACAAGGGCTATCAACAGCCATTATCGAGGAGCTACTTGGAAGGAGGTTCCATCTGGTGAGCAAAGCCAGGAAGAACATGAAGAAGAATGTCAGGTTAACTCTTGTTCAATGCCAGAAATGGCAGCTTACACCCTTACTTTTGCAACTAAATAATATAGATTAGTATAACGTCTATGGCAATAAGAAATATAGAATTAAGCAACAGATGGCTCTGGCTGCTGGTTGGGTAAACTGACGTACTCTCCTCGTTCTGCTTTCAAAGAAGTGAAAACGGGAAGTACCAATTTTGCAATCTGATTTGCAAGCAGTGGAGGAACAGCATTTCCTACCTGTATAAATTGAGAAGTTCTTGACCCACAAAAGAAGTAATTATCAGGGAAAGTTTGAATACGTGCCGCTTCCCGAACAGTAAGGCTTCTGCACTGTGCAGGATCTGGGTGTATATAGTAATGACCATCCTTTGAAATATGACTTGTTATTGTCTTTGAAGGTCTATCCCATAACTGCACCCTGAACCTATCTGCAAATTTTTTATTATCTATGCCTTCTCTGACGTTTTTATGATCAGGCAAAAGAGCAACTGGGAAGTCCTCTAGTTTCGGTGACCTGTGGTAAACTTTGGCAAAGCTCGCAACAAAAAGATATCTCAGAAGGTCACTATCCATATGGCCTCTTGATTTGTGATTACATACTCCGCCTAACTTATTATCCAGAAACCACTTCTTTTCATAATTAATATAAAGACGTTCATCAGCATGAAACTCAGACCCCGCATCTGCTGCTGTACCCTTTATTCTTTTAAGCTGCTCCTTAATTTCTGCAAGAAGAGCTGCTTCGGTTTTTTCCTTCATTAAGGCAGCCTCAATATTACTGATGGCTTCAGCCCATTCCTCACAACTGTCTTTCTGTTTTGACAGACTACTACGCAGTTTAGGTAAACCTTCAAGCACTTTAGAAATAGGAACTTCAGCAACCTTATCTAATACATCCGGAGAGAAGTCAATATCCTTCCTGATACCAAGTAAAATTACTCTGTGCCTTGTTTGGGGAATACCGAATTTCTCTGCCTGTATGACAAAGCTCTTCTGATTAAAAACAGGATTATCATTTATTATATCCTTTCCAATTGACTTCTCAGAAAGTGAGTATATCCTATAGCCCTTACACTCTGAATCAGAGTCAACAGATGAATGTAAACAAGCCTTGGCAGGGTCTGACAAGTCACTGAGAATTTTAGTAAATACAGGACTCTCCTTCGTTTGTGCAGAAAGTAGTCCTTTCACATTCTCCATGACAAAAACCGCAGGACTATGTACCGCAAGTATCCTTAAGTACTGCTTATATAGCCCAACCCGTATATCTTTATTTTCATCAAGTATTTTATCTTTTCTTCTTGACCTTCCAACAATCGAATATGCCTGACAGGGTGGTCCCCCTATGAGTAGCCAGTTCTTATTACCCTTTAAAGCATTACTTATCCTTTGATCCACCTGATTGAATGGAACTGAAGCATCATCGTCACCTAATGTAGCCAGCCAAGCTTCTTCTTTTGCTATTTGTGCCTGCTCCGGCCATCTTTCATACAGATCATTAATGGAAAGACGTCCTTTAATAAAATCGTAATAATCATCCGGAACAGCACCAGGCTCAAACTGCCTGAAGAAACTTCTCAATGTCAGAGTCTGATGTGCAGACTCATCTTTTTCTATTGACAATGCTATGTCAAATACTCTGCTCCCATCAGTGTTTAATAAGGCACTGAAGCCCTCACCAAGCCCACCAGGCCCTGCAAATATGTCAATTACCGGTATTTTCAAACTTCAAAAAATCTAAGATACTGCTTAATGTCTGAGCTCTAAGCTTCGGCTTAAGTTCACATTCAAATATCGTTAAAACTTTCCATCCATCCTGGGTTAATTTTACTAGATTTTGATCATCGCGCACTTTGTTTCTGTTTATTTTCCGTAGCCACCATTCTGTATTGGTTTTGGGGATGACATAGCTTTTACAGCCTTCATGCCCGTGCCAGAAGCAGCCATGGACGTTGATTACAGTTTTATATTTAGGGAGCACAATGTCTGGTTTACCGGGAAGCTCCTTTACGTGCAGCCGGTACCGGTACCCTTCAGAAAAGAGAAATTTACGTACAATAAGCTCAGGCTTCGTATTCTTGCCCTTTATACGACTCATGTTGTAGCTTCTCGTTTCTTTTGAATGCACGTCTGCCATACCTGCTTGAGTAAAATCTTATTCAATCTTACGTTTGACTGGCTTTATCAGGAAAAGGTTTTAACGAGAATGAGGGTTTATTCAAACTTTAATACCAAACTTCTTAATCTTATCAATTGCAGTCTGTGTTGTCTGCAATCTCTTAAGATCAATATTCTCTTTGCGTTTCAGTCTCTGTATAACTGTTTTCAGAACACTGATCTCATTATAACTCATTAATTTGGTTTGCTCTCCAAGATCAATTATTCTCTTCCAGTCATCATTGTTCAGTTTACTTAAACGATTGTATAAGGCAGAAGGATCGACCAGCTCTTTATCATCCAATTGACTAAGCACAGCGACTTTATCGAAGTCTATTTTACTTTCAGCCAGGATGTCGATTATTTCAGCCCCCTTCCTTATCTCCCGCTCGGACAAACCACCAGATTCTCTAAGCTTTTTACAAATAATTGATGCAATAGATTGCTGATATGTACTCAGCACTTTTGAGTTACGATTATAGAGCCACAGACCATCCCAGAACTTTACTCCCAGTGAAGTGATCTTTTGTAAATCAGCATACTTTTTTGTTTCCTCCGTTTTATCATCTACTGATTCATATCTTTCTTTAAATTCTTTATCACTGATCAGATAGGCATTTATAGCCTCCATATTCATTGGATGCCCCTTACATTCAGTTAACGCCTTCCATGTTTTCTCAGATTTAGCAGTTTCACTGACAAGTGCCACATTAAGGGAATCAAAGAAGTCGTAAACAAACTTCAGTCCTTTCTTTAACTCATCCTGTAAATCTTCAGGGACAAATTGCTTTTCCCAGATAAAACCAAGATTGAGCCTGTTGCGTGTGATGCGATGAAAATATGAGAGAGTATATGCAACAGTTTGGGACTTAACATTTGTATCTCCTATAGGGTTTTGATTTTTTCTTCCGAATAAACGGTCAGTTACCTGAAACAGTATGGCATTTGCCACGATGTCCTGCCAGTAAATCCGGTTTGGCTTTTTTGATTTAAATTCATCTTTAATCTCACTCAGGAAGTAGTTGTAGTTTTTTTGTGCTCCCTTAGAAACATGGTGAGGGTGCTGCTTCCAGATGTTTAAATATTTTGCGATTTCAGACTTTACAATAATCTGATTACGGGGATACTTTATAACAAAGGCATCCTTCTTGCCTTTTGTAGGTTCTTTATTGAGAGCTTCCTTATACTGTCCTTTAACCCTCTCCAGAAACCAGATGGTCTGTTTGTTGGTATTCTCAGGGTCAATCGCAAAAGTTGTTCTTGAAAGCTCTTCCAGCTTTTGCAGGTAAGGGTTATTTGATGTCAGATCCAGTTCCGACACTGCATTCTGACTATTTGCGTATCTGGAGATGAAGGGCACTGTTTCATTCTTTTTATCTTCATCTTTGATAACAGTAAGCTTCATCTGGACAAATACCTGTGAGAGATCTGCCTTAAATCTTTTCTCTGTGTGGAACAGGGAAGCAGTTGTTTGTCCTCCATTTACTATCTGAAAGTCTTTAACTCCTGTTATAGCTAGCTGGCCATCATCAAGTCTTATGGTTTTGACTTCCTGAGCTGTTGTTGCAAGTCCGTTGTTATATGGTAAAAACATAAAAGGTTTATTGATAATAGTATCTTTAATACCTTTATTGATTTTACCGGTTTGCTGAAGAAAAGCTCTTACGTTACTCTCCAGAAGCCGGGTACCATAGTTCCTGTAAAGGGTCGCCAGAACAGAGCCTGGCACAATAGCCAGGTAACATTCATACAGATCATTTGCAGAAGGCATTTTCAGGCAGGGTATAACTTTCCCTAATGTTGCTTCAAAGTCAATTTCAATTGGTTCACGATTATACTTTGATTGTGAAAGCCGGTGCAGGCGCTCAGCATCCCACACCTGAAAGGTAAAGGACAAATCCTCCAGACTCTTCAGGGAAAAGCTTTTCGGTGGATCATGTGGGATGTTACCATTGGAGAGAATGAACACATTAACTCTTATAAACTCCTTCTGATTATCCCTGACCAGTCGTGCGAGACCATAAGCTTCAGTAGAAGGCTCAATATCATCAAGATGACCTTTGAAAGCTGCATTAATGAATCCAGTAGACCATTTGATCAGATTTTCAAAATCAGTTTTCCCCACCCGGTAAATATGGTTCGTGTCCTGAAAATGAGCTATAAAAATATCAAGTGTTTCCAGCCCTTCTTCAATTGCATAGCCGTTTATTTTAAACTGCACGTTCTCCCACTTATTTTCCTTCACATAGGAGCATAACCTTATCCCTTCTGTTTCGCCGGCCTCAGAAAGTAACTCCATGACGTACTCAGTGAATTTATTTTCTTTGGAAGTACCATTCTCATCTGAGTAGACCAGTGAATTTATTTCATGGTGAACTTCCTGCAAGTACTGCTCCAGCTCAAAATCAGAGTGAACAACGTCTTTTTGCAGTGTCATATTACTGTCGTTAATACTTCCTCTTCCGTAGTCTCAAATGAATAGCAGGCTGAAAGATCAAGTTGATATTTAACATTGAAAAGGGCATCATTACCAAGGTTCGCCCTGACTATAACTGGAAATTCTTCCCGAATTCTGAAAAATCTTCTTTGATTTACTGAGTAGCTGGTCTCATCATAGTGCTCAACCATATCCCTGCTAATTCCAGAAGATTCTAGTTTGATATCAAACTCCTGAATCAGCTCCGGATCAAAACTTAGTAAATCGCTTATCTCATTTATAATTGCACAAAGGGAATCGACATTTCCTGAAGATTCGCTAACTACAAGCAACACTAAAAAAAGATTGTCCCAGCATGTGAAATCAAGCTGCTGTTCATTTGCTATGTGGACAGATGAATTGCTCGCTTTTGTTGTTTTAATTTCAACTGCATTCCTGTTCCGTGCAAAATCCTGGTTTGAGCTGAGAGGCCCTCTCCATGAACTTAATATTTCTGCCCGATCTGAACAAGTGACCAGAAGTGTTCGCAGGAAAAAAAGCTCTCCGTATAAGCCTCTCTGTTTTTCTGCACTTAGTAACTCTCCGGACACCCTTAAGAAAAGCTTTTTCCAGTAATTAACCCGTTGGTTTATTATGGTGAGTGCCTCTATGGTATCAGTAACAGGAATCAGCTTTTCTATCAGATCTTCAATAAAAAGAACAAATAAATCTTTCAGTTCTCTATCAAGCAGAATAATAGTATAATCCTGCCGTGAGCTGCTTACCGGGATTACCTGAATTTCAAGCCCTCTAAACTTCCGGATAAAATTATTATGAACGGAAACCGAACTATCCAATTCAATCTGAAAGGTTCTGGCTCCGGTATACCCTATCAGACCAATAAAACATTGCAGACCGGGAACACATGATATCTGCTCTCTTAAAACCTGTTTATCAGGGGCAGATTCCTGTTTCTGCCAGATTCTTTTAATATCATCCTTCATCCTGCTCATCATCATCTTCCTGCAGGACTTCTTCAAAATCTACCTGTGCCGGTCTTGCAGCGTAGCTATAAACTTCTTCCCCTTCAAAATCCGGAAATATCAGACCAAACCCAATCAATGGAATATTCTCATCAAGTTTAGATGACACCCTTGGATCGAGAGGCATGATCACTAACAAAGGTCTGCCTTCAGTATTTCTCTTCTGTTTTATTAACTCTTCGGTGGGCTCTGAGTCGAAATCTAAATCTATCATCCTTGCTCTCCTGTCAAGAATTGCATTTTTACTGCCTTTTACTCTAAGCTCTTTTAAACCTTCTTCCAGATTTCTGGCAGGAAGACCTGCTGAGATATTTCCATCCTTCCATGAGAAGTCATGCTTCTTAACTGGTTTACCACTCAGGGCACCTTTTGTGGTTATCGTTTTACCTGAATTCAGAATAACAGCAACTGACCATTCCTTTAGCCTGCTCTCTGAATTTTGCTGTTCTATGTAAGCCCTGAGTACATCATTGCGGACATACGCTGATTTATATTTTGATATAAAGTCAATTACCAAATCTGAGCCCGCTGATTTCCAGAGCAAAGCATTTACTCCCCGATTAGATTCCAGAAGTTCCGGGTTTGATAAATAATTGAGTAAATTGTTAAAAGCACTGTTGTTACCTTCCACTATTGGACGGGATTTGTCAAATATGTAGGTCTGTATCAATTTACCGGAAAATCCGACTTCAATCCGTTCATGCTCTCTCATCTTTGTCACTGAAGTTATAGACAGCATCCCCGGATGTGTTCGTACTTTAAGCTGATAATCCTGGGGTCTCAGATTTTTTGCGGCCATTTCATCAAAATCTGCGCGCATTTCTTCTGTTGCCATTGTAACATGACGGTACCAGTTTACCAACTGTTCAGTCGTATACAATCTGCACAGATCTATATAGCCAGGACGATACCCAAACCATCTCCCCATCTGCATCAGGGAATCGTACATCCGTGTGGTTCGGAGGTAATAGCTAACAGACAAACCTTCAAGAGTAATACCACGCGCCAGTTTATTACCACCAACGGCAATAACTGATAGCCCATTCTCATATCTCCCGTAGTTTATCTCCTCGATATTGTGATACTCCAGATTCCGGGTATTTTTCGTTCCGTGTACGGCCCGCACTTCGATTTTTGAAACTGCCTCTATCAGATGACGGCTTACATCTTCCCAATTATGGAGTTTCAGCTTAGGATCTGAATATGCAAGGTTTTCAAGAACTTCTGTTGTTGTCGGTAAAAAATCGTTCTCAAACAGTTCTTTCAACTCCTGCATAAGGTTACCTTGGCCGGACTTTATCTGGCGTTTAAAGTCCCTGAGTATCTCATTCACTAACCAAGCCACCCGGTCAATCCATGCTACCCTGAGTGCTACGTGTACCAGCATTGAATTATGCTTCTTTCCATGCCCTCTCAACCTTCTGATAGCACACGTAAGTATAAATGCTTTTATAGCTTCTTTCAGAGTTGCCGGAACATCATCAGGGAGCTGGTCCCTGTTATTTCTGTTTATAGTTCTGGGAAACCAAGGCTCCTGATCCTCTGCCGGCCGGATTATATCAAGCCCCTCAAATTGTTCACCTGTCTTTCTGTTTTCGAAGCCGAATACCTGTGCAGCACCAATGTAATTGGAAGGCGGAGGAATATTAACTATAAAATCTCTTGGGAAAAGATCTTCACCAACCTTCAGCCGAACATCTTTCACCATAGTCTCAAGGTCTTCACTCCATGAAGATGGAATAAACAGGTTGGCATATGGGGTAGCAGTATACCCTATAAAAGTGTTTTGATTAAACAGACTCAGAAGAGTTCTGATCAACCGGTTTATTGCTCTTACATCAATTTCAGTCCCTGAATTCACAGAAGCATTATCAGCTTCATCATCAATTACTAGTACAGGAACATCAAAAATTTTACGATTTCCGGCAGAATCTTCCACTGCATACTGATTTAACCATAGTATCAGGTTCTCAAGAACACTGACATTCTTCTTGATTACAAGTACAGTCGGACTTTTACCCCCTATGGGAACGTTTATCTTATTGGCAATACCCCTGTTAAAGTCACCCTTTTCATCAGAAGAAGTGTAGGAGTAAATTTCTGTATCAGCTTTAAACTCACCAACGCCGATTTTATTGACTCGCCTCCTTATTATGAAATCCGCACTATTTCGGCCTATATAGCCTTCATCAATTCTCACCTGAGTCTGTGACCGGAGGGAATTGTGAACACCTGCAATGACAATGATCAGCTTGTAGCCGGCATCAGTAGCTTTGTTTATTAGTCCTGTATAATTCGCAGTTTTACCGGACTGCACATTGCCTACGACCATACCCCTTCTGTCCCATCCACCTGTTGTTTTTGGATTCACGCATTTATCCAGAATTCTATCAGTGATATCATCCAGATTATCAATCGGGAAAGAACCATCCTTCATCTTGATGTAAGAACGGTAACGTTTCCATAACTCCCATGGCAACCCTGCAGTATGGTCATTCAGCCAAGGCTTCACATCTTTGTTTGTTAGATCAGTGGGATTACTCTGGTAGACTTCATAATCAGTCTCTAACTGAGCGATTAATTCCTCTTCATCAACAAGAGGATATTGCTGTTTCAGAAGAGGGTTCTGTACTACATTAATTATATCATCCAAAGTAATGCTTCTGCCTGCCTTTATTGGGGATAAGAAAATGTGGCACACATTTGTCGCACTTTCAAATTGGTCCATTATACAAAGTGTTCTATTAATTGTGGATATTGATTGAAGGGTTCGATGTGAAAAATCTGCTTGATAGCTAGTTCATTAGCTACTCCCGTTGATTTAAGTGAATTGTACATCCTTTTTGCCAATTCTATGGTACCCTGATCCGGTTCATTCTTATTTTCCCGTAGCTCATGGCTTTCAGGTTCTTCACTGTGAAACTGGATGATAGATTCAACAGGAGTTGTATCTCCTATCAGTTTTAAGGCTGCTTTCAGATCAGACTGGCTAATGTTGTCTTTTTCCAGCAATTGCTTTATTAGTGGATGCTCCGGATTAATATAATAATGTCTTACATCATCCCTTGTCTTTCTCGCTTTCCACACAGGCTGGAATGAGAAACTCTTAATAGAGTCATCTAGCATAATCTGATTCCCTCTGAAACGATGTACATCTCCAGCAGCTTTTCTGGTCATTTTACCTAACCGGACCAGATCTTTCCTTATAGCTACTGAAGGAGATGCTGCAGCTTTCTTTATGTCTATTTTCCATTCGTGGTCAAGCTTGTTTGATATATCCACGAGAATTCTGGCATTTTTAAAATGTTCATTTTTAGCAAATAACCCTAACCAGTCTCCATAAAGCAGTAAGCGGCTGTTTCTGTAAATATAAAATCCCTGCAACTGGTACCACTGATCCGTTTTCGCAATTTTTCTCGCTTCTGGGCTGAGTTTGGAAATATGTGGCAGCACGTAACATTTTACAGTTACCTGATCATTATTAAAACTCTCTCTAGCTATCATCTGACCTCCATTCGATTCTTTCATAAATGGGTCCCATGCTTCCAGTATATGACCATTCATCCAGATGGATATTTTCTTTCTCTCAATGTATCTGTGGAAGACAAGACTTAAATGTTCCTCAACTTTTTCAAATTCCTCTAAAAATATGCTCCTCGCAGCCTCATTATGCACGTTGGCATTTCCAACAAGACGATCCATTTTTTCCCACAACACCGTTGTTCCACTACATAAATTATCCAACTTATCCTTAAACTTATGATCAGATAAATAGTCAAGCAGATTCCACTTCTTCGTGTAATTCACAAAATCCAGATCCCAGCATCTTTTCAGAATATCGTAGTTCTTTTTTTTTGTTATTACAGTCAATGCCTTACATTGGGAGAAGGAAGATGTTTTGAGTCCCAAGCCAAACCGTCCGAGATCATTCTCCTCACGCACATCCTTTGGATCTTTGCTTCCGGGTGTCATAGCTTCAACCAGTACATTTTTGTCCATCCCTTCTCCGTCATCAGTAATCGTTACCCAGGAATCCTCACCCTGCCACTCATACTGTATCCATATATTTCTAGCACGGGCGGAAATACTGTTATCTATGATGTCTGCAATTGCGGTCTGTAGGTTATAACCAAAGGCCCTGAAGGTATTTATCATTGCCCCTGCCTTCGGCGGTGTTTCTTCTGATGGGATGTGCAGGAGGTGGTCTAACATAGAGTCATGTTTTTTGTCATAGTCTCTAACCATTCTTTCTTTATTTCACCTTTTTCCACAAGTTGAAGTTCCTGAAGAATATTTACTATATCGTTTCCTGAAAAAAGTCTGACCGGATATCCGTCTTCCAGTACTTCTCTTTGAGTTTGTCTGGTGTAATAAGATGTAGTCACAAATACTCCGAATTGCCCTCGGCTCAGGCGGGCAACCAATCGGGATACATGCTTTGGCTGAACTGCTGTTTCACGGGAAAACTTTTTGGCTTCACCCAGAAACTCAATTTCATACTTTACCGGATAAGGGATAGAAAATTTACCAAAGAAATCCAGTCCTCCATCCGCTGTAGGTCTAGTCCTGACAATTTTATGATTTACATGTGGAAGGCTCCGAAACAGCTCTACTACGACTGCTTCAAATTGTGTTGGAGTAAGTTCACTTAACCTTCTCAACAGCAAATCTCCGGCACTTTTCTCCAAGGGAAGCTGCTCTGCTTTGTCCAATATCCTTTTAGACCATATATCCAATTTTCTGGTGTTTCCCTTGATATAATCTTCCCATACTTTCGGAGCCGCTGAATTTAGCTGCTGTGAATCAGAACATTGAACCCGGTTATGTAACCAGGACACACTCACTTTTTCTGTATCCAGTATTGTGAGCTCTGCCCGGTAATTCTTAACAGGACTACCAGTATCTTTAAACCATGTTAATTCAAGATTCTTCAGAACACAAAGACCATTAAACTGGACCAGACCACTCTTAACTTTTGAAAAGTGCAGAATTGGAGGAAGTTCAGATAACCTGTTATCCAGTACATGTTCAAATATGCTGAGCATCTGCTTATTGCCTCTGAAGTCTGAATAGTTTTTATGGGCATGGTGTTTTGCATCTCCCCAGTAAAAGATAGTACCCGTAGAATAGTCAATGATGTCTTCCCAAGGGTTATGCCGGCGATGAGAAATCTGCCTTGTGATCAATACTATATAAGAAGGTAATTCAGAATTTCTTTTCAGAAATTTTGCACTTCTGATGCCTCCTGAATTTCCTATACCACTCCCGTTCAGAGCAAACCATGAAACGAATTCATCCTGTTCGCGGGAAACACTCAGAATATCTTTATATGTATGCCCTACTCTGTAACTTCTTTCCATTGCATTTATACCCAAGCCTTTCAGTAATTTGATTTTAAGCAATCTGATTCAGGAAAATGTGGGCACATTATTATCAATGTGAAGGAACAGTTTCTTAGAACATCATGTACAGATGTGGCATGGCTTAATTCTATAAAAGACAAGTTAGCCAACTACTTCCTAACATTTTGATAGACAAACCTATTCTTCCATATTTACTCTACAGATTTAAAGAGGCTTCCAAGGATATCTATAATCTGTAAGGGCGTCTACCGAGGAACAAAGCTCCATGTATTCTCCTAGTAGACCCAGGTTATAACTGATTTCAGGATTTGATAGCTTAATCAGCACTTTAGGCAATATCTCATTAGAAAATAATTTCTGTTGCCCTATTCCACGCAACTTTCCGTAAGCAAACACTACTGATTCGGCAAAAACATTCAGAGCCATCTTCTGCTTTTGCTCCCGCGAAAACAGATAATCCTCTGTATTTACAGATTCCGCAAGTCTGGGAATCATTTCAGAGATACATTGGGAAAAACCTGATATCTGCGTCTGATTATAAATAGGAATAAGTGCATTCAAACGCTTTGTCACAGACCATTCAGCATGCATGTGCGGCATTAAAATGTATACAAGTTCCTGAAACCGGTCCCGATGCCTGATCCTAGTCTCTAAATAAGTCGCAGCCAGATATACAAGATTTTCTTCAGGAGAAATATCAGGTGCTTCATTACCTATATAACTACTGTATATAATATCTTCATAATAATCATCGAACTGAGCCCAGCTTTGAGATCTGATATCCTCAAGCAGCTTTGTTGCCGGCGACTGATTCATTACTGTTTCCACTTTATCCATACTAGGTAATCAAAAAATTTTTTTCTCGAAGTCTATAAGCCTCTTCAATAACATCTCCTGTCCATAAGAAAGCTGCGGTCTTATTCTCCTGATAACTGAATTGAACATCATTCTCACCTCTTTTGGTCCGGAGGATGCTACTTGAGGTAAATGAACTTTAATGTAAAACCACAACAGGGTTTCAGATATGTCGCTTGGATAGCCTTCAAGCGTATCATTTTCAGATGGTTTGGCTCCTTTACTTTCTTCCTGATGAACTAATCTGAAGAGATTTCCTATAGAAGTTGGCAAATACTGAAGCATTAGCTTTCTGCTGTTGTAAAATATTTCTTTTTCTATCTGCACGTTTTCCACACGAGCATTATCTTCAATCATTCTGGATTGCTGGCCTGGCACAAAGACACTGGAGTATACCTGATCTATCAGATGCATTTCCACCGGATCTGCATAGCTTAGCTTAAGATTCAGTTGCGGGAAAAATTCTTGGAGAAATTTAGGTCTTACAGGTTCAAGTAATGGGAGAACTCTATAACCATAGTATTTGCCGGCAATCAAAAGGGCCAGCTGCTTTTCATTCACATTGAAGAGATTAGTATCAGAGCGAAATAAAGCATTCCTGAAAGCTTCTTTTGCTGTATAAGACGAACTTCGCTGCTTAAAACCTGACAATAAAAACATCAATCGCACCGGAGCTAAATTGCTATTATTCCTTAAAACAGGGTGAGTAAGTATCTCGTCCATGCTTAAAAGGCCCATAGCTACTTCTCCAGCTTTGTCTGCCAATTCAAGAAGGTGCTTTATCTCTGATGCCTCCATTCCGGAAACTTCAGATTCTGACGAAAGCCTGTTGTACCAATCACGTAACACTGTTTCTGCGTTCCACCTATCATGGCCCGATTCAACAAGCTCATTAAGTAATGACAGTAAATTATTATAGAGAACTGTTTTATTTGGATTTCCGGTTTCAGTTCCACTATCCATTGTCCCAGCCAACACACGGAATGTTCTGTCTGTAATAGCGCTCCTTATCTTAAGAAATTCATCCATAGAACGGTTCATGTAATAATCGTTCCCGGTAAGAAAGGCTATGAAAGCAAATGCTTCAGGACTTATGAATGGAATGTTAGTATTATCATGGTTTTTAACATCTGCAGTTAAGTAGTGCAGTAGTCTTCCATGTCTCACATAGGCAAGCATCCCCAGTATCTGATCAAACTCTTTAAGTTTAATTTTGATGTCACTCAGATTTTCTTCAGATCGTTTTTTGCTGATTTCTTCAGGCGCACCCCAGTTGCGTCCGCTTGCTTTACACCAGGTAGTAGGAATAATTGAACTGGTCCCTGCAATCATACCTGAAAATTTCTTCCTTGCAGGAGCACCAGAAAAATGTAGTGCCCGGATCCTGCTGACAGGAAGTGGCTTACTTATGTATAAGCACCTTTCATTTGCTGGTTCAGTTAAGTCTGCTGATTCATTATCGAGAATAATCTCAACCACACATTCATCTTTCTCTCCTCTGATGGAGTCGAAAACCGGAATATACTGTGGCACCATATCAAAATAATCTTTCTGCCTGTTCTCGAGATAATTTGAATTCTCTTCGTAACAGAGAGGGTATATTATACCTGCGTCCAGAAACCTGAGGAGATTATCAGGATTCATAGGTACAAACCCTACTCTTTGAATACCTTTAGCTGAATTCTTTTTACTACTTTTAGGAGCCTTTCTTTTAGGAGCAGTTTCAGATTCAACTTTTGAAACTATTTTGTCTTTAGAGCTTGGTGCAGCCTCTGGAACAGAGCCAATTACAGAATTCTTAAACAGATCACCTTCTGTTATAATTTCCGCTGCTTTTTTGATCCTTGCCATAGTTTGTTGAACAATTAAATTTCTTTCAGGACGTAAGTGCCTCTTGGAATAGTATTGATAATTTCCGCTGGCTTACCGGTTGCAAGCAGTATAAGCCTTTCTTCAGCCCGTGTACAGCCAACATAGTATTCCCGCCTAGTCTCTGCATCCCCTTTATAATTTTCAACAAATGGCATAATTACAAGCTGAAACTCAAGCCCTTTCGATGATTTGAATGTGGTAACCACAACATTCTTTATATTCTCTAAACTGCTTTTCTTTTCCTCATCAGGTATCCCATTATAATAAGGTGTGTGTTCGATTCCATCTCGTTTAAGAATTGATGAAACCTTTCTGACATCTGAAGCATAGGTGCACAAGATGCCTATATTTATCCCACTGTTATTTCTGACCTGATTAATCAGAATCTGCTGAAAGCGGTTGGGGTCTTTCATTACAATCATCAAAGGTGGCTCTCCCCCAGCTTTATTAAACCTTTCAATATCTGAAGTGGGCATATCCCTAACAAACTCCTTTGCAAACCGGTAAACAGATTCCGGATTGCGAAAATTTGTAGCGAGATGCCTGACAAGAACTGAGTACCCAGCCCTTTCAATATCTGTTTTGAGTAGGTCACGGATATTTCCATTCTTGGAACTGAAGTTACCCATTATTTCCTGTGCATGGTCACAGATAAAGGTAATCCGTTTACTTATCAGAGGAAAATTCCGAAGTACTTCAGGCCAGATATCCTGTGCTTCGTCTACAATAATGTTGTCATAGGTCATACCTGTACCGGAAAAATGCCTTACAACTTCATTTTCATTTACCCTATTATCCTTCAAAAGAAATTTTCTATAGTTACCATAGTACCAAGCCATTATAGAAGTGACTCTGCTTTCCGGTATCTTTTCTTTTTTCAGAACATTTGTGAGGTATTGTTTGAGTAATACAGGGTAAATAAAGTATCTGAACTTGCTATTGCTGTTAGTCTCTGTAAGGATCTTTGCCCGGTGAGTTGCTACAGTTGTTTTACCACTACCGGGACAACCGGTGAGTATAATGGTTTCTGATGGCTTTAATTCATGATCTATTATGTTGATCATGCTTTTACCACTGGGCGCTTCTAGTATCTTGGCACGTGATATAAATGAGAAAGTAAACATAATTATATATTTTGAAAGAATCCCAGCTCTGGTCGCTCAGGTGTTCCTACTACAAGACCACGATCCAGAAGATTATTGAATAATTCGCAGGAAGTTTCCGGCAGTATACTGCAGTTATGACAGGCAGCCAGATTTGTTCCAAAGGGTCCTTGCACACCTACTGAAGAACAAACAGGATCAGATGAGCACCACCGTGCTTTTTCAAGGGCTGAAGCTATGATAGGTTCTAACCTTCCAGGCTTACCCTGCCGCACCAATCCACCAAGAGAACCTTCGGCATCACCTGAAGCTGTATATATGAGAATACCAGTCATCTTATGCTGCCTGCTATAATAAATCCGTTCCCGCAGGGATGAATTCCCATAACCGCATTGTAAACTTATTTCACTTATCAGCAAGTGAGCTAATGTATGAAGAAGAATAAGTACGGGATCAGAATTATCAGTAAAGTAACTCTTTGCACCAATACTGTCACTGTAATTTCTGAGTATAACATTTGCCCTGTTACGGACATCTGTATTGCTTTCCCATGCAGCAATTCTATCAGCTGAAAAATCCAGAAAGATCCCTTCTCCGCGAATTATATCTGCAGGCAACCATTCGTTAGAATTATTTGCAAACCGGATTGTTTCTGTCAAGGAAGAATTTGCTTCCGGCTTTAGCCTTGTGAACCCTGCGAACACTCTGGTTTCGCGAAGTTTCTCAACCAGAGTTATCTTATTAAAATAGTCTCTGACAGGTGATGAATATTCTTGTGCACTTAACTGTCTGGCAGAGTAGTCATCATCCGGAACTCCTGCTAAAGTCCGGAGAACGTCGTATTCAGCAAACCTGAAATCTTCTTCACTAACCTGTACTGTTTCCTGACGGGTAAGCTCACTTTTTACATATTCTAAAACAGCCTGAGTTTCACTATCCAGTTTCGCTTGTTCAATCATAAGTTCGGCGAACCGGTTGAAATCATCTGGATTATTTCCCATTATCATTTCAAAAAATCCCTTTTGCTTCTGAAAAAAGCTCTTTACCTTAGGACTAACTGCTGCATCTCTTTCAGGAATGTATATAGATGAGATAACCTGAGGAAAATAAATATTGCTGGCTCCCCTTTGAGCACCTACCAAGGTTTCACTGCAGGACTGATTACTGTTCTTTAAGCCAAGCCATGGTCTTAAACCTGAGCATCCTTTTGTTTTTGTAAGTACTCCCTTGCTTAGCGCACTTTCCATTGATCTGGACACCCCGCATGTATTGCATCTTATTACTATCCCGCCCAATGAGCCGGAAGTGCCGGTGTGATAATATAGCTCATGATTACGGGGGTTCTCTCCCTTGTGGACCCATTCCTGAAATGGAAAATCTTCAATATGTCCATTAAGGCATGCTGCTACAAATCTTACAGGAATCAGGCCCTGTTTCTTTTCATCCCTCCCATGTTCACAGGTACACTTCGCCATCTCTGCAAAAGAACCAATCCAATGCATCCTGCTGCAATACCTGCAATGATGCCATGCCGGGAAACGAACAGACTTTATTGCATCCTTACCTCGAAAACTCTTATTATCCTTTGTTCGCTTCTCGTCAATCGGTGGGGGAAAGCGTAGTTCTTTAACATTTAACCGCCTACGTAATCTTTCCTCCATTATTATAAATTTGCCTGGTTGTTCGTATACCCAGCGGCTATTGGATGTTATCATATAGGATTCACCACTTGGAGTTGCTACTATAGCACCAGGTCCGAAGGTCGTAATTACCTGACCCCTTCTGATATCAGTTGGCTGTGACATTACTTATTTTGTTAAATGGATTCGTCAGAAGAGTTTAATCTTAAAACCTGACAGGATTTATCTACATTTCTCATTGATGATGGTGTTTCCCAGGGAGTGAACGACCAATTCTCATTAACATCTGTACCCATTGGTATCATTAAAGGAACGTCAATGCCTGATTCAGTAAAGCTTCCGAACCTTACAGGCAGACGCTCTTCCCACTGCAGTAACAGCTTCTCAAGATTTTCAGCCATTCCATCTGCTTCTTCAGGATCTACTGATACAACCCTTTCCTTTAGATAGGAGATCACCTCGTTAAAAGCTGATTCATTGTGAGGGTCTAACATCATTCCTCTGGGAGTATCCCGTCCCTGTATTACTGCCTGGTTTCTCAACATCCCAACCAACACACCAGCTAAGGCGCGCTCACGTACCCTGACAGAATAGGGTGTTACACTGGTTGGTTCAACATGTGCATATAACCTGCTGTGATATGCCTGAAAATGTTCAAAGTAAGATCTGTCACGTGCTTTTGTAGGATGGAGTAAGGCAACAACAAGTCCTGGTTTTCTCTGATCCCGTCCTACCCGGCTGGTTGCCTGTATGTATTCTGAAGTATTCTTGGGCTGACCTACAACACACATCAATCCAAGGCGGGGAACATCAAGTCCGACTGAAATCATATTAGTTGCCAGACAGGCTTCAACAGAATCCGGAGAATCAAATCTCTTTTCGAGTTGCTGAAGATTTACAGGAATCTCTTCATCTTCGAGTCTGCTTGTCAGTTCAACTCTGCGGTGATAGGAATGGTAACGCCTTTTTTCTCTGGGCAGATTCAGACGATCATGAAGAACCTTTAACCGTTCAGGAACGTCACTGTCCATCAGCGTTACAGCATGACCTAATTCCCGGAGGCTATTGTAATACGCTACCAAGGTAAAGTATGCATCCTTTTCCATTTCGTTCCCTGAACAGGTCTCGGCAGCCTGAAGCAGTGCTGCGAAAACCCTTACCTCAGTTGTGATCATTGAAGGGGAAGAAGCTGCAAATACTCCGGCATATAATCTTCCCGGCGCAGAAGTATCAACCTGAGCAAAGAAAGACTCACCAGCATCTATACCCTGGGATGGGAACACAGCAACATTATCAGGTCCGCAGTTATAAATAGCATGTATCTGCTCCTTGGCCCGGCTTATGGTAGCAGTAGAAGCAATCACTTTGGGCCCCCAATGCTCTCCTGTTAATTTATTTTCAGGTCTGCAGAGATACTGAACCATTGCCTCATAGTGGCCAACCATAGAACCTAATGGACCCGAAATCAGGTGCAGTTCATCCTGAATAATTAAGGATGGTGGTAATTTATCATTAAGGTGATCTCCTTTACCAAAAAAGGATCTGTATCTGGTATCCCAGGAGAGCATAGCAAACTTATCTACTGTACCTATAAGAAGAGTAGGCGGACGATCTATTAACTGTTCATCTACTACATAAACAGGCATAATCTTCTCAAAATAGTAGCAGATACTGTTTTCACAGGAAAAGACAATACCCTGTAAATTATCTTTTTTCAGTCCTTTAACTATCTTTTTACCAGTTTTCCCAATGGCAGCCCCACAGCAGGGACATTTCAGGATTATGAAAGGGTACTTAGCATTATCCCCATCTTTCAGTTTATCAAAAGCTTTCTCCGCAACCGCAAGCTTATTGGGTGTCAGCCTGTTTCCTACCCATAACCCTATTGAAATCGGTTCAGAATCTTTTAATGCCTGCTGCTCCTGCCTTATAAGATCACAGGCAGTTATCAATGCGGCGGCTCTCTGAAACTGCTGTGTAGTGAGCAGTCTCAGTGTATACCGCATAATAACCTCTGTTCCGGAAGTACGCAATCCTGTAATTCTGTTAAAGAAGATTGTAAATGCTGTCAGCCCCAGATAAGCTTCAGTTTTTCCACCTCCTGTTGGAAACCATATCAGGTCTACCACCTCCCTGTCTGGGCTTTCAGGTCTTGAAATACCTTCTACATTAATAAGAATAAAGGCTAATTGGAAAGGTCGCCATTTGCCCCATTTAGAGGTTTTCTTCACAGCATCATATTCCGGCCATGTTTCTTCAGTTTTATAATCTGGAAGAGCTATGGCGTCAAGAACATATTCCTTCACATCTTTCTGAAACCGCCATTCCTGAAGGGGCATATTGTACATCAGCTGCTGCCTGAGCATGGCTTCATTCATTAGGCAGAAACTCTTAAAGCAGTTATCATCTTTCTCCAGAATATCTATACCTTTTCTGAGCCGCGAGAAAGATTCATTACAACGCCTGATATTAAGCTTTGCTGATTCCTGATACTGCTCACTGAGTGAAGTTAACTTACCGGTCAATTCTTCAATCCAGCTGATGTATTTCTGCTGCAGCAACCTTAGTGTTTCAATTGTCTCCTTCCTGTTTCCATAAAATGAAAATGGAAGCATCTCAAGTCTGAGATCATCAAAAGCAGCAGGTACGATTGCTTCAAGCAGGTATGTTGGAAGAAAGGATGTCTTGATATATTCAGGTGAAGTATTAGCCTCCCATACCGGAGAGCACCCATGTCCGACAGCAAAGATTTCCTGCTTCCGGTATAATAATTTGTTTATATGATCATCTTCTGAAAGCCCCTTCTCAGCTTCGGGGTAAGAAAGAAAGGCTCTTGTTTCATTATCTGGTGCATTCAGGCACATACATACCTGAAAAAAACAATCTCTGTAAGATGGAGCCTTTTCAGCTTCTGCTACTTTGCCATTAATCAAACTTAAAGTCAACAGGATACCCTGTGCATCTGTGATATCCTTTGGCAGCCTTCTGCGGATAACCATAAGAGAGAGACTCCTTGACTGATCGCCCTCATAAACGATGAAGGTCTGCACATTCCCTTCTGCAGTGAACGAAGAAGGGGAGAGATAAATATTTTCTTCCGAATGAGGCGTACGTTTGTACTTCTGGGAAGAGGACCTCTCTTCTTTATTTTCCGGTTCGTAAGTTCCAAAAGTAATTTGTACCTGGTACTTTCTATCTGTAAAGGGCAGAAAGCAACTGAAACCTATTGCAGATGGCTTAACGGAAGCCATAGGTGAAGAGAATTCATCATCTGCACTTCCTGAATCTTCATGTTTACCCTCAGATGGAAGATCTGTGTTATCTTCTATAACTGTTTCATTTTCTGTAACCGACTTCTGGGGAAACAGAATGCCCGCTATATAGGTACTTGCCGGAGAATCCCGGAGCGTCTCATATCTCTTCTCATCAGGGGCACTTGAACCTGGTCCGATTATCTCTTCTTCAAGAAACTGAAGAATTTCTTCACGCATCATATGTGTTATATAAGATTTTTGTTCTGAATTGAAGGCAGATATACTCCGATAAAATCCGGAGCCATTTGCCAGGGGAGACAGAGAAAGAGCTTTTGTTTGGCCCTTGATATAGCTGTGTACAATAATTTTCTGGACATTTCTGATAAATTCTCGATCTCCGTCAGAAAAATGATATTGTTTTCAAGGCCCTTGAACGATCTAATATCTGCATAAGAAAGTCCATCTTTTTTAATGAACCAGTCAGGATTTGCAGCAACATCATAAACTTTATAAGGCAGAAGATCAGAAGCTACTGATTCCTTGAAAGGCACAGGAGAAAGAACAGTGATATTATACAGGCTTGCTCCTCTTTCCTTAAGAGCCTTAATCTCTTTTTGAAGAAAACTGATTAATTCCTGCCTGTTTTTATAAAAAAAGTAATCAACTTCATCCCCCATATATTGGTTTCGTCTCATTGGTGACGATTCAGGACTAAACCCACTAAGAGGAATAAGGTAATCAAATATATTACCTGTATTCCGGCAGTTCTGCAGAAGGGTAAACTTCAGAAAATTGGGCGCAATCTTTGCCAGTTCGTTAATCTGATCTTCAGGAAGATCCCAGTAAACAGCTTGCTTTTCAAAATCTCCGAAAATTTTCCAGGTGCCTTTTTGAAGCCCTCCTTTTACCAATGCATCTATACCAAACAGAAAACTTTCCTGAATAATGTCCTGTCCTTCATCAATGATTAATTCATCATATGGAGAGACTATTCCCTGATTCGCCATTTCTAGCAGATACTCAGCAATCAGCTCACGGTCTTTTACCGGATCCAGACCCTGTTCACAATGCAGGAGCTCCATAATTGATTTTACTGCTGAATCATCTGGAATTATATCATTTCTGAGCAGATATCTTATCCAAGTACTAACCAGGGAACTATAGGTAAGTAGCAATACAGATCTGCCGGCGTTTACAGCCCGACGGAATGCCTCCAAGGCAATAAATGTTTTTCCTACCCCTGCACCGCCTCTGAAAAGGCATCTGGCATTATCCTGCAGTTCATCTAATGCCCGGTACTGCTCATGTGTCAACTGAAGCAACTCCCCCTCTGTTTCCTCCAAGTGCCTTGCAAGGCTGGGATACTGCTCAAAATCGGGACGCAGAAAGTTTATAATATTATTAACAGTATTCAGTTCAGGAAGATCAGTCTTTCTGTATAGGTTATAGCTCTCCAGAGTTATGAGTGAATTTTTTATACATTTATGCAGAAACCCTTTGAAGTCACGCTGAAATTCTTCCCGGAAACACACCTGCCATTGCTGAGCAGAAGTCCCAATATGAAATCTGCCGGTTTCAGGAAAAACAACTGCCCAATGGAATGGCAGTGCAGCTTCTCTGCTTTCTTTTCCAAAGTAATTTATGATGTGTTCACGCAGACTGTACATATTCCCTGTTGCCTGTGCAAAAGGGCAAGACATTTCATTTCTCTTCCCGCCAAATGAAGTAACACTCCATTCACCATTAAGGCAGGATAGAATACCTCCTTTAACTTCCAGTATCAGAATTCCGAAAGACGGAGAAACAAAAACGAAGTCTGTTTCTCCATGAGGATGTTTTTTATGACCAGAAAGCAAAAGAGAATGGAGAACAATCCAGTCTTCATTCTCAGCTAAAGAAGAAATGGCATTAAATACACTCTTTTCTCCCCCACTTTTAGACCGCTCATTTGCTTTGTATCGCGGTGGAATCATTCGCCCCATGAAAGGTAATTTGTTTGTTTTCAGAAAGATAGCACTATTCCTCAACTAAAAAGTTGCTATCGGACAAGGTAGGTATCTATATATTATATGATCTAAATATAAATATAATATTTATAAATAAAAGAGGAGAAAGATAATTTATAAGCAAAAATAAATTGACTTAAATTTATTAAGGGATGAAGCCCGTTTTTCCGGATACTGAAGAAGACTTAGTAACATTCTAAAGCGCTTCAAAGAGGTTAATTCGATGTTGTAAAGAGAAGCAATGAGGCTAAACACTGTAGTACTGAGAAGTGCCTCACCTTAATCTATAATAGTAGAACATTCGGAGTGGCTGTGTGCAAATTGTGTGCACTTAAAAAGCACTTACAAGTTTTACCTCATAAGTTGTTGATTAATAAGCAATCCTGCTTGGATTCAATCCAAAGACCTACTGCTTAGAAGGCATAAGACAGGTAGTTAATTGAATTTGTAAAGGAAAGATGCAAGCAGGCGAACCTGACACAACCTGGATTGGCTGAAAGACAGGAGATGGTTTTCGGTTTCTAAAAGATCTGGAGCACGGGGAAAACGGCGTGTTCGAAAGGGTGATGCTGAGTAACCAGAGCTCGCCGCCAGCGATCAAAGTGTTAGACCAGGATGTGGTCAACATCTTCCAGGACAGCTGTGTGTTCGAGTTCCTCAACCTGCCGGAGCCACACAGCGAGGGAGCGCTGCAAAAGGCGCTGCTGGCACAGATGAAGCACTTTATCCGGGAGCTGGGCAGGGACTTTCTCTTCGTGGGGGCGGAATACCGGCTGCAGGTGGGCAACAGTGATTTCTGCGTGGACCTGCTGTTTTACCACCGAAGGCTGTAGTGCCTGGTAGCCTGCGAGCTGAAGGCCGGCAAGTGCAAGCCCGAGCATTTGGGCCAGCTTAACTTTTACCTGCTTCCTATCATCACCCGCAAGGAACTAAAAAAGGCCTGAAAGCAGCACAACAGAGGCTCTCGCCCTTCCATTTGCTGAACAGTTTAGTTGAAATTGCGCGAGCGGCTATCTCCCCCACTTGAATTAGGGACCGTACGTTCAGGGCTTAGCAACCGGCTGTGTCCAGGCTGTAACCAAATCTCCTTCCATATAGGGGTTTTCTTTTAGCTGGGAGGAAATAATTTTTGCCCGGACATAAAGGTCTTTCTTTCGCAATTTATAGGTGGCTTTTATGCCTTTTACTTCCTTCAACAGCTTCCCCCCTTGTCTGACGCCATCTGCTGACTTTTCTGCTCCCCAAAATTGGATGGTGTAGTCAATGCCTGGAACGGGCTTAACTTTAACGGCTAACGTCTTTTTTTTAAAGCTAACATCCTCCAGTTCTACTCCCGTCGTGGCATAAAAATCTCCCCTTTCCATCGCATCTATAAGCGCGCCTGCAGTTAAGCTCTGTGCCTTCACCATAATCCAGCCCCGACCTGGGTTAGATAAGCCGATTTTATGCTCCAGGTAATTGTGCGAATCATCCGTGGCTAAAGCATACAACAACGGTTTACCCTGATGAATATAATGAATGAGCAATTTGTCCCATAACTCTTCCATTCCCATGGTTGCCGTATCGCCGTAATTATGCACGTGCGGGTGGCCGTTATAAACTTCAAAAAACCGGTCTCCTTTCAGCTGCACCATGTCCTCTAGTTTGATTGCCCATTCAAAATTAGGATGGTTTATATGTGCAAACATGGGTTGCCCGGTTCTTTGCCGCTGCTCATAAACCGCATCCAGGTTATTTTGCATCACTTCGGCCACACTGTTGCCCCCTTGGGGTTTCACTAGTTCTTTCACATTGATCGCCCCCATGTGAATTGGCTTTCCACCATAGCCATCCGAGACCTCCTCGGCCTGTATAATCAGGAACCGGCCCTTTTCCTCAAACAATGGGCGATATTCCGCCAGCGTCTTCAGCTTCACGCTGATCTGGCCTGTTGAGTCTGTTTTATACGTTACCCAGCTGCTGCCATACTTTGTCAGGTATTCCGCAAACCGCCTTTGGCGGAAAGGATGTTTGGGAATGGGTTTCCACTTTTCCTCATCGCCAAGGGTATTGTGGTCAGACAGAGAAATAAAATCATAGCCATGCGTTTTGTACCAGTCCATGATCATTTCCGGAAAATCATCGCCATCGCTCCAATAAGAGTGTGCGTGGGTATTTCCTTTATACCATTTAGAACTTGGTTCCTGTGCCCGTAAATCAGTCAGAACGAAGAGTAGCAGGATCAAAAAGATATACTTCATAGCTATAAGTCAGGTAATTTTATCTGTTTTCGTTGAAGCCTTAACAGGGAGTTTTAAAGAGCATAAACAACACGGACCGTATGGCAATGCCAGGCAAGAGGTGCCATCGCTTTCCCCTATCTTAAATCATTTGCCGGATCAGGCATGCCCTGCGATTGCTGCATTATTCCGGATCGCAAATCTAAGCCGGACTTTAGATGCATGGTGACAAGCTGTTCCTTATATTTAGTTGCCCCCTTAGGTATAGTCACCTGAATGGTATAGATGTTGCCTTTTTTGTTAAGGATTTTTCCCTTTTCCACAGATTTTACCTCTGTATTAGAAAGTATCTTAAACTGATACGTGTTGCCTGCCAGCCCCTCGATTGCAACGGTATGGCGGTTACCTTCTAAAGATTCTCCTACAATCTTTGCACCCTGATTTGAATGGCCGGGTACTGGGTCATTTACCAAAGGCAAAACACCTGTGCCCCCCTGATGGATGATTTCGATGGTAGTTTCATTTGTCAGATGTATTGGCTCAAGGAGTAGCTGGATGCTTTCAGACGCTTGATGAGTGGAAAAGGTCACTTCTTTGCCGTTCACCAATACCTTCTGAATGCGGGTACCAGGAAGAATGGCGGGAGTGAACGCAAGATCACACCCCTTGCCGGCTGATACATATTTAAAGGTATAGGTGGTGGATGTGGGAGTCTGAGACATTTTCAAATTTAACCGGTGGTCGCCGAAAGTAATGTTATCCACGTTTACTGTATTCCAGTGCCACGGAAACCTGGGTGATAAAGCCAGCATATTGGCTAAGGCATCAGGCCTTAATCCAAGCATCCCTTCCGAAACAGGTTGCAAGACCATCGTCTCCGACCAGCCTTGCTGGCTACAAACCCCAGCCGACTGATAAACTGATCCATTGAGCGTTTCTTCCGTACTCCCCAGCCCATAGTGCCTGTAGAGCATCAGGTTGTTCATCATATGCGTGAAGCCACTCACATAGTTGCCGGTTTTATACTCAGCCAGCGAAACAAAACCACTGAACAAGGGCCATACCATACCCGCATGATATGCTTTAGGGTTAAACTTCTCACTGCTTTCAGGTAAAATCCTCACGCCCCAGTCCGTGGAATAGTCATTTCTGGAAAAGGAGGCCATTGTTTTGGACGCTTTGGCAGTGTCAGCCACCGCATCAAAATAAACCGGAACACTTGAAAGCATCGTCTCATCCTTCATGAAGGTACCATCCCGCATTTTCCCGTTATAAAAATACTGGCCCGCTTCATCCCAGAACTCTTTGTCAATGATCTTACGCACGTTAACAGCGTCTTTTTGGTAGGATTTTGCCAGGCCATCGTCTTCCAGAGCACCCGACATGTAGGAAGCAGCATCGAGCGCTGCCACCCAGCAACCAGCGAGGTAAACTTCGGTGTGCGCCCCAAAAAGGGGTCCGCCTTCAATCCAGCCATGCCCTACGTTGGTGATCTCTATCAGGCCGTCGCCATCGGTATCCGTGCTGTAACAAAAGTCCATCGCCTTTTTTAAGGAAGGCCAAATCGAACGGATGTAGTCCAGATCACCCGAATACTTCAGATAATGTGCCGCCAATACCACAAACAGGGGCGTAGCGTCCGATGCATCATAATGTACCGCCCCGCTGGAGGTTAGCTCATGGTATATTTTGCCCGTCAGGTCCTGGTATTCCACAAACACATCCAGCGCCTTCTTTACCATTTTGTGCCCTCCATAAGCATTGATGGCCATGCCACTCCATTGGGCATCTCTTCCAAAATACCAGGCATAGCCCGGACGCCCACTGATTTTTTGCCCGCCGCCCCAGCCGCGTGCCGTGGTTCCGAAACCGGCCATCAGCGAGGTTCCCAGGCCGGGGGTCTCCTGCAGGAACTGATCTGTGCGCGCCAGCGCCCATTTATACCCGGTGTTAAACGTTTCATCAGGAGTAGTCACCATCAGGCTGTTGTGTAACAAAGCCGCATAATAATCAGAAGACTTCCGGAACAGGCTGTTAAACTCGCCGGACTGCTGATGGTATAGCGCAACGGCCTCGTCCAGGCCCTCGCTACCTGCCACTACGTAAGCATTAAGCTTCCCCTTTGCCTCACTGGCATCAAAGCTGAAGAGACCGCTTAGCTGTATAAGATCCGTTTTGTTACCTGTAAACTGACCGTTCTGATAGGTAAAGCCATTGAACTGGCCTAACGCGTATGTTTGTGGTTTGCTGCTGAAGCCCATAATACTTGCCAGATCGCCCCCCTGGGCTGCGCCTACTGCAGCGTTCATCTCCGGAGACCAGACAAAGTGGATGGAAGAAGTGGCTTTGGAAGAGTAAGGCCACATATAGCGAAAGTTAGAAGTATACTTAAGAAATATCTTGTCGATAGCGGCACCCTCCCACTCGTAATGGATCGTTGCCAGGGGCTTGTCCATCGAAACGGTTGTAATTTCCCTTAGTTTAATGCCGTTGATGGTATACTCTCTGATCAGCAGCTCCGGCGAAATGATTACCGAAGGCGTAAGTTGATTAAGCCAGATGACCGAATCAGCGCCCTTCAACAACACGGCTGCCGCTATATCCCTGAACGACATAAAAGGATGAGACCATATCTCGTCAATCCCGCCCTTTTGTTTTCCCATAGCCAGCATGCGCCGGCCGGCAAGGCTGACAAAATCCTCTGTGGCTTTCTGTCTTTCGATTTGAAGAGTAAGTGCCGGCAGCTGCCATGGCGAGGCCGGTACTACACCTGTGTGAGGAAACTTTCGTTTTAAAGGTTCTACTTTTTGTGCAGCATAGCTCCAGTAGCGCGGTGTAATGGTGTTGATTTGCCCAGCCGTATAGCGGAACAGATTTCGATAGAATCGGTGAAGCTGCAGCGTGTTAAAGTTTGCGGGTGCAAAGTAGGAATAGGCGCCTACCGCTATTATTTTCCCTTTGCCAAGCTGGTATTCCAGCACAAGCTTGCTGTTTTCATGGAAAGTGATGTACGTCCACTCTGTTCCAATCACTTTTGCGATAGTAGTATCTGGCAGGTTATCCTCAAAAAAGCCGATCTTTCTTATTACATGATCTTCCTTTGCTTTCCAGGAATAAGCTCCTCCCTGTAGTCCCTCAAAAACAGGATGGGACTTAAAGGAGTGAAAGCCAAGCGGTCGACCGAATCCTTCGTCTTTGACAGTATCTGTTTTTACCTCAAACGTGTGCTTTTCAATACCCCAGTCGTTCAGCAGCTGTACGGCTTCCATCGAGAGGAGGAGCGTGCCTCCATTCCTGACAAACTCCTTCAGCGTATGCCCGGCTTCGACCTCCTGCTTAGTGCCGCGCTTCATGGAAAGCTTGTGAATCCAGACATGCGTTATGCCAGCTTTCTTTAAAGCTTTGCCCTTTTTTAAGCGGTCAAAACGGAGCCTTACAGTTTCAAAATCCTGCTGTTCCTGTAAGAAAGCATCCACTGCCGCCTGCTCATCGGCGGGCAGGCCGCTATCCAGCAAGCCTATTTTTACCTGTTGAGCAGGCGTGTTTTTCTGAGCGTGCGTAAGAGCGCTGACGAACATCAGCAAGACGATAAGCAAGGGTATTCTCATGGGGACCAGGGTGTTTGGATTAGGGCGCAGCAACAGGCTTTTTACTTTACAGAGAACTTATAAACAGCGGTGTGCTCATACTTCTCTCCCGGCTGCAGGAGGGTAGATGGGAAAGCGGGCTGGTTGGGTGAATCGGGGAAGTGTTGCGTTTCGAGGCAAAAGGCGGATCTGAAGTTATAAGGCTTGCCTCCTTTTCCTTTGTCCTTGCCATCCAGAAAGTTGCCACCATAGAACTGCAGCCCGGGCTCCGTGGTGTATACTTCCATGTACCGGCCGCTCCCGGGCTCCCACACCGTTGCTGCCAGCTTATTAGGGTTGCTGCTGTCTTTCAGCACCCAGTTATGGTCGTAGCCTTTCCCGAATTTTAATTGCTCAAAGTCTTCTGCTACTCTTTTGCCTATCGCGGTAGGCCTGTTAAAGTCCATCGGGGTTCCTACAACATTTGCAATTTGCCCGGTGGGGATCAACGTGTTATCTACAGGCGTATACTTGTCGGCATTGATCATCAGCACATGATCGTTTATACTTCCGTTGCCGGCCCCGTGCAGGTTAAAAAAGGAGTGATGCGTCAGGTTGATAACCGTTGGCTGATCGGTTTCTGCTGCGTAGGTAATTTTAAACTCATTGTCATCTGTCAGAGAATAAACCATCTTAACCTGCAGGTTGCCCGGGTACCCTTCTTCGCCATCCGGCGAAAGGCGCGTGAACTCGATCGTCTGGTCGTTCACCTGTTTGGCATCCCATACCTGCGCATTAAAGCCTTTTGTGCCCCCGTGCAGGTGGTTTGATGCGTTATTGGTTGCTAAGGTATACGGCTTTCCGTTCAGTGTAAATTTCCCGTGCGCAATGCGGTTTCCGTAGCGCCCGATCGCTGCTCCAAAATAAGGTTCGTTGGCCTTCAGATAGCCATCCAGGTCATCAAACCCCAGCACTATATCCGCAAACTGCCCCTGCTTGTCCGGCACAAGCAACGACACGACCTTTGCGCCATAGTTGGTAACGGCCATCTCCAGCCCGTTCCTGTTCTTCAGGAAGTAAAGCTGCACCTGCTTGCCGTCAAGCTCCCTGGCGAAATTGCCTGGATCCAGTGAGGCTTTGAGCTTACTTTCCGTGTTACCTGTTTTTACTACTGCATCTGCGGAGGCTTTATCTGTTTGGCTGTTGCAGGCGGCGGCCATCAAAAGCATCAGACACGGAACGATTAATTTTCCAATCTTCATAAAAATAACCCTTTGGATTCTGAAACAACTGAGCCACCCAGGCTCAGATAAAACATTACAGCCTCTGCGCAGCGTCTTTCCGGATTTCTTCCTTCCATACTTGACAAAACGCAGAGGCTGCATGTGTAGGAACTTAGATATCTTTCACGCATCGGAAACCGACGGTGGAGTTTCTTTCAAAACCCTCTGATACCCTGAGGAGGAACTGTCGGTAGTGCAGTTCGCGCGGCCCGCCCTGCACATACCACCAGCTGGAAGTGGGGTTGTAGTAAGAGCCGCCTTTCATGATGGCGTAGTCGTAGGAGCCGCTTTTGTAGATATCGTTTGTAAGTTGCCATACAGAACCTACCAGATCCTGCAGCCCGTAAGGGTTCTTTCCCTTCGGATACTTGCCTACCGGATCTTGTTTTCCGTTCCCCAGGTTTGCGTAGGCAGGATCGATTCCTTTAATCTTAAACACGGTCAGGGAGCTTGTTACAGGTTCTTCCTCACGCCGGATATTCTTTGTGTTGGCACTCCAGGGCCAGGCTCTGCCATCGGGCGTCTGCGCCGCATACTGCCATTCCACCTCGGTTGGAAGCCGCTTCCCAGCCCACCTGGCATACGCCTGCGTATCTTCATAGCTTACATATACAACCGGGTAATCCGCCATGCCTGCAGGTATCTTTCCGTTTACCCAGTGCTTTAGAAAGTTTACCGTATCGGCAGGGATATACTTGCTCTTGTTGAGGAACTCCTGGAACTGGGCATTGGTTACCGGGTGCTTGTCCATCAGGAACGCAGCCATCTGGTACGTTTTACCTTCGTTATACTTTGGGTAAGGTATAAAATCATCCCCGTGGGTAGAATGAAAGGTAAACCTGCCGGCCGGAATTTTAACCATACCACGCTTGCTGCCGCTTGCCGGCGTTTTTTCTACATGTGTGGCTAATCGAGGGGTACCCGGGCTCACCTCGATGATGTTCTCGTCCTGCAGAATGTCGTTCTCAAACAACTGTATGACAAACTTCCCCTCAAAACGGCCAAATTTGTCCAGCAAACTTATTTGATGGCTTCCGGGCTTCAGTTCCAGCGGTTTTTTCTCGTAGTCTGGTACTCCGGCCCATATTTTTATCACATCTCCCTTGTCGGTACTAACTGAGAGAAGATCACTCTCTAAAGCGGATTTGAGCAGTACAGGAAACTCGGCAATACAGTCTACTTCGCCTTCATTATTGGTCCCCAGATACGATTTGTTAAAAGCGTCTGTCTCGGCCTCTACATAGTACTTGCCCTCCTTCTTCACCGGCTGCAGCTCCTTGTGGTGCCACAGGTCCACAAAATGCTTTTTAGCTTGTGGCTTTACCTCAAAGAGCAGGTCTTTATAACCCTCCGGCACAATACTGTAAATGGTGTAGATTACCTTCTCGCCATCCACCCATTTGTTGGCATATACTTTATCGGCTGTAACCGGCACCAGCGGCGTGTAGTTTTTGGAGGTGAAGTTATAGGTGTTCTCCCGCAAAATTCTGGAAGTACGGCCCAGGTATTTGTACTGTTCCTCTGCCCAGGCAGGCTGGCCGGGACCAAATATATTCAACTCTGTTCCGTAACCATTAAAGAAAGAAGTGGCATACTCGCGCTGAATGGGCTCCTTATAAAGCTCTGCTACCCGGTAAATGGCAAATTCAGGTTTGATAAACTTGTTCAGGTTCAGCATCGGCGCATAGTATAACGCATTGTGCACCCGACCGGAAACAATACCCTGCATGTCTTTTGGCACGGCCATACCCTCGCTATACATCACGACCCCTTTCTTCACGCCGTCTGCTGCTTCCTGCAGTTCTTTGCTGGACGAGCCTTTGGTATCGAGCACCACCCCATCAGCACCGGTATTTTTGATGATATCGGCCAGGCCGCTCATGTGCCCCTCGTCTCGGGAGCTTTCATCCCAGGGATTGTAGCAAACGAAAAAGGCAGTGCCCATACTTCTTGTTTCGTCCGCCGTGCGCCGCACCTGCGATAGTCCTCCCGGAAGGTCGCGGAACATATCGAACTGGTTCCGTTGGTCCAGGCCCAGGGTCGGCCAGGTAGGCCAGATCCCTACTGCATCATCGCCACCATACAACCGCTTGCCCCGCTTCAGGAACTCGGCCAGGTGGAATTTATCATCTGCATTGTCGTAATAGAACTTATCCCAGCCCATTAACAGGTGCATCACATACGTATGGCGAATCCACTTGAGGTCCGGTCGCTCAAAAAGGGTATCGTCGAAAGAAGCTACATCATATAGATACCGCTCCTGAAACAGTTTTTTGAGTCCCTGCTGCCATTCTCCGGCGTAAGCATCAGCATAGAAATCATACTTCACAGAGCCGCCCGGCGCAATTACGGTCTCAAAACGGCGACGTGTCGCCTTGTTCATACTTGCCAGGTCCCGGCGCACCAGTGCGCATACCGCCAGGCCGTTATTCAGCGCCAGCCCGGTATACCCCAGCTCCCAGGCGTTATCGGGCACGATCACATTCACCGGGCTCTTGCCGGGAAGGAACAGATGCGCGCGCGAAAGCGCATGATCGCCCTGGCCTGTTATGTAAACGGCCGTGCCCTCGCGGCCCAGCGGCACCACGTTGGATAGCCAGACAGTATCGGGCGAGCTGTTCTTAAAGGTGATTTTGCCCTTGTAGCCCGGCTTAAAGCTTTTGTCCTGCTCAAAACTGACCTGTACCTTCCGCTCCGGCTGCAGGCTGGTAGCCGCTTTTTTATCTACTTCATAATAAACCAAAGGACGCTTTCCCGCAGCCTTCAGCTCTTTGCCTCCAACCGTAAACGCCTCTACCCCCTTTTGCCCGCTGTCAAACGTGATGTTCTGCAGGTCCTGCGCTTGCGCCGAAAATATAACGACAGCTCCCAGCAGAGCGGCAAAAGCCTTTTTTAGTCCTAATCTTATCATAATATCATCTGTTTATTTTATCACTCCCCGGAGTGCTTACTTATATTCCTTGATAACCGGAAACTCTGTTACCCGAAGCGTGGTGCAACCATAAGGTATGAGGGTCAGTTCTACTTCGGGCATTTCCTGGATTGCTGATATGCCATAAATCATCCGGCTATAGGGCTGCGGTCCGGCCATCTCGTTGTACAGGTTCCAGAAAGGCAGTTGCTTGCCCTTCACCTTTATCTCGATCGGGGCACCAGCCAGGTTCCAGGGGTAGGCATTCTTGGTCTCTTTCTTTATTACTGTAAAAACTTCCTGTGTCTTCTCCTTCGGAAAGTCCAGGATGCCATAGTTCCAGTTGGAGGCCGGCTTCACCTCAAAGTACTCTTTGCCAAACCGGCCCGGGTCATCGGTTATCGGTTTCTTGTTCCAGGTTTCTTCCACTTTCAGCGCGTAGACCAAGGGCCCACGCTCCACGGCCATGGCGTTCTCATACCAGGTGCTGGTTTCAATGTGCATCGGCAGATCAAGCGTTACCACATCGCCCGACTTCCAGGTCCGGTTGATGACGATAATGCTGTTAGGTTTTACCTCGCCCGACCAGGGCTTGCCGTTGATGGCTACTTTGGCGTTTTTGCTCCAGGATGGGATTCGTACATGGAAGGGAAAGGCTACTTTCTTCTGCTTGCCTTCTATAGCCAGCTTAAAGGTGATGGCTTCGGTAAACGGGTAATTCGTTTCTTCCGTCATCTTCACCTTCACGCCGTCCCCTACTTTGGCCCTCACCTCGCTGGGCGAAAAAACCAGGGCGGCAAGTCCGTTATCCTTGGTGGCATACCAGAG
This sequence comes from Pontibacter liquoris, assembly GCF_022758235.1. Taxonomy (NCBI): domain Bacteria; kingdom Pseudomonadati; phylum Bacteroidota; class Cytophagia; order Cytophagales; family Hymenobacteraceae; genus Pontibacter; species Pontibacter liquoris. The sequence goes on from NZ_JALEBG010000003.1 coordinate 399,671, forward strand.
GTTCTGCGTAAATTTAGGCCAGCCCTGGTGCATGTTGGAGGTGCAGCAAGGATAGCCTGTGAGTAACCCATACACCAGGTCTGTTTCGCCATGATTGATGTCGAAGTTTCGGGGATGGCGGGAAACGTGCACCTGATTTACCTGCTGGAAATACTGGCGGACCATGAAATCATCTGACACCTGGGTTGGCAACGTATTGAAGGCGACCCGCTCCAGATGATCGGCAAACTGTAGGTCACCTGTGATCTCCATCATCTTCTCCAGGGAGAACATCAGCTCCACCGCCGAGCATAGCTCAGAGCCCTGCGTGGGGTTGTTTCCGTGCAGCGCCTCGTCCGCACCATACATCCCCTGTGGCTGCCCATGAAACTGGCGGATATCTGCAAAGGCTTTTTTAACGGCTTGCAGGTACTTTTCTTCGGGTTGCTGCTGGTAATAAATCACAGGCTCCTTTATACCCTGGGCAAGATTAACCCCATGTATGGTGTTAATGCGCGTCAGGTCGTCCCTGTTCAGGAACATGTCCACATAATCGTATCCTTGCTTGTGCAGCAGGTTTGCCAGATCTAACAGATGCTTTTCGCCGGTAATGTTATAGAGCCAGTAAACTGCCTGCAGGTTATCTGCCGAGCGGTACTCCGCCCAGAACGACCAGTTGCCCAATGGTTTTTCTGGCAGCGTTTTCAGCTGGTACTTAAAATAGTTGCTCATCAGCTTGATCACCCGCTGATCTCCGGTGGCAGAATAGTATTGCTGCAGCACTTTGAGCATCACCATTTTGGGCCACCAGTCCTGCGCGTTATTGCGCTGAAGGCCTTTCTCAGGCCCGTAATCTGTGGCCGGGCCAAAATAACCGTCTTCCCGCTGGCTGTTTATACTCCACTCGATCCAGGGCTGCACTTTCGCCTTCAGTTCCTGGTCATCCAATATGTAGGCCAGCGGCAGCAGTCCGTCAATCCAGTAGGGGCCACGCTCCCACTGATCACCGTCGCCGCCAAGCCAGCCGTTCCGGGGTCCCATCACCTGTGGGTATAACTTGTCTAACTGTCCGCTGGCGCCGTTCTTCTGCCGCAGGAGCATCTCGTGCAGCCACCCTTTAGGCTTGATGCTGCCCAAGGGCAGCTCGATGTATGTTTTTGGTTGAAGCGGAGCTTTGTTATTAGTATAGTTTTGTGCTTTTGCCTGGCCAACAACCATCCAGGCCATTAATCCTATAGCCAATATTCTTTTCATTAAGTTGTAATATGATAGTGTAATGATTTATTTACTGCTATAGCTTATCTGACCAGCAGATAATCAAGCCCGAAGAAGGCTGTTTTCTTTTCATTCGGCCTGGCCTTGAGCACCTCCACTTCAACTGTGTTCCTCCCCTTGTGCACCTGAAAGCGACCTAGATCCTGCGATTCCACCCTAACCTTGTCGCTGTAAGCATCGATCACCTTTGCGCTCTGCTTTCCATTCACGCTGACCCTGAATTTTCCGTAATCCGGTGCCTTTGTTAGCTGCGCTGCGATCGTATATTCCCCCGCCTTGTCTGACACAAAGGCAAGTGTAAGCTTGTCGCCTTCCTTCGTGTCCTGCCAGAAAACCTGCATGTTGTCACTCCAGTTATACTTCTTGGTGTTCTGGTAGCGGAAGTTTCCGCCGGTAGCATGCTCATAGATCATGTGCTCGCCCTCGATTTTACCTGCAGCGACAACCGGTGAGATCAGGTCGGAACGCTTCAGCACCACCGGCTCCCTGGCATCTTTCACATCCGGGGCAATGTTGGCCTTACCGCCGGGCAGCATGTAGTAAAAAGAAACAGGGGCAAAGTTGATGTGGGCACGTGTCCAGTGCCACATCTCCATATCGAATCTGAGAGAACTGGTAAATGGGATGGCGTCCAGGCTTCTCAAACGCATGTTCACCGTATAGCCTGGCACAAAGTTGCCGCTTCCGTCGGGCTGCGCAATGAAGGGATGGTTGGAGAACCGCTCCGGACGACACCACGCATAGCCATAATAATCTTCGGTGCCCGTGCCCACATGAGAGGGAAACTTCTCCCCGTCAACGTATACTTTTTCATCCCCCTCTCCCCACCAGGCATATACCGTGTTAAAAAGCGAAATAGCGTCTCCGACATAGGTTCCTTTACCATTTACCTGCACATAGTTAATGTCAAAAGGATCGCCACCCCCTTCGTTGTTCTTCATTTCGCCTGTAAACAGGTTGGTAAACTGATGCCAGCTGGCGCCGAAATGCATACTTCTCTCATCCCATTTCCAGGGGCTGGTCAAAATATCTCCCTCGGCTTTTACCGGAAAATCGGCCAGGTTGCGCAGGGTCAGTTTTGCTTCTTTCTCAAAAGGCATCACCCACCAGGCTGAAAGCATCCCACTTACCGTATCTACTTGCGTGTACCAGGTGTTAGAGGCGCGCAGCTGATAGCCTGTTCCGAAGAAATCCCCCACCGGACACCAGACCGTTCTATCGCCGTCAAAGCTTATCTCCAGGATTGTACTCCGCAGGGCCTGCGCCAGGTTGTCTGCCGACAACTTTATCTGGATCTTCCGGACGGCATTCGGGCCGGCTGCAAGTGGCACCTCAACGGTTTTGCCGGCATTTATTTCAGCACTTATCGGAAAGGAGGCGGTCTTTAACTCTTCCATGCCCCGGTCCCTGGCACTTAGCTTTTGCTGAACTGTTTCGAGGGTCTTGTTGGCAGCTGCGGTTTCTGCCATCGTAAAGGTTTTTACCCGGGCATTTTTATAGGTGCGGTAGTTGATGTTGTAGTATACAGATTCCCCGCCCGTCTTCGCGCCTGCATCCTGAATGTTGTTGCTTTCATAGGTGATCTTGCAGCTTTTGGCATAAGGGATGGGCAAGTATAAATTGTGCCCCCTCATTTTATAGTCCGTTGCATTGCTTACAGAGGTTGCCAATGGGCCGTTTGTCAGCACGGTGCCACTGAGCACATCAACAGCCGGGGCTGCGATCACCGGTTCTTTACTTCCATCCAGGTAAAAGCGAAGGATGCCTCTGCCACTGTTTTCCCCGTCAAATGTCATCCAGAAACGCACCACAGCACCCGGCCCCAGCGTGTCGAACATCACATACTCTTTGCGGCCGTCTGTAAGCTCCTGGCGGATGAACATGGAACGGTCCCAGTTGGCAAACCAGGTCGAGTCGCCGGGCTTTACCATGGCCCGGTCGTAGCTGCTGAACTGCGCCAGGGTATACTCCGGGAAAGGGTAACGGGCCAGCGCCTCCCGGTCCGCCATCTCCTGCAACAGGGTGTTGAACGTGATCTCACTTTCGCCCGTGCCTTTTTTAACAGAAGCACACTGGCTCAGGAGCAGGCAGATAAAGGCCAGAAAGAAAGTATGAACGGGTATGAGTTGTTTTTTCATTTTGCCAGGGGTTTTTTCTCGTAAGTATCCAGCATCATTCTGTTGATAATGCCCGCCCAAATGTAGGTGCGGTGGTAGCCGCCCCAAGCCTCGTCGGGGCTGTAAAACTCCCAAAGGTTGTGGTCCTTTTTCAGCACCTCCGTCATGCCGGAAGCTACCCGGTCTACCAGTTCCTTTGCTTCCTGCTTATAGCCATAGTCGATTAGTCCCCGCATGATCAGATAATCCCACTCTACCCAGACAGGTCCGTTCCAATAGCCTTTTGCATTATAATAGGGATCTTTGGCCGACAGAGAAGGTACCCCGTACGGGCGCCAGAATTGCTCCGGGTCTGTTAGCTTGCTTACCAGCCGCTGTGCCTGCTGCTTTGAGGCAATGCCGGCCCAGAGCGGAAGGAAACCGATGATCTCATCGCGCTTCAGGTCGTTCTCTTTCTTGAACGTGAACCGGTGAGTGCCTTTATCCACATTGTAATAAAAGCCATTTTCCTCATCCCAGAAGGTTTTATTGATCAGGGCAGCCCGTCGTTCATGGTCCGCTTTCCAGTGGTTGGCCTCCTCTTCCAGCCCCAGCTTCCGGGCCATGGCTTCCAGGGATTTGGCTTCCATTACCAGCATGCAGTTTAAATCAAGGCTTTCGAAGTTGGCGGGGTATCCCACCTCATCCCAAACAGCCACCAGAGCATCCCGCACAGACTCAAGAATGGCTTCTCCTCCCCACTCGCATAATCCGTCCTTGTCGCTATCCCGGTTACGGACATAAAACTCGAAGAACTTTTTTGAGGACCCATACATGTCTTTCAGAAACGCCTCATCTTGTGTGATCCGGTAAATCTCCCAGTTTAGCCACGAGTACCAGGGAGCAGAAGAAGTAAGCTGCCCGTTATATTCAATGATCTCATCCAGGTAGGCGCCTGTGCGGTAATTGATGTACCCGTTGGGATATTGCCGCTGCAGGTAAACGCGTTGCGAGTTCATGGCGCTAACCGGATCGATATAGGCATAGGCCAGCATGGTTATACTTTCATGGAATACCTGCCCCCCATGCCCCCAGCCCCAGGTAGGCTCACGCGAGAAGACATAATAGTTATAGTCTGATTTTCCTTCTGCCGGATAGAAGACCTGCCGCATCATATTGCTGGCGCTCCAGTAAAGGGCTGTTTTTTCCGGGTTATCAAATTCCGGCGCCGGGGCTTTCGCGAACAGCTGCTCATTATACTTTAGGTAGCTCGTCAGATCCTGTGCAAGCAAGGCTTGCGCCTCCTGCATCAGCTTCTTCCCGTCCTCCTTCTTCGGGGCCACGGCCCGCACGATCCGGAGCTGTCTCGGTTTGCCTGGCTTCAGTTGCAATTCCTTGCAAAAAGCAACGACCTTGGCATACGTTGCCCCCGAAGCAGGCTTGATGCCGTCCTGCACATAAGCCTCGAAAACCGTTTTAGGCAGGTTGTTCACTTCCGGAGAATGAATACTCATCTGGTCTCCGTCATGCACAACCACTACATAGCCATAAACGCCGTTTGCTCTTAGGTGAGTGTCTGTATAAGAGGTGACTTGTATGCGGTCCGCCACCCGTTTGTATACCCCTTCGGGATAGTCTCTGCGGTACACCGAATAGCGCACGCCGGCTTTAACCGGCTGCCAATGCAGGGCCACAGCGCCCGAAGTAAGCGTCACGGTTGGCTCGCCCACGGATGGCGGCAAAATCTGCTTCTCCAGATGCACGTCGGCCCGCTGTGTTTTCCCGTCCAGCACGCCCGATGTAACACCGCTCATGCCGTTGCCATACTGTGCGGCAATCGTATACTTCTTTGCTGACGGGTTGAGAAGGGCTGTTTCGAGCCGGAAGTATCCGCCGTTATCAATCACAGGCTGCGCTTCGCCTAGAACAGGGCTTTTTTCGGTGATCATCTGCGCGTAATCTGCATTTACAAAGAGCTGCAGCCTGACGGTTTTACCGGCATCCGTTATGCGTACTTTTCCCGGCAGATAGGTTCTCCCGTTTACCTGCAAGGTCGTTTTACCTGCTAAATCAACTGTAAAAGGAATAACAGGGGCTTCGTTGTGCTCACTACTAAACGAGCCTGCAAAGGCCGGTTTTTCGGAGATCAGAAAGACATTCTGTATGCTATCGGTAAAAGGAAGTGCATGACTCAGCGTCCATCCATCCGGGTATTCTTCATGATCAAAGGTGATCATCTTTCCCGCTGTGCGGACATTGCGGAAGGCGCGGTAGCTGTTGCGCATAAAAGGCACTACCGATAGTGTGGCCTTTGACCTGGTCTCGTTGTAAACTTTGATATCAAGCAGGGCAGCGGTAGAACTGTGAACGGCAAAAAAAGCTTCTACTTTGATTCCTTGAAAGGGGTAGAACTCATACCTTACCATATCCGGGTAACTGCCCGTGATGACAGGTGCTTTATACATGTCCTTCACTTTGTATACCCACTTATTTTTTAACTTAAAGCCAAGTCCAATATCTCCGCCGGTGTCCGTTATAAAATCTACACCCAACGAGTCGGCATAATACCTGAACTCATAGCCTTCGTCCAGCACAAAATTGGAGCGCTCCATGGCCGCCGCATAGGTAGCGTAAAGCGGGAAATCTTTCGTGGCCTTCAGGTTGGAGAGGTATGGCTTTTGGCCGTAGGAGGGCAGGGCAACCAGAAAAAAGATAACAAGTTGGATAAGGGTCCTTCGCATCAGGGAGCAGTATTGGTTTTGGTAAAAAGATAAGAAACCGCCGGCAGCTTATCGGGTGCTTTTAAGTTTCTTTTTCAGGAGGCTTTCCTTCTTTAAGGCAGCGTTATAATCCACCACGTAATACCACCAGTTGTTCAAATGGCCATCTGCTGGATTGATCCCTGCAAAATGAGGAATGTGCCGGTACCACCAGGACATGTATCCCAGGTGCGAACAGTCCCACTCCGCACAGGTCACTTCCCGCGGCTCCACTGCTGCAAGCGCGGGATAGCTGAACCACGCATCAGCATATGTTTTTACTGGAGCCGGGTTCTTCCAATCATAGTCCTTTAGCCCGTTTGGTGGAAAATGGATGTTGCCAATATAAGCCTTCCCGGGCGTGATTTTGTCATAGGAGGTAAAGATCTCCCAGTTGTTCAGGTCTTTTGCCTTGTGGTCCCAGCGGCCGTATACCTGCCGCATAATAGACTCGAAACGATGTCCGTAGCTTTCCAGCGCAAGCGACATATCCCGCTCATAGTTCAGGGCCATGATGGTTAAAAGCTCATTACAGGAGGTGTTCTGCACGGGATCAGAGTTGAGCCAGAAGGCGTTTTTCCCCGCGAAAGTAGACTCCCAGGCACCCCCGTAGGGAAAAGTCCATACCCATACTTCGTTGATCTGGCCTTTGTCCCGCATGTCGCAAAACCCGTAGTGTTCGATCAGCTTGTTGTAGTCGAATTTGGTGTTCTCCTTTTTTAAAGTGGCCCAGTCCGGCTCAGAAAGCAATTTAACCATCTCGTCCAGGCTGAGAAGCCTGTCGCTGTTTTCGAAACGGGTAAAAAGCTGGCTGTCATCATACACGTTTACGATCTGGTAGTTTACTGCACCGCCACTAAGCGAATTAAGGCTATCCCGGTAATCTATCATGAGCTTTCTGGGATCCTGCCACTTATACCGGTTGCCTGGGGAGGTCAGCACTTCGTGCATCCGCTTATTGCCCATCGATGGAATTCTGGGATCCTGAATGACAACAGCCACTTTCACGGTAACAGGTTCGGCCTTCGGGTAAGAAGACTGCCCATTTGACCCAACGGCGCAAAACAGTATAAAAAGGCAGGTATAGATTACTTTATGCATGATAATTTATTCAGGGGTAGCACTTGATTTTTAGGAGACGCCAAGCTTCGGCACGATCGTTCATGCCGGTTAGCACATCTTACTAAGCGGCATGACCTCGCCGGGCGAGGAAAAAAGTGAGTACCCGTGCTCAGCAGTAAAGCTGAACACAGGTAGTCTCCATTCTAACAACTCACCTTAATTTTTTGACACCCAGAAGAGGGTCTCGCCATCGTTCTGAAGCATATAGGGCGTTTGTGCGGTCAGCGTCACATCCGCTATGCTGATGGTTAAGTAATTCACGCCTTTAACAAACTTATCTTTCCCAAAAACTGCCTCGCCCTTTGCATCTGTTATGGCCTGCGCAACAAGGTTTAATTCTCCTGCCCTATCCTGCTCAGACGCATATACCTTTACAGTGGCCCCTTCAACCCTGGCGTTCCGGTCAGTGCCGTTATGCACCACAACATGCAGTTCAGGGGGTGTTATGGAAATAATTTCCTCATCCATATCACGTTCGCAGCTGCTAACAGAAAGAAGCATTAGGAAAGCCATTAACATATGGCTGATTTTTGTAAAGAAACTTTTATAGCTGTTCATCATCTTCGCTTTTAAGTTTTGAATGGATTTTAAAACAATGGCAGAAGCTTACTTTTCATTTCCGATACCACCGAAAGTATAAACGCTCTGCCCATGCTGTATCAGCTCATCAGCCGGTATCGGGAAATGATATGCTGAGCCGGGCATCAGTTGTCCAAGGCGGCGCTTATCATAAAACCCAAGGTTCAGCCACACCAGGTCAGACTCTACATAGCGCTCGTAAAACAGCTTTTCCATCAGGTCGCTGTCGCTGTCGGTGGCAGGTGGCAGGTGGCCCTTGCCTACCCTGGACCTGTTGATCAGTTCAGCAGCCCCGCTTTCTCCCAATCGTATCTTCGCTTCGGCCAGGTAAGTGTCATTTTCTACCTGTAAGTAATGGTCTACAACGCCCTGCTCGGTTCGTACCACATCCTGATAACGCGTATACTTATACTCGCTAAGGATATACCAGCCATACCCAGGGCGGCTTACCCGGCTTTGCGCAAACCAGTTGTTGATATTGGAATAAGTGAAGTACTCGTTAAGGCGCGCGTCTGGCGAGTTTGTTACCGGACCAAGCGACATCACACCTTCGGGCCAGGGATACTTTGCAGCAGGATCGGAAGGGGCCATCATGTTGATCACCTTCTGGTTCACCCGCATCCAGTCGTAGTCAAACAGGGCAAAGTGGTTCATGCCATTGTCCCGGCTAATTACTTTGCCGCGCCAGCCCTCATCGTAGCGAACTTTAAAGTCGCTGGTGATGCCTTTTTCTGCATAGCTTTTCACTCTGCTCCAGTCGATCACGGCCGCTTCTTCAGGCGTGCGGGGTGAGTTTGCCAGCAAACGCGCCCCCATGGAGTTGGCAAATGCTATCAGGTCTGCTTTTGTAAACATGACGCCCGGCATGACCTCCTCCGGGTCCGGATCATCGATGTCCTGCTCTAACAGGGCGATGGCTTTGTCTATTCTGTCCAGCGAAAAAGCGATCAGTTCCTGGTAGCTTTTGGTGTTCGCCTGGTAATCAAATTCTTCGGCGCTTCCGCTGTCTTCTGTAAACAGGTAGGCTTTGTCGTAGAGCAAGGCGATGTTTCCGTAAAGCATGGCCTGCAACAGGTACCCGTGTGCCTGAATGCGTTTGGTATAGTCTTTTTTGTCGATGATGATCTTAAACTCCGGGTCCTGGAGCGAGCGCAGCACGTTGGTGACAATCGGAACGCCGGAGTAGTAGTTATACCAGGCCCCGAAGTTGATGATGATGACCGGGTCAGGTGTCTGGGAGTTGAACAGAGGGGTCCGTGGCCTGAACCACATCGTTCCCGATCCCCAGCTGGCGGTGCCGGCCGTAACGATGTCTGCACTGGCAAACCCGATGGCAGGGCTGGCAGCAATGCTGGCATTATACCAGGCACCGTAGCCGTTCTTGATCTGCGCAAAGTACTGGTCCTTCAGGTCCGAGGTCTGGGGCTGGTTCTCGTTTTTAACGTTAATGTCTTCAAAAACATCCGAGCATGAGCTAGCTATAGATAAAACACATACCAGGACAGCATATTTAAAATATCTTAAAATTCTCATGTCAGTTTATTTTTGAAAGTTGAAAGAAATGGAGCCGCTCACGGTTTTGAAAGTAGGGTATGAATCGTTCGAGTCGAATTTAAACACATTCGTGTCAACACCTTCTTTGCCCATACCAGACTCCGGATCGAAGCCCGGATACTTGGTGAACGTTAACAGGTTGCGCCCAATAATACTGAAGCGGACATTATGAAACCCATACTTCTCCAACCCGGCAATGTCGTAGCCCAAAGACACTTCCCGCAGCTTGACAAAAGTGGCATCAAAGATCAGGTTATCGTTATCCCAACCCAGCAAACCGCCTTCCTGACCGCTGTTATCCAGGTATTTCAGAGGCTTCACTTCGTTCCAGGGTTTGCCCGACTGATCCAGAAACTTTGGTTCGGTTGTGTACCTGACAGAGTGGTTGTATACCTTGCCCCCCTGCTGCCATGCAATCAGGCCGTACAAGGAGAACTTCTTGTAGCGGAAGGTATTGGCCAGGTTTACATTAAAGTCGGGGGTGAAATTAGCGGTAGGTAGCGCCACAATGTTGCCCTTGTCGTCTCTTACCTTCACGGCCTTCTCGTTCACGGTGCCTATTTCGGTTCTTCGAACCACATACCCCTGGTTGTTCAGCACAAACACATCGTTCACATCCGTTCCGGCGGGCACCTGGTTGCGCACCTCATCCAGGCTTCTGGCAAATTTGTCCAGGTATAAGGTTCCGAACTCAATCCCTTCTTCAATCCTGAAACGGGTGCCATTCAGGTAGTAAGGCTCACTGTCCAGCTTGCTGATCTTTTGTCTGATCTTGTCAAAAGTTGCTGACGCTTCCCAGCTGAAGGCCTCATTTTTGATGATTTCGCCGCCCAGGCTCATTTCAAAGGCATGCGACAGCACCTCTCCGGCATTCTGCCATCTGTACGGCGCACCGGCAAGCGCCGGAAGCGGCACTTTCAGAATCTGGTCTGTATTCCGGGCTCTGGAGTAGTTCATGCTGAAGTTAAAGCGGTTGAGGAAGAAGATATCCGTGCCGGCTTCAAACTCCTTGGAGAAGGAGGGCTTGAGGTATTTGTTACCCAGGGTGTATTGCGAAGAGGTAAGTCCGTTCTCCAGGGTATACGTCTCGTACTGCGCCTCAAAGGGAGGGCGCAAACCTGATACCCCGTAAGAAGCCCGCAGCTTCCACTCCTGAATCCCGTTGATCTTGAAATCCTGTGTTACACGCCAGGCACCGGCCACCCGGTAGAAGATCTGGTTACGTACTTCCGGACCGAATCTGGAGGAAGCATCTCTTCTCACCAAAGCGTCCAGAATATACTTGTCCTTGAAATCTATCATGGTCAGGGCAGCAAGGTTGTTTGCCACTGTTCTGGAAGCAAAAGAGCTGGCATACTTGGTTGCCGCCAGGTCGATGGTAGTAAGCCCCATGCCTGTTACACCCAGGTCGGTACCGCTTGCGCTCAGGTAGCTGTTGTTTTCCGACTCGTACATATACTGCCCCTTGAAACGGGTGTTGAAATCACCGTACTGTTTGAAGAACGACCCTTCCAACTGCACTGTCTGGCTCCTGCCAATGGCATTGCTTCGGGAGATACTGCCTTTGCTGGGATTCAGATTATAATCCAGGCGGCCTTTGGGGCTTAGGTAAAAGCTTTCGGAACGGGTGCGGTCAGTACCGTAAGAACCCTCGAAAGACAGAAATTCCAGCGGACGGTATTTCAAAGCAAAAAAGCTCAACATACGCTCTGAACGCGCATCGTTTACTGAATTAGCTATATTGTAAAGGGGATTCGCTGCCTGCGCAATCGTGTTTACATTTACCTTGTAGGGGCTTCCATCCTCGTTCTGCGCGTAAAGATCAGCGTTAGGGTCTGTATTCATCAGTTGCCCAAATACGCCCGATGCCCGGTTATCAGCTAATGATTGTGCATATAAGTTGGAGGTCGTGAAATCGAGCTTATCGGTCAGACTATAATCCAGGTTTAGCTTTACGTTTGTTCTGTCCAGGCCTTTCACCAATTTCACTACGCCTGCCTCATCTGTCATTTCAATGGAAGAGTATGCTGATAGGCGGTTATTAGTGGAGTTCCCTTTGAAATACAGGTAGTTTGTGAGATAGCTACCCGGATTGAAGAACTGCTTTACGTTATCGTAAGTTTTGGGGTATACATTGTCCACTATCTGGTCATCAGCCCCCACATTGGTTACTTCGGGCTCACCGGTTTCCTCATTGTTCTTGATGATTCTGTTGGTGGCAGAAGATTTCTCAGGAACAAAGCCCATAAAGCTGCGGCCATACTCGCTACGTACCCCTATCTCGGTCTTGCCTGCCGCCAGGGAGTTGCCCCGCTTGGTAATGATGCTGATAACACCGTTGGCAGCCCTGGAACCATAAAGCGATGATGCTGCAGCTCCCTTCAATACTTCCATCGATTGGATATCCTGTACGTTAATGTCTGCCAGCCCTCCGGTTGTTAAAACACCATCTACAATAACAAGGGGATTGGAAGAGCCGAAAATGGTCTTCACCCCCCGCAACTGTATGTCACTCTCGGAGCCGGGCGCCCCGCTGGTTTTGGTAATCTTTACACCGGCAACCTTCCCCTGCAGTGCCGCTGCCGGGTCAGTGCCAGGTACTTTTTGCAAGGTTTCAGCATCAACCTTTGTGACTGCAAAACCTAGCTTCTTCTTTGGTGTGCCCGTGGCAACACCTGTTACAATAACTTCATCCAGGGCTTTGTTATCCGGTTCCAGGCTCACCTTAAACTGCGCCTGGTTTCCGATAGGTATCTCCTTTGGCACATACCCTACATAGGATACAACCAAAACATCCGACGACTTGAAGTCACCGGTTAACCGGAACTCTCCATTCGCATCTGTGGACGTTGCTAAATCTTTCCCTTTGATTCTGGCAACAGCACCAGGCAATTTATCCTGACCAGCTGTTACCACCCCTGCTATTTGCCTTTGCTGAGCAAAGGCTGTTGTTACAGACAGGATCATGAAAAAAACAGAAGTAACTGTGAGTAAAAGTTTTTTCGCCATAACTCTCATGTTTTATTTAATCAAATATAGTCTTTTGATTATCACTTTTAACATATGGATATATGACTAATTGAAGATAACGTTTCCGGTAACGTTTGCAGAGCACGCATTGCAAGATCTTTTTTTTGCAATTGTTTGATAATAGTTTTACAATCATCATTATTGTCAAACAATCTACCAGGAGCACTCTCGCTATTCCGCTCAGCTATCAAAAACGATCTTAGTCGATTGCTCACCCTACTACCAACAGAAAATGTTAAATAAACAAGTCACAATCAAAGATCTGGCGCGAAAGCTGAGGCTTTCTGTATCCACTGTTTCCCGTGCCTTGCGAGATGTACAGGATATTAACCCGGAAACAAAAAAGCAGGTGCTTGCCCTTGCTCAGGAGCTTAATTACGAACCGAATTTCATTGCAAGAAGCCTGGTGAATAAACAGACTAAGGTTATCGGGGTGGTATTGCCAGTAATTGCGGCCCGTTATTTTGCAAACGCGCTGTCTGGCATGATGGAAGCTGCTGATGCTAAGGGCTACCACATTATGTTCTGCCAATCAGACGAATCGCCCGAGAAGGAGGCAATTCGCATCAAGAAGTTGGTTTCTATCCGAATTGACGGTTTACTTGTGTCCGTTTCTAAAAGTACCAGCGATGTAGAGACTTTTCGGAAAGTGCAGCAACGAGGGATACCCGTTGTTTTCTTTGATAGGGCACTTGAGGATATTGAGGCCACAAAAGTTACGGTCAATCAACATGAGGGCGCATTTCTGGCGGTGGAGCATCTGATCCAGAGGGGAAGTACAAAAATAGCACACATTGCAGGCCCTAAGCACCTCTCTATTGCTATTGACCGCATGAACGGATATATAGATGCCCTAAAAAAGTATAACCTCCCAGTTAATAACGAATATATTTTGCATTGCGAAGATTTTCAGTTCGATGCGATGGAAAAGATTCATGCTTTATTCAACCTTGATGATAAGCCGAATGGCATATTTGCCGTTAATGATTCCATTGCCATTCTATGCATCAAATACCTGAAAGAGCTGGGATACAGAGTACCAGAAGATGTCGCTGTAGTTGGCTATAATAATGATCCGGTCAGTGAAGTGGTCTATCCGCCATTAACAACTGTTATGCAGCCAAGCTTTGAGGTTGGGAAACTGGCCACACAACTGCTGATTGATGAAATTGAGCAAAAGTCCAGTACTTTTCATCAGAAAGTTCTGAGTAGTGAACTTATTGTTCGATCTTCTACTTGAAAGAGAACATAAAATACTCAGTCGTATACCTCTGTTTTGCCCGGACACTGTTAAGTATTAAGCGAATGTAGTTACTCCGAAGCTTCACCCATATTTGCATATCATACCTGGGCAAAGCCTTTTATTGCTCAAATCTTATTTGCCTACATTTTTAAACGCAGTTAGTTGCGCTGCGAACTGTTTCTTAACATTATCCTCAAAGCTATCCAGGTAACTTTCTGTGGTCCTCAGATTCGAGTGGCCAAGGGATTCCGATATGAGCTCTATAGGCGCACCTGCACGCTTCAGAACAGTAGAGAAAGAATGCCGGGCCGTATATGTGCTCACATTCTTCTCAATGCCAACTGCGGCCGCTACCCGTTTGATGTACTTATTTATTGTTTTGGTTGCATGCTGAATCTTTGCACGTTCCTTCTCGGCTGATAACGCCGGTTCAAGTAACGGAAACACATACGCATCACCGAAAGCAGGTTTATTCCCCCATCTGCTGATAATCTCATCTATTTCCGGGCTTCGCATTGCCGTAATCGCTTTCATGTTTTGCCGGCTGGTCCGCTCCGTCTTGGCCCGGATAAAAGTGATTTTCTCCTCATCGAGTTGCTTGTACTTTAAACGCGCTATATCTTTCACGTTTATCCCGTTGCACAGGTAGGAAAAGATCCACAGGTCCCGTGCACGTGCTTCACTCTCCAAGGCAGGCTGATAAGTGAATATCTTTTCGATGTCTGCTAGTGTCAAGGCTTTCTTCACATTCCGTCCGGAAGGTATCTGGTACTTTCTTTTGCCAAACGGATACAACGCAGCGTTCACCTCTCCATCTGCGATAGCATTGTTATAGATAGCCCGAAGTGCCCGCAGGTAGATACCGATCGTAGTGATGGAACTGCCGTTTTGAAGCATCCACTTCTCATACCCCATCAGAAAATCTACCGTAACGGCGGAATATGCTAAGGGCTTCCGCTTCTTCAGCAGGGTTTCTCTTTTCTCGATTGCTTTAGCTCTGGATAAGCCCTTGTTCCTGGTGATAGGCTCCTTGTGAATATAAGACAGCAGCGAGAAGCTGGCACTTTCATTACTGCTGGCTGTCCCTACCCTGCCTTCTTTTGCTAGCTTTTTGACTTGCTGTTCAAAGCCTGTAAATACATCATTCTTGGCAGCAGCATTCAGATATTTCTTTTCAAACTGCTCAAATGTGAAGACGTCCAAGTCACGGATGATGCCAATGGCCTTCTGCTCTATCGCCTGAAAAGCAATCTGCAGCTCCTTATATTTCCCTTTTGGTTTTTCAGCCTGAACTTTAGCAAACGCCTCCTCACTTAAGGAATAGCTGGTGTTATAATATCTGCGCTGCCGTTGATAGGTTAGCCTTAACCTTACCGGGAAGGAGCCGCCTTTTAAAGCCCTTCTGGTATCCAGCATGATGGAAGTAAGTACAGGTACCATGTGTGTGCAAATTATTTTATGTGCACACAATTTGCACACAAACACGCAAAATAACAAGAAACAACAGTAAACAAAGAGAAGCAAAAAGTGCCTTAAACAGCCAAAAACACAGTTTTTATAGATATATAAGAACAGCAATAAAACCTATTGTCATGACTACGAATCAGAAGGTTAGGGGTTCGACTCCCTTCGCGACCACCGAAAAAGACCTGTTTACGAAAGTAGACAGGTCTTTTTGTTTGCATGCAATTATCCCCAGCCTAGGTATACTTTCATGAGGTCTGTATCAACCGGCTGCTCTTCACGCCAGCCTATTCGTTCTAAAACACCTTACTAGTCCTAAAGCAGGAAAGCAGGAAAACACTAAAACTCCGTTTTATACTTGACAGGTTAAACAAAAGAGCCGCAGCTTAAACATCTCAGTTTAAACTGCGGCTCTTTTGTTTTCGCCAGAAATTCAAAATCAAAATGAAGGCGCTTTGGCTACAGGAAAGCATAGCTGTTTACCGGCTATCTTAGATCTGCAGCGCCCGAAACAAGTATGAGCTTACCGGATCAGCCCCACTCCTACCGTGGCATTCGTTTGCTCGTCGATCAGGATAAAGCTGCCATTGGCTTTATTATCCGTAAAGGCATCGTAGAAGACCTCTTTGGCTGTTTTTAGCTGCACATCGGCTATTTCATTCAGGTTGAGCTCTGTTACCGCTGTTTTTGCCTCCAGCGTAACCACATCTATCAGATTGGTGAGGGCACTTGTTTTGGCGCGCGCTATATTTACGCCGTGCTGTACCAGGTAGGTACCTCCCACACGAAGCGGTTTCTTATCCATCCAGCAGATCGTGGCCTCCAGCAGGCGACCTTGCTGGGGCAGCTGGTTTACCGGCACGATCATGTCGCCACGGCTGATGTCCACATCATCTTCCAGCAGAATGCTAACCGATTCTTTTGCCTGGGCTGCTTCTATTTCGCGGCCATACTTCTCTATGCGGGCAATCGTGGTTTGCTGTCCGCTTGGCAGCACCACCACGCGTTCGCCTTTGCGCAGCAAGCCGCTGGCAACCTTGCCCGCATAGGCCCGGTAGTCATGAAACGCTTCTGATTTTGGCCTGATCACATACTGCACCGGGAAGCGGCTTTCTTCTTTTGCCAGGTGCTGCTCCAGCGGGATGTTCTCCAGCAAAGCAAGCAGCGGCTCGCCCTCGTACCAAGGCATGTTTTCAGGATGCGTTGTCAGGTTCTCGCCATACAGCGAGGAGACCGGAATAAAGCTCACCTGTTGCCCCTCGAACATCACTTTCTCAGCAGAACGCATAAACGCGTCCCGGATCTCCTCAAACCTGGCCTGCGAATAGCCCACAAGGTCCATCTTGTTGACACACACCACCACATGCGGGATGCGCAGCAGGCACGAAATATAAAAATGCCGGAAGGTTTGCTCTACCACGCCATTGCGGGCATCCACCAAAATCATGGAGACATTGGCATTAGAGGCGCCGGTAACCATGTTGCGGGTATACTCGAAGTGGCCCGGCGTGTCGGCAATGATAAACTTTCTGGCCGGCGTGGCGAAATAAATATGCGCCACATCGATGGTGATACCTTGCTCCCGCTCCGCTATCAGGCCATCAGTCAGCAGCGAAAGATCGGTGTAGTCGAGGCCTTTCTTTTTGCTGCTGGCCTCGATGGCCTGCAGCTTATCTGTTGTAATTGAATTTGTTTCGAACAGGAGTCTGCCGATCAGCGTGCTTTTGCCGTCATCCACACTACCTGCGGTTGCTATTTTGAGAACTTCCATACCTTAAAAATATCCGGTTTGCTTTCTTTTTTCCATCGCCGCTTCCGAGCGCTTATCATCTATCCGGGCACCGCGCTCCGACACGGTAGCACTTAAGATCTCTTCTATGATGTGGTCGATCTCCACGGCAGTAGATTCTACAGCAGCCGTACAGGTCATATCGCCCACGGTTCTGAAGCGCACCATCCGGGGCGTTATCGTTTCGTCGGCCATTACCTGAATAAAGGAAGAGAAAGGAAGTAACTGGCCATCCCGCTCAAACGTGGGCCGGAAGTGAGAATAGTAAATGGAAGGTATAGCCAGCTTTTCTTCTTTGATATAGTTCCACACATCCAGCTCGGTCCAGTTGCTGATCGGGAATACCCGCACGTTTTCGCCGTGGCTGATCCGGCCGTTCAACATATCGAACAGTTCCGGGCGCTGCTTTTTGGCATCCCACTGGCCAAAATCATTCCGCACAGAGAAGATCCGCTCTTTTGCCCGGGCTTTCTCTTCGTCGCGGCGGGCGCCGCCAATGCAGGCATCAAAGCCAAATTCCTCGATCGCATCCAGCAGGGTGACCGTTTGCAGCACATTGCGGCTGGCATATTTGCCGGTTTCTTCCACTACTTTTTGCTGGTCTATATTATCCTGTACATAGCGCACGATCAGCTCCAGGCCCAGTTCTGCCACCAGTTCATCGCGAAACTTAATGGTTTCTTCGAAGTTATGCCCGGTGTCAACGTGTAATAAAGGGAAAGGTATTTTAGCCGGATAAAAGGCTTTTTGTGCCAGCCGGACCAGCGTGATAGAATCTTTTCCGCCGGAAAACAGGAGCACAGGCTTTTCAAACTGTGCCGCTACTTCCCTTAAAATATAGATCGCTTCATCTTCCAGTTCTCTCGGAAAAACACCAGCATGTATCGCCATATCCGTCTTATTTTTTAAAGTAATTTGCATGTAGTCCGCACTCTTTCTGGGTTTGCTCCCACCACCACCTGCCGGCGCGTGGCTCCTCGCCCGGAAGGATCGCCCTGGTACAAGGGGCACAGCCTATACTTACATAGCCCTGGTCGTGGAGCGTGTTGTAGGGCACCTCATGCGCTTTCAGGTAAGCCAGCATCTCGTCGAAAGTCCAATTGATGATGGGGTTGCACTTGATGACCTGGAACGCCTCGTCCCACTCTAGCAAACTGAAATTGCTGCGGTTCGCACTCTGGCCGGCTCGTAAGCCCGTTACCCAGACCGACACGCCTTGCAACGCCCGGGTTAGCGGCAGCACTTTGCGGGTATGGCAACAGGCTTTCCGGTTTTCCACAGCATCATAAAATCCGTTTATACCTTGCTTGCTAACCAGTGCTTCCACGTCTTCCGTCCTGGGGAAGTATGGCTCAATTTTGTTGTTATACTTCTGCTCGGTTCGGGCCCAAAGGTCGTAGGTTTCCTGAAACAGGCGGCCGGTATCCAACGAGAAGATTCTGACCGGCAGCTTCTCAGAGAATATGGCATCCGTGATCACCTGGTCTTCCTGGCCCAGCGCTGTGGAAAAAGCAACTTTACCTGGAAACGCCTGCCCTATAAAAGCCAGCATCTCCGATAGAGGCAGCCCGGCGAGCGCCTCAAGCAGCGAGGGTATCTTGTCTTTTAAGCTCATGTACTTGTTTTTTTACTGTAAACCGTTCCCAGACGCGTTCATGCACATAGTAAAGCGCGATCTTACTGAATACCTCAATAGAGCCGATCGAAAAAGCCATCCGGAGTTTACCCGTTATGATATAAGAGATGACGATGGTATCGAATGTGCCTAAGATGCGCCACGAAACGGCTTTCGCCACGCTCTTTAATTTGCTGTCGGTTAGCGGATTGTGCCTGCCGCCAAAGGCTTTTTTCAGGTAGTGATCGAATAGCATAGCGCTCCTTTGAGACCTAAAAGTATATAAAATCTATAAACTTAGTAGGGTAATAAATGAAAAAGAACGCAGAAAGTTAGCTAACTAAATCGCAAGTAGCTGAAATACAGTTATTTGGTTGAAATCAGATCCAGAATGGTTTTATTCTCCACGATACTCAGGCTTTGGTCGCGCACCTGGCACATGATCAGGTGCATGTTGCAGGTGGCTTCATCGGGGCAGTCGGCGCACTTTTCGTAATAGTTCAGGCTAACGCAAGGCAGCCAGGCAATCGGCCCGTTAAGTAAGCGGATCACTTTGGCCAGCGTAACTTCCTCGGGCTTTTTGATCAGGTAATAGCCGCCGCCTTTGCCTTTCTTGCTGCCTAGTATACCGGCCTTTTTCAGGTCGAGCAGGATGCTTTCCAGGAACTTCTGGGATATCTTTTTATTTGAAGCGATCTCCTGTATCAGAATAGCACCTTTCTCCTGGTTTTCGGCCAGGTAACTGAGTGCATGAAAGGCATATTTCGTCTTTTTCGACAACATTAGAAAGTACTGTAATAGGATGAAGTACTGTAATAGGATGAAGCCCGAGCGGCATTCAGGTAATGAAAAGAATACCACTTCAAAGCTAAAAACTATTTCCTTAGGATACCCTTTTATTCGGAAGATTGTGTGGCACTTCTGCGCGAAGGCCGGCGGTAAAAGGCAAAAGCCTTTTGTATTTTAGCAAGGCAAGTTCAAACCAGGCAATAAAATTTTATTTTAATCTTTCAGGGAAAATATTTTAAAAATGTTTTGCATTACAAGAAAATCCGACCTTATCTTTGCAGCATCTTTATCAAGATTTATAAAGAAGAGGTAAGAGAGCAGGCTCCGCGACCCTCTAGCAACCTCCGGTGAAACGGAAAGGTGCTAACTCCTGCCCAGTTTTGGGAACTATAAATTTAAACCAATGAACAAGCAAAACACAACCCCGGTTCTTACCCCCACAGCCTTATTCGCTTCTGCAGCGCCTGCTGCGTTCCTGTGCTGTTGTTGCTGTTAATCTGCCTCTATTTCCTGTAAAGCCATTCTTGCACTGCTCTGTGCCAGGAATGATACGTCTGTTTTTATTTCATACTTACTAACACTCTTTACCATGGGCAATACGCTACCCCAGCTACTGCCGTGCACGTTTGCACCGGCTCCTACTTACAGCAAACGCTTTATTTCCATCCCGGCTATTGCACCGGCGCGCATGCCCCTGCGAATGTGTAGCTGTTGTAGCTAACAGCACGCTGTTGCATTAATCCCTTAAAATAAATTCTTAACCCGCCTTAACCGCAGTCGCCCCGATTGCAGGATGGCAACACTTTGTCCAATTAATAACCGTAATATGCAAAAACAACTCACACATAAATTCGTGCGCCTGCTCCTGGCGCTTGGCCTGTTCCTGGGCCTCGGGGCAGAAGCGTTTGCACAAGACACCTTAACACAAGGTGTGGTAAAAGACGCCAAAACCGGCGAACCGCTGATTGGTGCCCGCGTGCAGGTAAAAGGCACCGACAAGGGCACCGTTACCGGCGTAGACGGCAGCTTTAACCTGGCCGTGGCAAAAGGCCAGACGCTCCTTATCTCCAGCCTGGGCTATACTTTAAAAGAAGTAAAAGCCGATGGCCAGGCCCTGAACGTAACGTTGCTGGAAGATACCAAAGCGCTGGATGAAGTGGTGGTAGTGGGCTACGGCACGCAATCGCAGAAGGCAGTTTCCAGCGCCGTGACGTCTGTTAATCCGCAGGAACTGAAAGGCATTCCGGCGCCATCGCCAGACCAGCTTTTGCAAGGTAAAGCCTCGGGGGTGCAGATCGCGGCTGCCAGCGGCACGCCGGGCGGCGGCATCTTTGTGCGCATCCGCGGCAACACCTCCATCAACGCCAGCAACGAGCCGCTTTATGTAGTAGACGGCGTGTTCATCAACAACCAGTCACTTTCAGGCCTGAGCCTGGGCGGGCAAACCACCAACCCGCTGGCTGACCTGAACCCGGCTGACATTGAAAGCATCGAAATCCTGAAAGACGCCAACGCTACCGCTATTTACGGAGCCCGCGGCGCCAATGGCGTGGTGCTCATCACCACCAAGCGCGGCAAAACAAATGCCGGTACGCGCATCAATTTCCAGACCTACTTTGGGGTAGCAAAAGCGCCGAAGATCTACGAAACCGTAAACGCGCAGCAGGAAGCGGAGCTCATCAACGAAACCCACCTGAACGACGGCGGCAGTCCGGCCACGCTTCCGTTCCGCCCGAAAAGTGAAGGCGGTTTTGGATTGCCGACAGAGCAGACCACGTATTCCCGCATTCCGGATGTGTTCCGGACCGCCAAAACCCAAAGCTACGACCTGTCGGCATCGGGCGGGGGCGAGTCGAACCGTTTCTTTCTGGGCGGCGGCTACTTTAAGCAGGAGGGCATTGTAAAGCCCGCCGCGTTCGAGCGTTTCAGCGGCCGCTTCAACTACGACCACCTGGTAAACGAGCGCCTGACCATTGGCACCAGCACCTCTATCTCGTACAGCAAGCGCAACCAGAGCCGCAACGACGACAGTGCCCAGGGCGTGATCAACTCGGCTTTGTATGTTCCCACTTACTTGCCGGTTTTTAACCAGGACGGCTCCTACGCCCGCCACTCCATTTTTGATAACCACCTGGCCCTGATCGATAACCTCAACATCAAAGGAGAGAGCAGCCGCCTGATCAGCAACGTGTATGGCGAGTATGAGCTCCTGGATGGCCTGACCTTTAAATCAAGCTGGAGCATCGACTACAACGGGTATTCCGACAAAGTATACAACAACACGCAGATCAGTGTGGGCCTGCCGGCTGGTAACGCCAGCCGAGTTGATACGCGCTTAACCTCGCTGCTAAACGAGCAATTACTCACGTATAACAAGCGCCTGGGCGATGACCACTTCCTGAACGTGATACTAGGAAACACAGTGCAGCAGACCAGCTATAATACGCTCTCGCTAACAGGCCGCAACTTCCCGAGCGATGATTTCCAGGAGATCGCCTCTTCTTCGCTGCAGACCGCTTCGACCAACTCGAGCCAAAATGGGCTGATCTCGTTCTTCTCCCGGGCCGGTTATACTTACAAAGACAAGTATAGCATAGACGGCAGCGTGCGGGCCGATGCTTCTTCCCGTTTCGGGGCGTCCAATCGCTGGGGCGTGTTCCCGTCGCTGGGCGCTTCCTGGATCGTTTCCGAGGAAGCCTTTGCCCAGGACCTGCCCTTCGATCTGATCAAGCTGCGCGCCAACATCGGCCTGACCGGTAACCAGAACGGCATCAACGACTTTGCTTCGCTTGGCTTGTGGCGGGCGGGCCGCAACTACGATGGGCAGCCCGGCATCAGCCACCAGCAGCTGGCCAACCCGGACCTGAAGTGGGAAACCACGCGCCAGTGGAACATTGGCCTGGACCTGGCCCTGCTGCAAAATCGACTGAAAGTGGAAGCCAACTACTATAACAAGTATACCAAAGACCTGCTGCTGGAAGTGCCGGTGCCGGAGAAGACGGGCTTCAGCAGTGTGTTCGAGAACCTGGGTGAGATCAGCAACAAAGGTGTTGAGCTTAATATCACCTCTACCAACATCGAACGTGATGATTTCTCCTGGACCACCAGCCTCAACATTGCCCGCAACGTGAACAAGATCGAGAAATTGCCCATCCCCATCAACCAGCACTCCCGCGACTGGATCCGCATGGAAGAAGGCGGTTCGGTGTATGCTTTCTGGGTGTACAAGCAGCTGTATGTGGATCCGCAGACGGGCGATGCCGTGTACGACGATGTGAACAAGGATGGCAAGATCACGGTGGCTGACCGCCAGATCGTGGCCAACGCGGCACCGGATTTCTTTGGCGGCTTGAATAACACCATCCGCTACAAAGCTTTCGACCTGGGTGCCCTGTTCTATTTTGAGTATGGCAACGACATTCTGAACCTGAACCGCTTCTTTATGGAGCACGGCGGTACGCGCAACGGCTCGATCACCTTTCTGCCAGGCCAGCTCGACCGCTGGCAGCAACCCGGCGATGTGACCGACGTGCCGCGCCTGACCAAAACCGGCACCAACTATACCTTGCCCAGCAGCCGCTTTATCGAAGATGGCTCGTTCCTGCGCCTGCGTTCTGTTACGCTGGGCTATACGGTGCCTTCCGAAGCGCTCGGCAAGTATAAGATCGGCAACCTCCGCGTGTATTTGTCGGGCACCAACCTGTGGACGCTCACCAACTACAGCGGCCTGGACCCGGAAGTGAACGTGGCCGGCAACAACCAGAACGTGCGCGGCATCGACCATGCCGTGGTGCCGCAGCCAAGAACTTGGCAGGCAGGCTTAAATGTAACTTTCTAAAACAGACAAAAGCAGCAGGACGCTCACAGGACTTTTTATACCTGAAAACCGGTGATCTGACGCTTCCGAACGAGACAGCGTCTCTTAAATTTGACAACAACCATGAAGAACATATTCACAAACTATAAAACCCTCGCCCTGGCCCTGCTGGTATCGCTCTCAGGCTGCAACAACATTCTGGAGCCAGCACCCCGCCTGGATATTTCCTCCGAACAGGCCATCACCGATAAGCGGGGCGCTGAGGCGGCTTTGCTGGGGGCCTATAGTGAGTTGCAAAGCAACAGCTACTATGGCTTTGAGTACCCGGCCCTCGCCTACTTATCTGCTGATGAAGTGGACTGGTCGGGCTCCTACAACTTTTACCAGCAGTTCGACCTGAATGCCATTCCGGCCGAGAACAGCTCCATCAAGTCTGTCTGGGCGCAGATCTACCGGGTGATCAATGTCGCCAATACCATCATCGAAAAAGTGCCCGCCATCCAGGACAGAAGCCTGACCGATGCGCAGCGCCAGACGATCCTGGGAGAAGCTTACTTCCTGCGCGCCTTGTCTTATTTTGACCTGGGCCGGGCCTGGGGCGGCGTGCCGCTGGTGCTCCAACCTACCACAAACAAAACAAGCGGTAAGGGTATTAAACGATCTACGCTTGAGCAAACCTATGAGCAGGTGCTGGCAGACCTGGAGCAGGCCGAAACGTTACTGCCAGCTTTAACGGTTCGCTCCAGGGCCTCGAAAGAAGCAGTGTGGGCGCTGAAAGCCCGGTTATACTTGTACCAGCAGCAATGGGCGAAAGCCGAAGAGTACGCGACCCTGGTGATCGGGAGCGGGAATGCGAAACTGGTAAAACCCTACAGCGCCATTTACACCGGAAAACTGACGGAGGAAAGTATACTGGAACTCGCCTACGACAACGCCGACCGGAACGCCCATGCCAACTACTGGCTGCCCAGCAGCAAAGGCGGCCGCTATGAATGGAAGCCTTCGGCCAGCATTACGGCGGACCTGCAGAATACGGCTGTGGGAGGCGCCAGAAGCGCTTTGATCGGCTCTCAGGTAAACAACGGGAAAGAAATCGTTTACGGGCAGAAGTATAGCAAGATCGGTACGGGCGATGACGGCGCCTTTGTCCTTCGGCTGGCCGAGCAGTATCTCATTCGTGCGGAAGCCCGGCTAAAGCAATCCAACCTGAGCGGCGGCCTGGCTGACCTGAACACGGTAAGAGAACGCGCGGATTTAGCCCCGCTGGCGGCAACAGACACTGGCGCGGCGCTGCTGGCAGTAGAGCTGGAACGGAAAGTGGAGCTGGCTTTCGAAGGCCACCGCTGGTTCGACCTGATCCGCACCGGCAGGGCAGCAGCGGTGCTGGGCATTACGGACCCGAACAAATTCCGCTTCCCGATCCCCAACAGCGAGATCCTAGCTGATCCGGACCTGGATCCTGCGGATCAGAACCCGGGCTATTGAGTTGATCTTTTAAAGAGAGAAGGTGGCTTGCTTGTAGTTATTTGTACCTAGAGGCAAGCCACCTTTCTGTTTTATACTATAGGAAAATAAGCATGGGGAAGTATGTGCCAATAGCGCCTTACTTGCAAAGCATGGCTGCTGAAAGTATAGCAGCCGCAAACTTTTGTATCATCAGCCAAAGTTGTATCTTATTCATACTTATTGGAGTATCAGGCATACCCCCTAAACCAAAGCCATATGAAAAAGCTATACTTGCTGGTAGCGCTTGCGCTGTTTGTTACCGTTTATACGCCCTTTGCTGCGCACGCGCAAAAAGCAAAGGTGCCCGCGTTGCTGCTTCGCGCCGACGACATTGGCATGAACCACGCCGTGAACATGGGCGTAAAGCAACTGGCTGAATCGGGCCTGCCTTTCTCTGCTTCTGTTATGTTTGCCTGCCCCTGGTACCAGGAAGCGGTGGAGATCCTGAAAGCCCACCCCAATGTAGCCGTAGGCGTGCACCTGACGCTTAATGCAGAGTGGAAGAATTACCGCTGGGGGCCGGTAGCCGGGCGAAATGCCGCACCAAGCCTGGTAGACAGCCTAGGGTACTTCCTGCCTTCAACAGAAGCTTTCTTAAGCAGCAAGTACAAACTGGATGAGGTAGAAAAAGAACTGACCGCTCAGATCGAAAGAG
This sequence comes from Pontibacter liquoris, assembly GCF_022758235.1. Lineage (NCBI taxonomy): Bacteria > Pseudomonadati > Bacteroidota > Cytophagia > Cytophagales > Hymenobacteraceae > Pontibacter > Pontibacter liquoris. Next base: position 424,943 of record NZ_JALEBG010000003.1, read on the forward strand.
CCTTAAACTCCGGCCTGAAAATAAGCTACGTAGATCCGCACATGGGCATGGCCCTGGCAACTCCGGAGCTGCAGGCAGTGACTGAAAAGCTGGCCCGCAAGTATAAACTGGGCATTTCGACCTACTTTGGCGAGGTGTACAAAACCATGTGGCCGGTGCCGGTCGAGACCAAAGCCAAAGAGTTTATGGCCTACGTAAACAACTTACAACCCGGCAGCCTGAATGTAGTGGAACTGCATGTGGCCCAGAGCAGCCCTGAAATGGAAGCATTAGTGGATATGAACAGCGACCTGATGAACACCAGCGACGGGAAACCGAAAGCCAGCCAGCATCGCCAGACCGAACTGAACATGTTGCTTTCGCCGGCCTTTAAGCCCCTGATCGGTAAAAAGTTTACGCTCCTGACCTATGCCGATCTCATAAAAGCGAATGGGCTTAGCAGCATGAAAGCGCCGCTCGTTCGCCCTTAACGGCAACCAAAACTTACTTCCGACAAAAGCCTATAACCCACATCCACAAGTATAAAAAAGGTGTTACGGCCAAGTTGCGCGTAAAATACACCTTTAATCATAGCGCTCTTAAAAACAAAATGAGAACACTTACCATAGCCGCTGCGCAATTCGAGCCCAAAGATGGTGATAAAGCCTACAACCTGGCCGTAATCGAAGAACTGACGGCGAAAGCAAAAGCCCGTGGCGCCGACGTGGTCAGCTTCCACGAAATGTCCATCACCGCTTATACTTTCCTGAAAGACCTGACGCGAGAAGAAGTTGTGGCCCTGGCCGAGCAGGTTCCCGCTGGTGAAAGCACCCAACAGCTTATCGGGCTGGCCCAGAAGTATGACATTGCTATTTTAGCCGGCTTGGTCGAGATCGAGGATGATGCCCTCTACAACACCTATGTATGCGTAGACCAGAACGGCTTTGTGGCCAGGCACCGCAAGATCCATCCGTTCATTAGTAAATACCTGTCTGCAGGTTCTGCCTATACTGTGTTTGAGCTGCAGGGCTGGAAATGCGGCATCCTGATCTGCTACGACAATAATGTAGTGGAGAACGTGCGGGCCACGGCCCTACTGGGAGCAGAGATCATTTTTGCACCCCATGTTACCATGTGCACACCTTCTGCTATGCCCGGCCGCGGTTACGTAGACGACAAACTGTGGCAGGCCCGGCACACAGACCCGGTGCCCTTACGGCTGGAGTTCGACGGGCCCAAAGGCAGGCGCTGGCTCATGCGCTGGCTCCCTGCCCGCGCCTTTGACAATGGCGTATACTACGTCTTCTCTAACCCCATCGGTTATGACGGCGAACATCTCAAGAACGGTAACGCCCTGATCCTGGACCCTTACGGGGAGGTGCTGACGGAATTAAAGAGCTTTGAGAACGACATTACCGTGGCCACGGTCACCGAAGACAAACTCACACTGGCCGGCGGCTACCGCTACAAAAACGCCAGAAGGCCGGAGCTCTACAGCGCCATTCTCGGGGCAGACCATACCTCGGAAACCAAGCCCGTCTGGCTCTCGGAGAAGGCACCGGCCCAAGACAAAGTATAAAGAAGGCTGTGATGTATACGTTGCGCTTTTGCATGTTCAAATTTACCCCCTATGCCCCTCGCCATTGACAAGTATATTGCCGGCTTCTCCGGTATTTTTGCAACGCAGAAAGATAGGCTGCCTTGGCATGTCACACAGAACCTGGCCGGGTTGCTGCAGGAAATGCTGCCCCACCTTGATGCGGCCTATGTTATCAGGGATGGGGTTGCGGTGCATAAAACGGCTATTGTAGAGAGCAACGTGGTTTTGAAAGCACCCGTGATTATTGGGGAAGGCTGCTTTATAGGTGCAAATGCCTATCTGCGAGGCGGCGTATACCTGGGCAAAGGCTCAACCATAGGCACAGGCTGCGAAGTAAAAACCAGCATTGTGCTACACCATAGCGCTATAGCACATTTCAACTTTATCGGCGACAGCCTTATCGGGAGCAACGTAAATTTTGAGGCGGGTGCCATCATTGCAAATCATTACAACGAAAGAAAAGACAAGCGCATCAGCGTAGTGGCCGGGGCAGAAATTATTGCCACCCAGGTGGAGAAGTTTGGTGCACTGGTTGGGGATAACTGTAAGATCGGTGCGAACGCTGTGCTCTCGCCGGGTACTGTGTTAGAAAAAGGCTCCCTTGTGAAGCGGTTGGCGCTGGTAGAGCAGCTGGCAGCTTCCTCATCCTGAGCAGGCGACTACTAAAAAAGCATCAGGCCGGCTACATACGTTGCAACCGGCCTGATGCTTTTAATTTATACCTTCAGCAGGATGAGTTTATACTTTAAGCTAACCCCGCCTCGTACATACTTCTTTATACTTTGATGTAGACCTTTCGCTTGTCCATTGCATAGCCAATAAGCCACAGCACCAGCATATAGCATACGGCGAACAGCAGCGAGGCATTTTTTGGTGCGAGCCATGTGGCAAAAGCATGCTGGTAGAGCCAGCCGTTCAGCCCCATGCCATCAATCCGGATCATCCCCATCACATCGACCAGCACGCCCGACATGGCATAAATGAAGAGCGGGTTTCGGCCAAACACCTCAAAGAAATACGTCCATCCTTTCAGGTTGGCTACTTCTATGACCAGCATCAGCACAGCCAGCACCACCAGGTCGATGCCCACTGTATAGAGCACATACGAGCTGGTCCAGATAGGCTTATTGATAGGGAAAGACATGTCCCATACGCGCGCCACAATAGTGAGCACAATGCCCGCCACCAGCAGCTTCAGCACCGTATTGCTGTTATTGCCGTTTTTTTGGATGAAAAGGCCTGCCAGAAATCCACCGATCACGTTTACGACTGCCGGTAGCGTACTAAGCAATCCCTCCGGATCGAATGGAATGCCGTAGCCATGGTACAGGTTTTTAGGCGCGATAAACAGCAGGTCGAACTTCAGGGCGGCATTGGCTTCCAGGCTGTAAGGATCAGGCTGGGTGCCAAAGTAATACATAATGGCCCAGTACGCCAACAGCGCGATAACACTGAAGACGATCGCCCCGATCACTTTAAAATAATGCACCACCAGGGCGGCAATGCCGTAGCACAGAGCAATGCGCTGCAATACGCCCATAATCCGCACGTCGGCAAAATTGATCATCGCCAGCTCGCCCGAATCAGTATGGGTCACAAACGGAAAGGCATTCAGAAAAAGACCTACCAAAAAGATCAACGCCGTTCTGGTAAACACTTTTTTGAGGAAAGCGCTTTCGTCCTGCCGTTCAAACCTGCGCATGCTGAAGCTCATGGCATTGCCTACCACAAACAGGAATGTGGGAAAAACCAGGTCCGTGATGGTAAAGCCATGCCAGGGAGAGTGCTCAAAAGGCGCGTAGATATTTTGCCAGCTGCCGGGCGTGTTCACCACGATCATCAGCGCGATCGTCATGCCCCGCAGCACATCGAGCGAGAGATAGCGCTGGCGGGGCGATTCCCGGAGCAGACCGGCATCGGTAACCGGGGCAGTACTTGCTGTAAAAAGCTTATTCATATGAAATTGGTTAGATGAAAATTCCCGTTATCTTCTCATCTCCCCGACAAGAAGTCTGTAAGCTGATGTGCGCTACTTTATACGTATGCATCAGGCGCAAAGGTGTTTAAACAACTGACTAACTGCTATTTACCTACCTTGTCTACCTTGTCGAAATACTCTTTCTGAAGCTCCAGCGTTTTGGTATCGGCTTTTACCACTTTCAGCGCTTTTACCAGAGCATTCACTTTTTCGTCTACCAGCAGCTTGCCCAGTTCCTTGGTTGCCTTTTCGCCCTCCCCGGCATAGTGGTTGGGGTAGCTGGCATACCACCAGATGCCGGTGTATAAGCCTGGCAACGAGAGCCGCTTCAGGTTCTCACCCGATTCCTGCTTGGCGCGCTCCTGCTTTACCAGGTCCGGACGCAAGTATAACAGGCTGGAGGTTTCGGTTTCGCCGCCATGCTGGTCGCCGGCCGGGTCCGATTTACGCATCTTCTTTTCTTTTGCCACAAATTCCGGACTTGGCTCCGGGTCGAAGAAATACACGGCATAGTTGCGGCGCTTGTCAAGCTGCGATTGCACAAAGTAACGCAGCAGTTCCGGGTTTCCGCCGTGCCCGTTCACGATCACGATCTTATTAAAGCCGTTGCGGGCAATTTCTTCACAGGTAGCATCCAGTAGGTCCCAGGCCAGGCGGTTGGGCAGCGAGAAGGTACCGGGCTGGTGGCGCGCTTCATTTATCTGGCCATAGAAATAGTCAGGGAACACAACGGCATACTCGTTCTTTGTAGCGCGCGCGGCCCACTCCCGTACATGGATCAGATCTGAGCCAATGGGGTCCTGCATGCCGTGCTTTTCCAGGATACCAATCGGAAGAATACACGTGCGGGAAGATTTCTCCAGTGCAACAGGCCAGTCGCTGGCCGTCAGCTCGTCCCAGCGGGCCGGAATATTCTGTGCTATGGCACCCGTGGTGAGTACCAGCAGTACTAATAGGAGTCCTGGTAGTTTCATAATCATAGAAGTAAGTATAAGCCGAAAAGTATAGAAGTGAGTAATCGCTCTTGTGAATGTATAATTTTCTTATGTTATTCAAAAGTCTTTTTTGATTTTTTTATTTATCTATACGCTGTCAACCTAAATAATTACCAATTACCTGTAAAACACTGGTACCCTGATGATCGTGTACCTGGTGTTAGCAGGCACACCCTGCCCTTCTGCTCCTGCAGAAAGTATAAGCGTGGTAAGTATACCTGCTAAAATTCTTCGGCTGATTAGCGCGTTTATACTACCTTAGCCGGCGCAACTGCTTTGGCAGCCTTCGTTATCTTTTAAACTAACTATACTTCTATGAGACCCTATATTTTAGCAGAAACAAACTGGAAAGAGATCAAAAAGGAGCCTTTTGAGGTGGCCGTTTTGCCTTGGGGCGCCACCGAAGCGCACAATTATCACCTGCCCTACGGTACCGACGTGATCGAATCGGATTACATTGCTGCCGAAGCGGCGCGCAAAGCCTGGGAAGCAGGTGCGCGGGTAATTGTACTGCCTACCATTCCGTTTGGGGTAAACACCGGCCAAACCGATATTTTGCTGGATATTAACATGAGCCCCAGCACGCAGGCTGCTGTGCTGAACGATGTGCTGGAGGTGCTCAACCGCCAGGGCATCCGGAAGCTGCTTATACTCAACAGCCATGGCGGCAACGACTTTAAGAACATCCTGCGGGAGCTTGGCTTAAAGTACCCGGATATGTTCCTTTCGAGCTGCAACTGGTTTCAATCTATGAACAAGTCAGAGTACTTCGAAAATGCCGGCGACCATGCCGATGAGATGGAAACGAGCCTGCTGCTGCACCTGCGACCGGACCTGGTGCTGCCCCTAGAGCAGGCCGGCGAGGGTCGTTCTAAAAAGCCCCGCATTCAGGCCTACCGCGAAGGCTGGGCATGGGCAGAGCGCAATTGGTCGCAGATATCAGAAGATACCGGCGTAGGTAACCCCAAGAAAGCGACCAAAGAGAAAGGCGAACGCTTTTTTGAGGACGTTACAAATAAAATGAGCCGCCTTTTTGTAGACCTGGCCCAGGCCAAGCTCAACGACCTTTATGAATAAAAAAGAGCGGGCCGCCAGTCAGAAGATGACAGGCGGCCCGCTCTTTTTCTTTAGCTGCGCTATTTTAGATAATGCAGGATCACTTCGATAGGTGTTTCCCCGATAAAAGACTTTACCAGCTTCCCCTCTTCTGAGAACACATACATGGCCGGAACAGGCGTAGAACCCATGTTCTCATAAATATCATTGGCCGTGGCAGAGGTAAAATGGATGTTCTGCTGGCCCGCCAGTTTGTAATCCTGCGCAAATTTAAGGAGCTGCGGGGCACCGGCATCCGATACAAAGTATACATTGTAAGGCGCAAATGCCTCCAGGTGCTCGCTTATCTGCGTTGCTTCGCGCTGGCAATGGTCACAGTCCGGCTGAAAAAGCACCAGGATCGTTTTGCCTTTCAGGCTGTGGGCCATAAACCGGGTGCCGTCCGCATTCGTCATCGGCAACCAGGGCAGCTCGTTTGTAGCATTTTTAGCCACTACCGGGGCAGCCTCCTGCTCTTTTGCGGCATTCTTTTTAAGGATCACATAAAATATGGCCGTTACCACCACAAGGGCAGCCACCACCGAAATCAGTATCTTTTTCATTCTCTTTCTTTTCCCTGGATTAAAACAGATCCTAAAGTTAAAATTATAATCGTGCAAAGCCAGCAAGGGCGCCTACGTCTTTCGGCCAGTACCAGGCTATGTTACCAGCCCTGCTGCAAGCCGTCCTGCAGGGCCAGCTGGTATCTTTCTTTATCAAACGAATATAAGTAGGGCGCCTTGTGTGCTCCTCCGCTTTTACGTTCCTCCAGCCGCTTCAGAATGCCATAACCCAGCATTTTCCTCTGAAAGTTCCGGCGGTCCAGCGCTTTGTTTAAAATGGTTTCGTAGAGTTTCTGGAGCTCGGGCATGGTAAATTTCTCAGGCAGCAGGTTGTAGCCGATGGGCTGGTAGGTCAGTTGGCGGCGAAGTGTCTCCAGGGCTTTGGCCAGTATCTGGCTATGGTCCAGCGCCAGGACAGGCACCTGCTGCAGGTCCCACCAGGCACAGGCATCGGAAATCGGGTCGGGCCTGGGAACGGCCGTTTGGAAATCGACCAGCGCGTAATAGCCCATCGAAACAAAACGCTGCCGCAGCCAATGGTCCTGATCCGGTGCTTTCCCCTGCCGGACCATCATCTCTCCGTTTAAATTTGGCTCGCTGCGGGCTACCTCTCCAAACAGGTAAAACTGGCGCAGGAACACGTCTTCCAGGCCGGTGCGGGATTGCAGTACCCGGACGGCGGCATCGTCTACATCCTCTTCTTTGCGGACAAAGCCGCCCGGTAGCGCCCATTGGGCGGCATGCTTCATCCGCAGCAAAAGCACCTTAAGCTGGTTGCCATGGAAGCCAAAGATCACGCAATCCACTGACAAGCCAGGGTGCAACAGTTTATGCCCGTTCTGAAGTATATCGTCCATCTTTTTACCTGTCGGTGCCTTAGGGCTGCCGGCACGAAATTAAACCATCCGGAAAGTATTCCAAAACCAGAAAATATTTTACATTGCGTCAGCAAGACACAAAGAAAACAAATATTTCTACAAAACCATTTAACATGAGCGTAACAAAACGAATGGTAAAGCAGCTTCCGGTAGCGCTGCTGCTGCTTACTGGGGTAGCCTGCAGCAACAGCAAAAGCACTCCCAGTGCCTCCGGCAGCCCAACAGCCTCAACTACCAAGGCCACCGCAGCCCCCTACCGCGACCTGAACAAGAATGGCAGAATGGATGTGTATGAGGACAGCACCCAAACAGTGGAAGCCCGCGTAAACGACATCCTGGCGCAGATGACGCTGGAGGAGAAAGCTGGCATGATGTTCATCAACGGCACGGTGATCAATGCCGATGGCACCATTGAGAAACAGCCCGGAGCCAAAGGATTTGCCGCTGCCCTGCCCTCCGCTGCCGAATCCATAGACGGCAAGCACATGAACCACTTTAACTTCTGGCAGGTACCTGATACCCGTGCGCTGGCCACAGGGTATAACGCCATCCAGAAAGTAGCGGAAAATACCCGCCTAGGCATCCCTGTTACCATTGCCTCGGACCCGCGCAACCATTTCAGCGAAACGATCTTCTCCATGGCCGCTACCGGCTTTTCGCAGTGGTGCGAACCGCTGGGCCTGGGCGCCATCGGCGACGAGGAACTAACCCGGCAGTTTGCCGACATTGCCCGCCAGGAGTATGTGGCCGTGGGGATGCGAGAGGCCCTGCACCCGCAGGTAGACCTGGCCACCGAACCGCGCTGGCCCCGCATCAGCGGCACCTTTGGCGAAGATGCCCAGCTCACCGCACGCATGGCCAAAGCCTACATCCTGGGCTTCCAGGGCGAGCAGCTGGGACCTAACAGCGTGGCCTGCATGACGAAGCACTTTACCGGTGGCGGCCCGCAAAAAGAAGGCCTCGATCCGCACTTCGAATTTCAGAAAGGCCAGGTATACCCGGGCCATAACTTTGCTTACCACCTGATCCCGTTCGAAGCGGCTTTTGAAGCAAACACTGCCGCCATTATGCCTTACTATGGCGTGCCCACCGGCCAGACAGATGAGGACGTGGCCTTCTCGTTTAACAAAGCCATTATTACCGGGCTGCTCCGCAACAAGTATAAATTCGATGGCGTGGTGTGCACCGACTGGGGCCTGATCACGGATGTGAACATGGGCGTGGCAGTTTGGCCGGCCCGCGCCTGGGGCGTAGAAAAACTGAGCCCCGAAGACCGGGTGAAGAAAGTCATTGATGCCGGTGTGGACCAGTTTGGCGGCGAGAGCCTGCCTGAGTTAGTGGTGCAACTGGTAAAAGCCGGTAAGCTGACCGAAGCGCGCCTAGATGAATCGGTGCGCCGCTTGCTGCGCCAGAAGTTTCAGCTCGGCCTCTTCGACAACCCCTATGTGGATGTGGAGAATGCCGTAAAAGTGCTCAGCAACCCCGCCTTTAAAGCAGCCGGCGAAGCCTCGCAGCGCCGCGCCATGACCCTGCTCAAGAACGAGGGCAAGGTGCTGCCGCTGCAGCCGGGCAAGCTAAAAATCTACGTAAAGAATGTGGACCCCAAAGTGGCAGCGCAGTATGGTACTGTGGTCGAGAACCCGAAGGAAGCGGATATTGCCATACTTCGCCTCAAAGCGCCCTGGTACCCGGTAGAGACGCAGAACCCTTTTGCCAAAGGGTTTCACCACGGCGACCTGGATTTTAAAGGCAAGGAAAAGGCTGACATCCTCCAGCTGCTCAAAACGGTACCGACGGTGGTGGACATTTACCTCGACCGCCCGGCCGTGATCCCCGAGATCAGCCGCCAGGCAAAAGGCCTGCTGGCAAACTTCGGCGCCAGCGATGCCGCCGTGCTGGATGTGATCTTCGGCAAAGCCCAGCCCGAAGGCAAACTGCCCTTTGAGCTACCTTCGTCGATGGAGGCCGTGCGCAACCAAAAGGAAGACCTGCCCTACGACTCCAAAGACCCCTTGTATAAGTTTGGATTCGGATTACGTTATTAATATCTTTCTATATTCTATATCGTAAGCCGATACTACCAGCTGCGCTTTGTTTTTTACAAAAAAGCCGGTAACCTGTCAGAATCAACAACCCGTATCAACGCACCATGCTAAACAGAAGAAACTTTTTTAAGACCACAGGCGCCCTGGCACTCGGCAGCCTGTTGCTGCCCGGCTGCGCCGGCAGTGCTGTCTCACAAGATAGCAGCCAGGCCGAAGGAGGCCGCAAAAACAGCACCACCGCCGGCAAGAAGCTGGCCGTTGGCCTGCAGCTTTACACAGTGCGCGAACTGATGGACCAGGACGTGCGGGGCACCCTGCAGAAAATTGCTACCATCGGCTACAAGAACCTCGAATCGGCTGCCGGTAAATCGGGCCACTACTATGGCATGAAACCCCGGGAATTTGCTGCCATGGCCGAGGACATGGGCATGAAACTGCGCAGCAGCCACGTGCTTCCGGGCAACCAGTTGCCACAGGAGGCGCCCCTGCCACCGGAATTTCTGACGCTGAACAACGGACTGCAGCAGCTGGTAGACATGGCCGCCGAATCGGGACAGGATTACCTGACCTGCGCCTTTATGTTCCCGAGCGAGCGCAAATCCATTGACCAGTATAAGCGGGCCATTGAGCTGTTTAACCGTGCTGGCGAGGCCTGTAAAAAAGCAGGGCTGAAATTTGCCTACCATAACCACGACTTTGAATTTGAAACCTTGGAAGGCCAGCACCCTTACGACCTGATTCTGGCCGAGACGGACAAAGACCTGGTAGGTATGGAGCTGGATCTTTACTGGGCCACCAAATCGGGCAACGATCCGGTAGCCTTGTTCGAACAGCACCCGGGCAGGTTCCCGATGTGGCACGTTAAGGACATGGATAATACCGATAAAAAGTTCTTTACCGAAGTAGGCAACGGCACCATCGATTTTAAGCGCATCTTCGACAAAGCAGATGTGGCCGGTATGAAATACTACTTTGTAGAGCAGGACCAGACGCCGGGCAACCCGCTGATCAGCATCACGACCAGCTACAACAACCTGGTGAAAGTGCTGAGCTAAGCCCCAACGTATAAACACCATAAATTAAAAAGGCTCCCCGTTTTACACGGGGAGCCTTTTTAATTTATGCGCCAATGGCCAGCAACTTATTTGGCTGCTACGCGCGGGCCGCTGCCGGCATCAAAGTAAACCCAATCCAGCTGCATAAAGCTTCTGTCTTTCACCTCCTTGTTACGGAACACAAAGAACAGCTCGTTTACACCTTGCGGACGGGTGCTTACCGGCAAGGCCACGGTGCGCCAGGCTCCATCCTCGGTACCCGGAGCGAAGGTGGCAGTGCCTACCAACCTGCCATTCGGCGCGCCGGCATGCACTTCAATGGTGCCGCCGTTTTTACCGGACATCAACTGGAAATGCAGCGCTTTTATACCTGTCAGATCAATGTTTTTAAACGAGATATAAGAGCCATCCTTGATATCGCTTACCACCGAAGCGCCGTCGCCATGCGGCTGCTGGCGCCCTACATTACGGAAGGAATCAAATTCCTCGGCCTGCACGCGCGGGTTGCGCAGCATGACCACCTGGCGGCCGGTGAGTGGCCCGGTTACTTTGTTGCCTTTGTCGGTATAGCTGGCCGAGATCACGTAGGTTCCTGCTTCGCCGGTGTGCTCTTTCAAAGTATAGCTGCCGGCTAACGGTAACCTGCTTTGCCCCCCGTCTGCCAGCGAGAGGATATACTGTACCATGGCGGTTGTTTCTTTCTGGGAAAGCTGCGGGTGAGCCGCCATCATCGTTTTGCCCCAGTTGCCGTTTCCGCCCGTAATGATCTTTTTGGCCAGCATCGGCTCGGCTGCGGCATTGCCCTTATACCTTGCCGCGACAGCTTTAAACGATGGCCCGATGGATTTCTCGTCCAGGGCATGGCACGACTGGCAATCGCTGCCGGCTACCAGGGTTTTGCCCCGGATAAACTTCACAGAGCCTCCTGCGGCATTCCCGGTGTTGGAACTTAACAGGGCCAGGTCGTTGCCTTCCGAAAGGTAATCGATGGCAAAGTTTACCTGGCCAGGATCGATGCCCTGGTTCAGCTGCCCGTCTTCTTTGTCGCGCACATTCACTTTGTAGTTCAGGGTGCTGTTGTCGAAATAAAAACTGCGGTTACCGGCCACCGCAATGGCTACCTCGGGCACATCGTTGCCTACTTTAATCTGCATTTCGGCTGTCGCTTTGTCGCCTTCCTTGTCCGTAACGGTCAGTTTAGGGCGGTAAACGCCAGGCTTGGTATAAGTGAAAACGGGGGCCGCTTCCGAAGATTCCTCGCCGGCACCTGACTGCCAGGCATAGGTCAGCGCATCCTCCTTGTCATAATCAAACGATTCTTTGCCCGAGAGCTTTACCTTGAAAGGCGCCGCGCCAACGGTTTTCTCCGCACTGATCTGGGCAACTGGCTGGCGATTGCCTTCGGCATACTCGATGCGCACCAATGTGGCATCGGGGTTGCGGGCAAAATAATTGGCGCCATACTGCAGCACATACATCGCGCCGTCGCGCCCGAACTTCATATCGATCGGGTGGGCAAATTTCTGGGTTGGCAAAAACGGTTCGATCTTCTGCAGGTCACCCTGCTCATTAAACGTCAGTACTTTCACCCAATCACGCGCCCACTCAAAAATGAACATCTTGTTATCGTAGTACTTCGGAAACTTATAACGTGAAGGGCTATAGTTGCCCGCATAATAAAACGGCCCGGCCATGGCACTGCGGGAGCCCGTGCCCAGCATCGGGAACTCCTCCGACTCGCCGTACGGATACCAGATCATGGCTTTTTGCGCCGGCGGCAGCATTTTGGAACCGTAGTTGTTCGGTGATTCGTTTACTGGCTGTTGCGGGTTAAAGCGGGGGCCCACCACGTTGGTAGCGAAGTTAAAATCAGCATAGGCTTTGTTGTCGCCTACAAAGTATGGCCAGCCGTAATAGCCCGGCTGACGGGCCTGGTTCCACTCGTCCTGGCTCAGCGGCCCGCGCTCATTGGCAACGCCGCCATCCGGGCCTACATCGCCCCAGTATACATAGCCGCGCTTGTCTACCGTCATGCGGTAAGGGTTGCGGGCGCCCATCACGTAAATTTCCGGACGTCCTTTGGAGCCATCTTTGGGAAACAGGTTACCCTCCGGGATAGTATAAGAGCCATCCGGCTGCACCTTGATTCGCAGTATCTTGCCGCGCAGGTCGTGGGTGTTACCCGAAGATTTCTGCGCATCAAAAGGACCGCGGCCCGGCCGCTCATCGATAGGCGTAAAGCCATCCGACTCTTTGGAGCTGGTATTGTCGCCGGTGGTCAGGTATAAATAGCCGTCGGGCCCAAAGTATACGTTGCCGGCCGAGTGGCAGCAGGTTTCGCGCTGCACCGGCACCTGCAGAACCACTTTCTCCGAACGCATGATCAGGCTGTCGCCGCCCAGCAGCTTAAAGCGCGACAGGTTCTGCACGGCTTTATCGCCTTCCGGCGAGTAGTAGAGGTAAATGTAGTTGTTCTTTTCAAAATTCGGGTCCAGTTCCAGGCCCAGCAAACCGTCTTCGTAATTGCCTTCGGTGTGCACATCCAGGTTAGCTATCACGCGGGTGGCTTTCTTCTCCGGCTCATACAACTTCAGGGTGCCCAGGCGCTCGATAAATAAAACACGGCCATCGCGCATGATCTCCATTTCGATCGGCTCGTGGAGGTAGGTATCCAGCACCACCTGCAGGAACCGGTTGTCTTCGGGCACCTGCTCGGTGTAGGCATGCTCGTAATTCAGTGCAGGGCCTTCCAGCGTATACTTGATACCGCCCAGCAGGTGCTTGAGGAGATCCTTGTTTTTGTAGCTGTCGGGCGTGCCGCCGGCGGAAGTATAAAACATGCGGCCGCCATCATACGCCCGGTACCACGACACAGGCGCCTTCTGCTGCGTTTGCACCACCACCTTGGCTTCGGGGCTCAGGTCCGACAGGTTGTAGAACGCATCGGACTGGGTCCAGCTTTTAGGCAGTCCTTCGGTGAGCGGCTTCTCCTCTCCTGCCACTTGCAGGCTAACGGTCGAAACAGTTGCCAGGCTGTCGGGCTGTTTGTTATAGGTGGCGCCCAGCATTTTGTTGAACCAGGGCCATTGGTAGCGGGAACTGCCCGGAACATGTATGGCTGCCAGGCCGCCGCCGGCCTGCACAAAGCGCTCGATCTCGTTTTGCTGGCGGGTATTGAGCACATCCTGCGAAGTATGCAGGAACACTACCGCACCGTAGTTTTGAAGCGAGTCTTCTGCAAAATAGGCGGGATTGGAAGTAGTATCGGCCGTGATCTTGTTCTCTGAAACATAAGCGGCAAGCGCCTGCATTGCCTGGTTTGAGGCTTGCTGCCCGGCGGTGTTCTTAGAGAAAATGAGCACTTTGTCGGGTCTCTTGCCGGAACAACTGCAAATAAGGAAGGCAAAAAGCAAGAAAAGACAGGAACTGCCTGCTTTTACAGAAGAGTGCACTCGTATCATTTAACGTAGTTTTATGCTTAAATTAAAGAAGACATTCGTACAGTCAATTTAGGAATAGTTTGTAGTTCTGGCAAGTACAAACTGTAGAATCCGGTGTTATACTTTCAATTTAATGCCTGAGTTCACCAATTGGACTGGCATTTTATACCTGTTAGCCGCTCATTGCTTCTACTTAGGCGCTTATACCCTACGTGCTGCCGTGAAGCCCAGCTTTATACTTGTGTTATTTAATGTTTTAATGAACTTTATTTAAGTCAAAACTGCTATCCTTGTATACTTACCAGGTTCTTGATTTTGACTAAAAACTGTTGCTGTATATAAAACATGCACAATGCTGGTTTAAAGTAATAGTTTTCAAAAATTTGTTTAAATTCAGCCAACCTATTCACCTTAACCTACCCATCGCATGAGACGTGTTACGTATCTGTGCCTGCTCTTCGTGTTCCCCTTTTTATTCAGTTGCCAGGAAAAGCAGGACCAGGCAGCGCTTGACAACTTTTCGCGCACGCAGCTCCTTGCCTGGAATGACCATCTAAGTGAGATCATTATCAAGGATATCTTTTCGCCGCCTGTTGCCAGCCGCCTTTATACTTACCCCAACATTGCTGCCTACGAAGCATTGGTACCGGGGAACCCGACCTACGTGTCGCTGGAAGGACAGCTGAACGGGCTGACCGCCGTGCCCAAACCTGCACCTGGCCAGGAGATCTATTACCCGGCTTCCAGCGTGATCGCATTTGCCACGGTTGGCAAAAAACTTACTTTGGTAGAAGCCAATCTGCAAAAGTATGAAGATCAGTACCTGGATCAGATCAGGGCGATCGGTATCAAAAAAGAGGTACTCGCTAATTCTATCGCTTATGGCCGCCAGGTGGGAGAGCACATTCTGGCCTGGTCCAAAAAAGACAACTACAAAGAGACCCGGGCACTTACCCGCCATATCCTTACCAAAAAGCCGGATGCATGGCAGCCCACCGCCCCGGATTATTCCACAGCCATAGAACCGCACTGGAACAAGATCCGTCCTTTTCTGATGGACTCTGCTGCCGCTTTTAAACCGGAATTACCGGCGCCATTTGATTCTACGGCTTCCTCTCCGTTCCATAAAGAGGCCGAGAAAGTGTATGAACTGGTAAAAAACATAGATGACGAAAAGTTGCTTATTGCCCGCTTCTGGGACGATAACCCGAATGTGTCTTATACCAAAGGCCATGTTACCTACTTCAAGCAGAAGTTAACGCCTCCGGGCCATTGGGTCTCTATCACCAATTATGCTATCCGGCAAAAGAAACTCAGTTTGATGGAAGCCGCTGAAACCTATGTGCTGGTAACAACGGCTATGTCAGATGGCTTTATCAGCTGCTGGGACTCCAAATTCAAGCTGAACTCCATCCGCCCCGTTACTTATATTAACCGCTACATAGACGAGAACTGGGAACCAATATTGCAAACGCCTCCTTTTCCGGAGTTTCCGAGCGGCCACAGCGTTATTTCGGCGGCTGTCGCGACCGTGCTTACGCACGAGTTCGGGGATTCTTTTGCATTTGTAGACTCCACCCAGATGGCGATCGGCTTGCCTCCCCGTAAGTTCAGCTCCTTTAACCAGGCCGCTATAGAAGTAGGCAACAGCCGCGTGTATGGCGGCATCCATTTCTTCCCGGCCTGCGACCTTGGCGCAGCGCAGGGAAAAGCCATCGGCAACTTTGTTCTGACAAAGCTGCACACCCGCAAAACGGATAAAACAGCGCAGCTTAGCATTAAGTAAGCGTTTATACTTACTAAAGAGGGCCTGCCGGTTATACTATCCCGGTAGGCCCTCTTTCTGTTTACATTAGCATAAAACCAATTCAGCATTAGCTGGATTTTCGCTTTTCCTGAACCTTATTTCTTTACAACTGCCACTTTGCTTTTTGGCTGCTTGCTGTTGTTCTGCAGCACAAGTATAGCAGGCCCTTCTTTCATCCATTTCTGCTGTATGGCAGGTGGCGCAGGTGTGTAAATAAACGACCCAAGTATAAGGTCCAGGTCATTGTCCTGGTCGTAATCGGCTGCTTCCATGGTAAGCCAGTGGCCTGTCTGGGACTGAGGGAACGTGCTGGCCTTAAAAGTATGGTCTGATTGCTGCTGCAAGTATACAAATCCTTTTTCAGGCGCGTTTTTAAAATCAGGGAAAAAGGAAATGGCTGCCAGGTCCAGGTCACCATCCTGGTCAAAGTCGCGTGCCAGCACCTTGGATGCACCTGGCATCGGGTAAAAGAAACTTTCACGGAAGGTATTTTGGCCGTTGTTCAGCAGTACCCGGATACCATGGTATGGCTTGAGCACGGGAGAGTAATCTGCATTGTCGCCGTTGGAGAGCACGATGTCCAGATGGCCATCCTTGTTAAAATCCACCAGTTCAAAGTAACTCAGCTCATACACCGGCGGAAACTGCACCAGCGTCTTTTCTTCAAAAGCTCCATTTCCCTTGTTATAAAACACCTTGACAGACTCCGTGGCCTGTGCAAACATAGCAACCACATCCAGTCGCCCATCGCCATTCAGATCAGTGACCTCTGCTTTGCGGGCGCCGGGCAGGTTTTTCAGCACAACAGGTTTATACTTGCCCGGGCTTATCTGCCGGTACCAAACCAGCGCACCCAGGTTATTGCCGTACTGGCACACAATCAGGTCCTCTAACTGGTCGCCATCCAGGTCAGCTTTCGTCATACTTACCGGGCGGCGCAGGCCCTGGAGCTGCAGCTCAGGAACAGCATCCTTAAAGGGACCCGTGACTTGGGCAAGCTGCCCCTGCTTTACATCCGACGGGTTCATGTGGCCGATTGTCAGCACCTGGTAGGTTCCGTTTTATTTTACTACATCCACCGGCGCAGAGGCCAGCTGCACAGAGTCTGTTACCTGCAGATTTTTATTTAGTTGAAAGAGCCAGTTGCGCAGGTCGCCCACTCAAAGCGCCTGTGCCGCCGGCTCATACTTCACCAGCGTGGTCAGCGCATACTTCCCTTTGTTCAAGACAGGGGTGATGACAGTAAAATCCGCCAGCGCGGGTGCTACGGCGGGTGTTGCCGGTAAAGTAAGTTTGTCGGGTGCATGCTGCAGGTAGTAAGCCACAATCTTGTCCCAGTCCCGCTGCGCCATCAGCGGCCGCTCCGGAAATATCTTTGCCTGCATCAGCTCGGTCACCTCTTCAGGCGGCTTATTCATGTAGAGGCTGCTGCCCGAAGGGTTTATTCCTAACCTAAGTCCCATTTGCGGCAAAACACCTTCCTGCCAGGTTGCTTTATCCAGCAACGCAGGCTCCGGAAACGCGTGGCAGGCCCGGCAATATGCCTGCGCCAGTTGCTGCCCGTTTAAGTGAAGCGTTTCGGTGGTATCAGGCAGGCTGACAGGTTGCTGGTTTGCCTGCCCGCCCTCAGCTGCTGACGTATGATCCGGGCTGCCGGAGCAACTGCTCAACAGCGCTACCGCTACAAAGAGTCTGGCAAATTGCATCCTAAAGTTGTACCTGGCGGCTGTGGCCGCTAAAATCCTTTATTTCTACCGAGGCCATATCCTGTGTTAGGGGCAGCTTGCGCGACGACTGCGACAAGTATGTCTGGCCGTAGTAGAACTCCTTTACCTGCTTTTTACCGTTTCTGTAAGTGATCGTCACCAGACAATCCAGCGGTTGCAGGGCTAGTACTTTGGTTTGCCTTACTGGTTTACTAGTAGAAGCAAAGATGCGCAGGCTATCGTTATTCTGGGTTACCAGGGTTAGCTTTTGCCCGTTAGCGCCAAATACCTGCGCCATACCTTTAGCATCGCCATCCACAAAGAAACCGCTTTTTGAAAGTGGTGTTGGTAAAAACCCGCCTTTGCCATTTCCTTTCAGATAAAGGCCGGTAAATGCATCGTAGCGACCGGTAAACACCTCTGTTCCATAATCATTGCCAACCAGGAGCAGGTCCGGGTTGCCATCACCGTCTACGTCATCGGGTTGCATGCCATACACGGGCGCTACCTGGGCAGCTTTCGGAAGCACGCGCAATTTAAATTTGCCCTGGCCCAGGTTTTCGAGGTAGCTACTCTGGAAGTGGGTAGCCTGCATCTGCACAGCGCCTTCCCGCTCTGTTGCCGGGATCACTTCATCGATGGTGGCTTTGGCAAAATGAACGTAGCGCGGAAATATACTTCGGGTGCGGGGCATCTGGGCATTCAGGTCATCGCGCGTGTGCATCGGGAAAGGCTTCATCGTGCCGTCTTCGGCTTTGAGGTAGCAGGCCAGCACCGGATCTAAACTTCCGTTGCTGTCAAAATCCTTGGCAATGATGCTCAGCGGCTGGCTAGCCGAGGCCACGTAGTTGGTATTCAGGCCCAGGTTGCCCGCCACATAGTCTATATCGCCGTCGTTGTCAAAATCTGCCGCAGCCAGGCTGTTCCACCAACCCGTATAAAGTGCAACGCCGGTTGTTTTGGTCACGTTGCTGAACTTTCCGTTTTTGTTCTGTAGAAACGTGACCGGCAGCCACTCCCCGGCAAGCACCAGGTCCACGTTGCCATCGCCGTCAAAGTCAGACCAAAGGGCGTCCGAGATCATGCCCAGGTTCTTCAGCATGGGGCTCACCGTTGCGGTTACATCCGTAAAGCGGCCTTTATTGTTTTGGAGGATGTAGCTTTGCGGGGCCAGCGGGTATTTGCCGGGCACTACCCGGCCTGCCACAAACAGGTCCAGATCACCGTCCTTGTCATAATCTGCGGCTCTCACGCAGGACTTACTGGCAGTTAACACCGGAAGCGCATCCGTGGCGCGTATAAAGTTACCTTTGCCATTGTTTAAGTATAACTGGTCCTGCAGCTGCGGGGCGCCTTCTAGAAACTCGTAGCTGCCGCTGGCGGCATACAGGTCAAGATCGCCATCGTTATCAGCATCAAACAGCAGCACGCCCATGTCCTCCCCTGTTTTGCCTGCGGGCAGGTTTCCTTTCGCCAACCGGAAAGTACCATCCGGCTGCTGCGTAAACAGGCCTCCTGCTTTGCCGGCAGCCCCGCCAATGTAAAAGTCATCCAGCCCGTCGCCGTTTACATCGCCGGCCGCAATACCCGGGCCGAGCTGCGAGAGTTTATGCGGCAGCGTACGTTGCCAGTTAAAATCTATTTCATCCTCTTCTTCGCTTTTATAGGTGACCCCTAAGGCGGTAGCAACCTCTTTAAACGCCAGTTGCTGACCTGCGGATCTTTGCACTGGTTTAACAACCCCGGCATTTTTCTGATCGAGCACCAGTACCTGATCCGCCTTTATGTTCCGGAGAAGCTGGGTAGAGCCATCCGGCCATACAACTTTCAGCGAATCTACCTGCTGCACCTTGCCCAAACCAAAATGGGCTGTCGGCTCCACAGACGACAGGTACCCTTTGTACACGCTGTTCTCGTGCAGCTGCACCTGGCCTTTGCCATAGTAGATGGTGGCCGTAGCACCCAGACCTGCGCCATTGAGAGCCTTACCCTTGAATTTAGCCCGCAAATAATGGTTTTTTGGAGCGCTCTCTTTAGAAGTATACAGGCTGTTACGGTACACAAAGGCACTGTCGTTGATGTTGTTTACCACAAAGTCCAGGTCGCCATCATTGTCCAGGTCGGCATAAGCTGCCCCGTTCGAGAAAGAAGGTATGTCCAGGCCCCAGTTCTTGGTTTCATCGCTAAAGGAAACATCGCCTTTATTTTTATAGGCATAGTTCGATATCTTAACAGTTGGCATAGAGTCTACGAGGAACGCATTCCCCCCTACTGCACCAGCTGGCCCGTTGCGGTATACTCTGAAATCTAAGTCAGTCAGGTCTTTAGGGAAACCATTGGTGATGATCACATCCCGCAGCCCGTCGTTGTCAAAATCTGCTACTAAAGGTGTCCAGCTCCAGTCTGTTTGGTACAGGCCCGTCATCTGAGCGACTTCGCTGAAAACCGGGTGTCCTTTTGGGGTTATTCCCTGGTTAAGCTGCAGCGTGTTGCGGATATACTGGTACTGGTAGCCATAGATATCGTTGTTGAGATAAGTGGCATAGTTGTTTGCCATCAACATCATTTTCTTGCGCTTGTTGCCTTCTGGCAGCATGTCCAGTGCCAGGATATCCACTAGTCCATCGTTGTTAATATCTGTCACGCTGTTACCCATGGCCGAGGAGCTGGTGTGTTTAATGTAATCGGCTATTTTATTTGTGAATGTCCCGTCCTGGTTGTTGATATAAAGCAGGTCGTTGGAGAGATAGTCGTTGGTAATGTAAATGTCCGGCCAGCCATCCAGATTGATATCATTGATGGCTATGCCCAATCCAAAGCCTTCAATTAAAATTCCTGCCTCACGCGATACATTGGTAAACGTTCCGTTGCCGTTGTTGCGGTACAGCCGGTCCGTGTTCTGCGCCGACCCGTCGGTGATCTTTTTTCGGTAATTACTCGGCACACCCTTGTTGATCACACTAATGACCACATATAAATCTAAGTCGCCGTCTTTGTCATAATCAAAAAAAGCAGCATTGGTCGTATAGCCAGTGTCTGCTATGCCATACCTGGCGGCTGCTTCCGTAAACGTGGGCACCCCATTCTTATCCAAGCCATTGTTGATGTATAACAGATTTGCCCGGCTAAGGGAATCCTTTTTCATGGTGGCGCCTACATACATATCCAGCCAGCCATCGTTGTTGATATCCACCAAAGCTACCCCGGAACACCATTTTCCTTCGCCGGTCACATGCGCTTTCACAGTAATGTCATCAAACCTAAAATCGCCTTTGTTGAGGTATAGCTTGTTAGAGACCATGTTGCCCGTAAAATATATATCCGGCAGGCCATCATTATTGAAGTCCCCTATTCCTACGCCACCCCCATTATAGATATATTCTGTCTGAAGCACATTCATTGTGTCCGACTCCTGAATACGGTTAGAAAAGGCAATGCCGGTCTGCTCAACAGGCAGCCGCTCGAAAAGATGATGCTCTTCCTGTTTACAGGCAGGCAACAGAAGCACGGCTAAGATAAGTGTTACAAGCTGATGAGTGTTAGTAAAACGCATAAGGAAGCAGGAAGACAAATAGGCAGAGGCAGTATAAATCATCCACTAAGCTACAAAGCCAAGTAGTTATTATTTTGGTTCATAACTAAAGTCAATATACAAAATAAGGGCAAGGTTTACCCTTGCCCTTATACTTAAATTCAAATTACTCTTATTCTTCCTCCAGTTGAAGGTAAAACTAAAAGAAGGTGGCCCGCTTAATAGCCAGGATTTTGCGTAAGCACTGATACACCATCTACTGTCTGTAGATCAATCTGCCGCTGTGGAATAGGGAAGTATTCATTTTTGCCTTTTACAAAATTACCTTCCTTCACATCCGGAATCCTGCTTCCCTCATAGTTGAAAAAGTTATTCAAAACCTTATCAGCTATACCCCAGCGCACAAGATCGAAGAAACGGTGGCCTTCCAGCGCCAATTCCAGCTTACGCTCAAAGTAGATAGCTTCTAGAGCTTTCTGCTGTCCAATGCTGCTAAAATATCCGTCAGCATAAGTGGCAATTTTATAATTCGCCGCCGGAGTGCTTGTAAAACCTTCCAGTGGTTTTGCCGGATTCTTGTAGGTATTGACAACGTTCTCTGGTCTGGCAGCTCTGGCACGCACCATGTTCACATAAGTTTCCGCCTGACTCAGATTCCCTAACTGCGCTTCGGCTTCTGCGGCCATTAGCAGGACATCGGCAAAGCGTATAACAAGTACGTTAATGGCTGAGCCTGGAGCCCAGGAGTGCTGGTCGGAATATGTTTCTGCTGTGGCCTGCCAGTAAACGTGCTTTTCAGAAGAATACGGACCGGCAGAGGATTGTTCGCGAATCCATGCTGAACCAGGATGCAGTCCCCAATCAAGGAAAGGAATACCACGACGGCCAACTGTCCAGTCCAAACGGGGATCCACAGGACCCTGATCTGGTGTAAACGACTGATCTGAGCCAATTCCCTGATCAGTTTTAAGTGCATCTGAGTTATATGAATCTGGCTCAGGCAGACCTTGTGCCGTGGTGCGGTACGAGTTCGCCAGGTCTAAGGTCGGTTGGTAAAAACCACAGCAACGGAAAGGGCTATTGTACGGATAGTTTAGCATCTCGCCCTGATTAGCATTTGCAATATCGTTGGTACCATCATTAGCTACCATCTGAATGGCAAACACAGACTCTTTGTTATTCTCGGCAGAAGCAGTCCAGTTATCCTTGAACTTATCCACTAAGCCATACTTTAAGCCATTAGAGGTTACACCCTCCGAAATAACCTTGTCGAAAATAGCCTTTGCCTCCGCAAACTTGTGTTCGAACATATAGGCCTTACCTAAGTATGCAGCCGCAGCCCATTTATTAGCTCGCCCCACTTCAGCCTGGGTATTAGGCAGGTTGTCCATCGCAAATTGGAAATCAGCCTCGATATTAGGCCAAATATCCACGTTGTTCGGTTGGTTGAAGTCAGTAGTTGTTTCGTCGATCCAAGGCACCATGTTAAACATCTTCTTCAATTCGAAGTAGTAGTGCCCACGCAGGAAACGTGCTTCTGCTTCAATTCTTTGCCTGTCGCCTTCCGTAACATCTTCCGCCTTACTTAGCAAGTTTAGCACAGAGTTGGTGCGGGATATTCCCTCGTACATAGCCCTCCATTTAAGGTTAATAAAGCCATTGCTCGGGTCTATACTAAATGTTGCAATAGGGTTAATGCCCGGCTGGTCGGCACCGTTACTGCCTTTGTGAGCATCTCCTCCAGCTACACTGCCATACACCCAGTTGGTAGGGGATGTTTCCCAGTTACCAATGCCGATGCCATCGAGAGCACCGTAAGCACCAATCAATAGTTTCTCCACACCTGCTTTATTGGCTAAAACCTGGTCACTTAGGGCACCGATGGCAGGCTTGTCCAGAAATTCATCCTCGCAAGAGGATATCAGCGGCAGCGTTGCCATAATAGCTCCGCAAACTATATATTTAAACCTTTTCATATGAAAAATATTAAAATAAGACACGTTAGAAGGAAACATTTACTCCGAACAGATACTGACGCATGTTAGGATAATTCCCTTCGTCTATACCAAAAGCTGTGGTACCACCACTAATTTCCGGATCGACACCAGAATATTTGGTGATGGTAAACAGGTTAGCTGCCTGCACATACACCCGGAACCGCTCTATACCATACTTGCTGGTCAGGCCTGTTGGCAAGGTATAACCCAACTGCGCATTTTTAGCTCGCAGGTAGGAGCCGTTCTCCACATAGTAGGAGTTAGGAACGTTTGTTGTACTAAAGGAACCAACGTTCTCCTGGATAGGAGCTTTGGCATCATGATGCTCAGGCGTCCAGGAATCATATACAGCTGTTTTGCTTTTTGCACCAAGGAAGTTCGGATAGAAATCTGTCCACCATTTTACCTGGTTCCAGATTTCGTTGCCCTGGCTACCATATAGGAACATACTGAAGTCAAAGCTTTTGTAGGTTGCGGCAATGTTTAGTCCATATGTGAAATTCGGGTTCGGACTGCCCAAGATCACTCTATCGTCCGGCGTAATTAAACCGTCTCCGTTAGTGTCGGCATAACGGAAGCGCCCGATACCGATACCAGATTGATAAATAGCGGAAGTATCACCCGTGACGGCTTTTGCCTCTTCATTCGCATTGTTTATCTCTGACTCATCATCCCAGAAGCCTTCTATCTGGTAACCGAAGAAAGAGCTCATCGGATCTCCTACTCTGTTGCGGATAATGTTGCTGCCGTTAAAGCGACGCGATTCCAGATCAAAAGCCTGCGCCCCATTCGACACCTTCAGGATTTTGTTGTTGTATGTAGTAATAGTACCCGTTATGTCTAATCTGAAATCTGAAGTGACAGTTACGTGGCTGGTTACAGCAGCATCAAAGCCTTTGTTGCGCATTCGGGCAATGTTCACAAACGGAACCGTGGCGCTACCGGCAGTACCTGGGATTTCAGGGTTATATAACAGGTCCTTGATTTCCTTCACGTAATAATCAGCCGTAATATCCAAAGCTCCGTTCAGGATGGTTGCATCAATACCAATGTTGCTGTTAATGTCTGACTCCCACTTGGCATCCGGATTACCGATGCGTGTCCGTCTGAAACCTTCCGCCACAGAATTATTGGTACCACTAATATCATAGTACGTAACGTTTCTGTTAGAACCATAAGTGGTAAAAGCGTTAGCCGGGTCTACGTTGAGTTGGTTACCCATTACACCATAGCCTCCCCTGATCTTGAGATCCGTAATCCAGGAGATGCCCTGCATAAAGCTTTCCTGCGAAATACGCCAAGCGGCACTTACAGCCGGGAATGTGCCGTATTGGTTGTTCTGGAAACGCGAAGAGCCATCGCGACGCACGACAAATCCCAGCAGGTACTTGTCCATTAGGCTATAGTCTATTCTACCGATAAGAGAGAAGAGAGCATCTTCACCTCTGCCACTGTAGTTTGTCGGGGTACCGGATCCGGTGCTGAGCGTGGTAAAGTTAGGATCAAATGAGAAGTAGCCCTGCGTAGAACCTCCAAGGTTGTTATAAAAGTTATTGTAAGCCTCGGTTCCAACTACCACATTTAGGTTGTGGACATCATTGAAATTCTTTTTGTAGGCCAGCGTGTTGGTCCAGGTCCAGTTATAGCCGTTGCTTGCATCCTGATTAAACTGATTGAAGGTATTGTTTTCAGCACCTTCATATTCAGGATAGGTAAACGAGCGGCTGTTGTTGTTATACATTTCGCCACCAAAGCTGGTTCGGGCCGTAAAATCATTGAAGAGGTCCACCTCGGCGAACACATTACCAAACAAGCGATTATTCAGCACGTTATTGTTCGCAATTCGGGAAAGCTGCGCAACCGGGTTGCGGGCATTTCCTAATCCACTACCAAACGAGCCGGCAAAGTTGCCCATAATATCATATACCGGAATGATTGTTTGCTCCCGATACGCCATATTGATAGGGTTTTCTCCACCGCCAATCTGTGGATTGTCGATGATAGAGTAAGCCAGGTTTTCTCCTACACGGATATTCTTCCGCACATTATAGGTACTGTTAGCACGAACAGTATACCGTTTGAAGTAGGTATTCAACAGCGCTCCCTGCTGATCGAAATAGTTCGCGGAGAAATAAAAGCTACCCTGGTTACCGCCGCCACTCACAGCTATGTTGTGATTTGTGATAGGGGCCGGGCTGAAGATCTCGTTGAACCAGTTGGTACCCTGTTTGTTCGCTTTCACAATCCGATAGAATGTGTCCAGTTCGCCACTGCCACCGGTATAAAATGGATTCACTTTGTAAAGCGACGGGTCTACCCTCGGATCACCTTCCATAAGACCTGTTACTGTACCTGCTACCAAGTAATCAGGTAGCACGGGAGTGGCGCCGGTGCCATACAGTTCCTCGTTTTTAGCTACGCGCCAGTTCAAGTCAGCCATTTCCTGTGGCGAAGCTAAATCCCATACATTGCCTTCAGGTGGTCGTTGCGTACCATAATAGCCATCGTACTGCACCGTAACTTTATCTTTTCCTTTTTTAGTTGTTATAATAACAACCCCATTAGCGGCACGTGAACCATAAATAGAGGCAGATCCGGCATCTTTCAACACCTGCATCGTTTCAATATCATTTGGATTGATATCGTTGATATTTTGCGTTGGAACACCATCTACCACATAAAGCGGGCTGTTATTGCCGAATGTGTTAAAGCCGCGTATCCGCACCTGCTGACCTGCGCCTGGCTGCCCTGAGCCAAGCACCGTAACACCGGCAGCCCTGCCTTGCAACATACTGGTAACCTGGCCAGCGGGCTGTTTGGTCATCTCACTCACATCTACAATGGCTACAGACCCGGTCAGATCCTTCTTCTCCTGTGTAGCGTAACCTGTAACTACAATTTCCTGCAATGCCTGAGCATCCGTACCAAGCTTGATATCTACTGTAGAGCGGTTATTGATCGGTACTTCCTGAGTTTTGTAGCCAATAAAGGAAACTACCAGGGTGCCGTTACCATTAGGCACTTTCAGCGTAAAATTACCATTCGCATCTGTCGCCGTACCTGTGGTTGTGCCCTTCACTACCACGGTAGCCCCAGGTACACCGGCACCATTTTCGTCTGTTACTCTTCCGCTAACTTCCGTTGCCTGTACCATGTCTTCTGCTGTGTTATAAGCAGCAGTAAACATCCCCGGAGTTGTTGTCCCTGCCTGCACAGGCCCCTGTGCCAGGCACGCAGCAGCCACAAGCAAGGCAAAAACCTTTTTTTGTGGCACCGTTTTAAAATGGTTGCTCCTTGAGAGCGCCCAAGTATTGAAGTAATTCTTTTTCATACATTATTGGTTGAGAATGGAAACACGTTGGTTGCTGCTAACAATACATCACATTGTGTACTCTATTATAAAACAGACACATAAGAATATTTTCAAACAGACTAAAAGAAATTACGGGGAGAGCAGGCCAGAATAACTCGTTTATTCGCTTTTTGAAGGTGATTACTTACTTATTCTGATTGCCGCCTGAAAGATTAAAATAAAAATTGATAAAACCCACTTATCAAATTATTTTTTTATGCAAAAACCTTTCGGGATACTTTAAAATAACCACTACGGAATATTAAAATAAACAGCTATCCTACTTTGAAAAAAATTATTTAATAGAGCAACAAGCGATAGTTAAATAATTTTTTTAGTTAAGTTTTTGGAGTTACCAAATTATATGCTGTATTTGATCTAAATATCTTAAGCCTATAGAATGGTATCCTTGCTAACAGAAAGAAGCTACCTGGATAGCTTAAATAATATTGACCGGAAGAAGCACTTGCAGAAATTAAAGATAATCAAGCATCTTTACGTAAAAGGCCCAAAAACGAACACTGATTTATGCAACCGCTTCACAATCAGCTCTCCCACCTCCACAGGGCTACTGAATGAATTGATTTCCGAAGGTCTGGTAGAAAAGCAGGGCCGGGGCAAATCCGTAGGCGGCCGCAAACCAGATCTTTATGGCCTAAAGGACAATTCGCTGTTTGTACTAAGCATCGACATGGAGCGGTTTAAAACCCGCATGGCCATCTTCGACAATAACAACAATAATATCACCCAAATACACACCTTTCCTATTACCATCTCCAAGGACCTGCGCGCCGTAGGCCAGCTTTATGAGCACGCCAGCCACCTGATCCAAACCTCGGGCATCGACACAGCCAAGCTCATGGGTATCGGCATCAGCATGCCGGGTCTGGTATCTTCCGGAGCGGGATGCAATTTTACGTATCTACGCACGCCACCCGGGTCCGAATCGCTGCAGCAGTTGCTGGAGAAAAAATTTAAAAAGCCGGTTTATATTCAGAACGACGTAAAGAGCGCTGCCTTGGCGGAGTACCGGTTTGGACTGGCCAGCAACCGAAAAGATGTGCTGGTGCTTTCGATGGACTGGGGCATTGGTCTAGGCGTGTTTATGGATGGTAAACTTCGGGGAGGCGCCTCGGGCTTTGCCGGCGAGTTCGGGCATATTCCGCTGATAGAAGATGGCGTTTTGTGCCATTGCGGAAAGCGCGGTTGCCTGGAAACGGTTGCCTCTGGCATAGCGCTGGCCCGTATGGCAAAAGAGGGTATTAAAGCAGGACAAAGCTCCCTGCTCAACAAACTATCGGATCAGGAACTGGAGCAGATCGAGCCAAGCGTTATTATAGAGGCAGCAGTTATGGGCGATCAGTATGCCATTAATCTTTTGTCGGAAGTTGGCATGAACCTGGGCAAGGGAATCGCCATCCTGATCCAGCTTTTTAATCCCGAGCTTATCGTACTGGGAGGCAAGATCGCTGAAGCAAAGCAATTCATCACCACACCTATTCAACAGGCTATTAACACCTACTGCATGGCACAGCTGCGCGAAAACACCAGCATTGCCTCGTCTGAACTGGGCCCGGATGCCGGCATTATGGGCTCTGTGGCAACGGTGATGGAAAATATTTTTGAGAGCCAGATAGAACTGGCCAGATAAGCGAAACACAAAATGCGGCCAGTAGCATCCGCATACTTTCTGGAAAAGCCTTGTGCAAACCGGCAACAACAGCATACATACGCAACACCATACATACAATAATATACTTTATACCTGCTTAAACTATGGCCAGATTAAACCTTCTTGAAGAGACACGCTTTGAAAAACTTCCGGTAACGGTATATCCAAACGAGCATATTGCCTCGGTAAAGGTGGCCCAACGCATTGCAACCCTCATCCGCACCAAACAGCAACGGGGTGAACAGGCCGTTTTAGGCCTGGCAACCGGCGCCACACCTATAGAAGTATACGCCGAGCTGGTGCGCCTGCACCGCGAGGAAGCCCTGAGCTTCCACAACGTTATCACTTTTAACCTGGACGAGTATTATCCCATGGCCCCGAACGCAGCCCAAAGCTACGTCACGTTCATGAACGAAAACCTGTTCAACCACGTGGACATTCCCCGGGAGAACATTCACATTCCCGACGGAACACTGCCAAAAGACGAGATCACGGCTTATTGCCTGGATTACGAGCGTAAAATTGAGGCCCTGCACGGCATCGATCTGCAGATACTGGGGATTGGCCGTACCGGTCACATCGGATTCAACGAACCGGGCTCGGCGCCCAACTCGGGCACCCGCCTGGTAACGCTCGATGATCTGACCCGGCGCGATGCCTCGCGTGATTTTGGCGGAAAGCAGAACGTGCCCACCAAAGCCATTACCATGGGTATTGGCACTATCTTTAAAGCCCGCGAAATTATCCTGATGGCCTGGAGCGGTAAAAAAGCCCCTATCATCAAAAAAGCAGTGGAAGGCGAAATGTCCGGCGAGGTGCCGGCTACTTACCTGCAGCTTTCGGATAACGTGGAGTTTGTACTCGATGCTGATGCCGCCTCCGAACTGACGCGCTTTAACACGCCCTGGCTGGTAAAGGACTGCGTGTGGGACGAGCAACTAACTAAAAAAGCCGTTATCTGGCTCTCCGAAAAACTCAAAAAGCCTATCCTCAAGCTCACCGAAGAAGACTATAACAATAATGGCATGGCGCAGCTGGCCGTGCAGGAAGGACCGGCTTATAACATCAACATCCATATTTTCAACAAACTGCAGCATACCATCACCGGCTGGCCCGGCGGCAAACCCAAGGCCGACGACTCGCAACGCCCGGAACGCGCTGTGCCTGACAAAAAACGGGTTATTGTTTTCTCACCCCATCCCGATGACGATGTGATCTCGATGGGCGGCACGTTTATGCGTTTGGTAGACCAGGGCCATGAGGTGCATGTAGCCTACCAAACATCGGGCAACACAGCTGTATGGGATGATGATGTGCTCCGCTACATGGAATTTGCCGTTGACTTTGACAAGAGCATCGGGGAAGACAGTTGCCGCCTGCAGGAAATCTACAACGAAATGCGCGCCTTTTTTGAGACCAAACAACCTAACCAGCCCGATACGCTGGAGGTGCGGAACGTAAAAGGTTTTATCCGCAAGAGCGAGGCCATTGCAGGTGCGCGTTACGTGGGCCTGCCCGACGAGAACATCCACTTTATGGCGCTACCTTTTTACGAAGAAGGCAAGCTCCGCAAAAACCCGGTAACCGATAAAGACATAGAACTGACCATGGAGCTGCTCCAAAAGGTAAAACCGCACCAGTTGTTTGCAGCTGGCGATTTTGCAGACCCGCATGGCACGCACATAGTTTGCTTCCGGATTCTGGTCGAAGCCCTGCAACGCCTGCGCAAGACCGAGAGTTGGGTGGAAGACTGCTGGCTGTGGATGTACCGCGGTGCCTGGCACGAGTTCGAGACCTACGAGATCGAGATGGCTGTGCCGCTCTCGCCGCAGGAGGTGGAACGAAAAAGGAATGCTATCTTTAAGCACCAGTCGCAGAAAGACCGCCCGGTTTTCCCGGGAGATGATGAACGCGAGTTCTGGGTGAGAGCCGAAGAGCGAAACCGCGAAACGGCCCGCAATTACGACAGCCTGGGCCTGGCCGATTATGAAGCCATGGAAGCTTTCGTTAGATTCCATTTCTGATCGCCGGGGCTGCCAGAGCTAAATTATAAACTGGATAGCAGCCTGCGGAGCATAATCACACCTGATAGTATAAGTATAAAACAGCATAAGTAGAAGAGCGCCGGTATTACCGGAACCGCTCAGGAACGCAACATGACAAAGAAAAAAATTATTGCCATCGACATTGGAGCCACCAAGATCCACGTGGGTATTGTGCAGGACGGCGCCATTACAGCAGAGCGAAAAGTACCGACCTCGGCACAGGGATCGCAGGCGCAGGTATTAAATGAGATTGTGCAGGGAGTGGCCCAACTGATGGATGATGAGGTAGCCGGCATCGGCATTGGCGTACCCGGCCTGGTAGATGACACCACCGGCGTGGTATACGACCTTAACAATGTTCCCTCCTGGCAGGAAGTGCCGCTGGGCAAGCACCTGGAAGATCACTTTCAGGTACCCGTGTATCTGGGCAACGATGCCAACATGTTTGTGTTAGGCGAAAAGATGTACGGCCAGGCCAAAGACTTTAAGAATGTAGTGGGCATCACACTCGGCACCGGGCTGGGCGCAGGTATCATCATAGATAATAACCTGTATACCGGTACTCTCTCCAGCGCAGGAGAATTCGGGTGCATCCCCTACCTCGACAAGAACATTGAGGCTTATTGCAGCGGCAGTTTCTTTACAAGCAAGTATGGCCTGGACGGGAACACGGTAAAGCAGCGTGCCGAGCAGGGAGACAAGGAGGCGCTGGAAATTTTCCGTACCTATGGTGAGCACCTGGGCAATGCCCTGCACCTGGTTCTCTACACGCTCTCGCCGGAAGCTATCTTTCTGGGCGGTTCGGTCAGCCGCTCGTTCCACCTGTTTGAGGAAGCCATGCAAGCCCGCCTGCAGGCGTTCCCGTTTAAACGGGTAACAGCGCGCCTGGTGGTTGCCCCATCTTCTATCGATAATGCCGCCCTGTTAGGTGCTGCAGCCTTGTTCCAGATGAAGCAAACCGCACAGGCATTTGCCTCGCAACCCTGATAATCTATTCCCTAACCTGACAAAGTACGATCTTATGCAGCACGCAACTCTTCTTTCAATCTCATTCTTAAAGCACCTGTAAGCCATGGCACAAAAATCAATATTAACCGAGGAAAGGGCAATACCGGCCTCACAAAGTGGGGGCAGCATGCGATCGATGCTGATCATTGGCGCCCTGTTTTTCATTTTTGGCTTTGTAACCTGGCTGAATTCCGTTCTGATCCCCTACCTGCGCATTGCCTGCGAGCTCAATAACTTCGAATCGTACCTGGTGGCCTTTGCCTTTTACATCTCCTATCTAGTGATGGCTATACCGTCGGCCTGGGTGCTGAAAAAGACCGGCTTTAAACGCGGTATGTCTGTGGGGCTAGGCATTATGGCCGTGGGCGCGCTGGTGTTTATCCCGGCCGCCATGTCGCGCACGTATGTGCTGTTCCTGATCGGTTTGTTTATACAGGGCACCGGCCTGGCCGTGCTGCAGACCGCCGTAAACCCCTACGTAACCATACTTGGTCCGCGCGAGAGTGCTGCCAAGCGCATCAGCATCATGGGTATCTGTAACAAAGTGGCCGGAGCCCTCGCGCCGCTGATCCTGGGCGCTATCGTGCTGGAAAATGCCGACGTGCTGGTAAACAGCCTCAGCAGCATGAGCGCAGCTCAGCAGGCCCTGGAACTCGATGCACTGGCCACTAAAGTAATCACACCATACCTCATCATGGCCGGCATCCTGGTGTTACTGGCTATACTTGTATCGTTCTCTACCTTGCCTGAGGTGGATACCGACCACGAAGACGAAGCGGTTGCCTCTGCCAACACCCACAAGAAAAGCATTTTACAGTTTCCGCATGTGCTGCTTGGCGCCTTCACCCTCTTCCTGTATGTGGGCGTGGAAGTAATGGCCGGCGATACCGTGATCAGTTACGGCGCTTCCCAGGGCATTGCCCTGTCTACTTCCAAGTTCTTTACCACCTACACGCTTGTCGCTATGCTGGTAGGCTATGTGATCGGCATTGTAGCCATTCCGAAGTATATTTCGCAGGCCAAAGCCCTGCAGTTAGCAGCTTTGCTGGGCATTGCGTTTGTGCTGGTGGCCCTCTTTACCGACGGCTATATTTCGGTGCTGTTTATCTCGCTGCTGGGCCTGGCCAACGCGGTGATGTGGCCGGCTATCTGGCCCCTGGCTATTGCTGACCTGGGCCGCTTTACCAAGATTGGTTCCTCGCTGCTGATCATGGGCATCGCCGGCGGCGCCATTCTTCCGCTGGCTTATGGCGGCCTGGCCGATATGCTTAACCCGCACCAGGCATACTGGGTAATGGTGCCTTGCTACTTGGTGATCTGGTATTTTGCTACCTATGGCCATAAAATAAGAACAGCTTAACCCAAGTATAAAACGACCTTTTGCAAGGTTTCCTCTTCATCAAAAACGAAAAAAGTATGAAAAGATTCTTTTTCCTTTTTCTGCTGATTGCCCAGGTGGCCACAGCCCAGGAAATTTCGATTATCCCGAAGCCGGCCAGCGTGCAGCAAATGCCCGGCACCTTTACCATCACCAAAAACACCGTGATTGCAGTAAAGGATAAGAAAGACCGTGATGCTGCCAACTTCCTCAACGATTACCTGCAGCAGGTATACGGTTTTAAGCTGGACATCAAAAAGAAGGGAAAGCATAATTTCATCCGCTTTGCCACCCACAAGCCTGCGGGCACCCCGGCAAAAGACGGTTATACTTTAACGGCTACCAAAGACGGCGTAACGATTGAAGGCGATACCTATGCCGGTACGTTCTATGGCCTGCAGTCGCTCATCCAGTTGCTGCCGGTAGAAAAAAGCACCTCGCTGGTTATTCCGGCAGTGGCCATAAAAGATGTGCCGCGCTTTGATTACCGGGGCATGCACCTGGACGTAGGCCGCCACATGTTCCCGATTTCCTTTATCAAGAAGTATATCGACTACCTGGCCCTGCACAAGATGAACTACTTCCACTGGCACCTGACCGAAGACCAGGGCTGGCGATTGGAGTTCAAAAAGTACCCGGAACTGACCAAAACAGGCGCTTATCGTAACAGCACCATCATTGGCCGTTATCCCGGAACCGGGGTAGACAACACCCGCTACGGCGGCTTTTATACCCAGGACGAAGCCAAGGAGATCGTGAAGTATGCCGCTGCCCGCCACATTACGGTAGTGCCTGAAATAGAAATGCCTGGCCACGCCAGTGCTGCGCTTGCCTCTTACCCGTGGTTAGGTTGCCCCGGCACCGGCCCATATAAAGTAGAAGGCACCTGGGGTATTTTTGACGACGTATACTGCGCCGGCAAAGATTCTACCTTCACATTCCTGCAGGATGTAATGGATGAGGTGATGGCTATTTTCCCGTCTAAGTACATCCACGTAGGTGGCGACGAAAGCCCGAAGTCAAACTGGAAAATCTGCCCGCTTTGCCAGAAAAGAATCAAGGACGAAGGCCTGAAAGACGAGCATGAACTGCAGAGCTACTTTATCCAGCGCATGGAGAAGTATATCAACGGCAAAGGCCGCACTATAATTGGCTGGGATGAGATACTTGAAGGCGGACTGGCTCCAAACGCCATTGTAATGAGCTGGCGAGGCGAAGCAGGCGGCATTGCGGCTGCCCAGCAACACCATAACGTTATCATGACGCCGGGCACTCACGTATACTTCGACCATGCCCAGAGCCAGCGCGAAGACTCGGTGACAATTGGCGGCTTTACAAGCATCGAAAAAGCCTACAGCTACGAACCCATCCCCAAAGAACTGACTGCCGAACAGGCCAAGTATGTTTTAGGCGCTCAGGCCAACGTTTGGACCGAATACATGAGCAACACGGCCAAAGTAGAATACCAGATCTTCCCGAGGATGAGTGCTTTGAGCGAAGTGCTCTGGACCGCACCGGAGAAAAAGGATTACAAAGACTTTGAGAAGCGGTTGCTGACCCAGTTTAAACGCTATGATCTATGGGGTGCCCGTTACAGCAATGCCTACTACGATATTACGGCTAATGTGCAGCCTTCCGCAGACTTCCAGGGTGTAACCGTGAAGATGGATGCGAAAAAGGACCTGGGCAAACTGGTCTACACCATCAAAGGCAAGCAGGCTGAAACCCCTTATTCCGGTCCGATCGTGTTAAAAGAATCTTCGCAGGTTACCGGTTTATACTACAAGGATAACCAGCTGATGGATTCGGTTACAATCAAAGTGAATGTAAACAAAGCCACCGGAAAGCAGATCACGTTGCGTGAGCAGCCTTCCACGTATTTCCCGGGCAATGGCGCTTTCACGCTGATAGACGGCATCGTGAATGAGAAAGGCGGCCGCGACCAGGCTACCGTAGGTTTCTCAGGCAGCGACCTGGAAGCCACCATTGACTTGGGCAGCGCGCAGCAGATCAACAATGTGGTGATCCATGCCCTGAACGCAGGCGGCACATACGTATACCCGCCTAAAGGCGTGGAAGTATACGGCTCTTCTGACGGGGTAACCTTTAAGCCACTCGGAACGGCAAACGCGGTATCGGAAGTAGCCGGCACCAAAGCCATTATGAAGGTTAACTTCAAACCGGCTAACACCCGCTTTGTAAAAGTTGCAGTAAAAAACATGCAGACCGTGCCGGAAGGCAAGCAGGGTGCCGGCGAAAAAACGTGGCTCTTCCTGGATGAAATTCAGGTAAACTAAGCGCCCCTTTCCCACTCTAACTTAGTTAAAAGACCTTTCGGCCGCTCGCCGAAAGGTCTTTTGCTTTTAGCAGCCCCGTGATCCGGTAACATATGCGCTGCCCTCTGCCGCAAAGGGCAGTTAAAAGTATAACTGACAGATTTGGAAGTCGATTAAAACAGGCCCAGCTTTTGCTGTTAATAGGAGTGCAGTTGATAGCCAAAGCGCTTATTGCTCAAAGTATTATTTGTAAAAGAATTTCACTAATTTTGCAGTTGTATCTTTTATTATTTTAATAGTGATGATTATGGGAATGTATCCTGAATATATGGTTGCCCCGATTCGTGAGGACCTGACCTCTATCGGCTTTGAGCAACTGATGACGGCCGACGAAGTGGAGCAGGCGTTAAAGGAAGAAGGCACTGTGCTGTTAGCGGTAAACTCGGTTTGTGGTTGTGCTGCTTCTAAAGCGCGCCCAGCCCTTAAAATGGCAGTGGCTTCGTCAGATAAGCGCCCTGCTAAACTGGTAACCGTATTTGCCGGCATGGAGCAGGATGCGGTAGCCAAAGCCCGTGAGCACATGTTGCCTTACCCGCCCTCTTCCCCGTCTATTGCCTTGTTCAAAGACGGCGAGCTGGTACACATGATTGAGCGCTACCACATTGAAGGCAATGACCTGAACCGCATTGTAGATAACCTGCAGGGTGCGTTCGAAGCATATTGCTAGTAACAAGCAAGTATAAACAGAAAGGCCGGTTCATGAACCGGCCTTTCTGTTTTAAGGGCAACTGCTGCCTTAAGCAGGTATATTTTTAAGATCAAAGCCCAGATCGTGGCGGTAGTAGCGGCCCTTCCAGGTAATGGTCTCGGCAGCGGCATTGGCTTTGGCCAGTGCTTCTTCCCGCGTATCGGCCAGAGCTGTTACCGCAATCACGCGGCCGCCATTGCTCAACAGCTTGCCATTTTCCAGCACCGTACCGGCATGAAAGACCATCACATCAGCTGCAACTTGCTCCAGGCCACTGATCTCCTTGCCTTTTTCAAATCCCTCGGGGTAGCCGCCCGACACCAGGAAAACCGTGGCTGCTGTGCGTGGGTCCACTTCCAGCTTAAACTCGCCCAGCTTGTGGTCGTGCAAGGCCCGGAATAGCTCGAACAAATCGGATTTGATGCGCGGCAGGATGGCCTCCGTTTCCGGGTCGCCCAGGCGCACATTAAATTCTATTACCATAGGCTCGCCGTTTACGCGAATCAGGCCAATAAACAGGAAACCGGTATAATCCAGCTGCTCTTCCTGCATGCCGCGCAGGGTCGGTTCGATCACGCGCTCTTTTACTTTTTGCATAAAGGCCTCATCGGCAAATGGTACCGGTGAGATGGCGCCCATGCCGCCGGTGTTCAGGCCAGTATCGCCCTCGCCAATGCGCTTGTAATCTTTTGCTTCGGGCAGCAGCACGTATTCTTTGCCATCGGTCAGGATAAACACCGATACTTCGATGCCCTGCAGGTACTCTTCGATCACCACTTTGCTGCTGGCATTGCCAAAGCGCTTGTTGCGGAGCAGGTCTTCCAGCGCATCTACTGCCTCTTCAAAATTCTGGGCAATGATCACGCCTTTGCCGGCCGCCAGCCCATCGGCTTTAATCACGACCGGAAACGTATGGTTGCGCACATAGTCCACAGCCTCGCGGAAAGTGGCTTCTGTAAAGGTTTTGTAAGCGGCCGTGGGGATGTTATACTTCTGTAGAAACTCTTTGCAGAAATCCTTGCTTCCTTCCAGCATCGCCCCTGCCTTTTTTGGGCCCACCACCAGGATGTGCTTCAAATACTCCGAGCTCTGAAAAAAATCATGAATGCCTTCAACCAGCGCGTTCTCCTGCCCTACTACCAGCATCATGATGTTAAAGTCGGTGGCA
Source organism: Pontibacter liquoris (assembly GCF_022758235.1). Classification (NCBI taxonomy): domain Bacteria; kingdom Pseudomonadati; phylum Bacteroidota; class Cytophagia; order Cytophagales; family Hymenobacteraceae; genus Pontibacter; species Pontibacter liquoris. The sequence continues at coordinate 461,260 of NZ_JALEBG010000003.1, forward strand.
AACTTTGCCAGCTCGTTAAAGTCATGGATGTTCACGGCGGCCGTGGTGCCAAAAGCAGCTGTTCCGGCGTTGCCGGGCGCTACAAAGACCTGTTCACAATACTCACTTTGGCTTAGTTTCCAGGCAATGGCATGCTCGCGGGCGCCGGACCCAATAATCAAAACGTTCATGGTATAAGGGCTAATTACGGGTTGTTATTTGTTTGTGCTCCATTGTTGTGCAGCAGAGCGATATACTGCGAAGTTATAAATTTATACTTGCTCTTACAGCACAAAGTAGGTTTTATACTTTGCAAGCGGGTTCAAGTTGGCCGGAGCTAAGTATATAAGTATAAAAGAAAAGACCGCTACACATGGCAGCGGTCTTTCATATCCATCTTGCTGAACAAAAATCAACAATTAACAATTGCTCATTTAGTTGGCATACTCCGACAGGAACTTGATGCGCATCAGGCGCAGGTCTTCCTCGGTATAATCATCTGTTCCCAGTTCCTGCAGGGCTACGCTGATGTTATCGGTGCTGGCATGCATAAAATAATCGTAGATCTCTTCCTGCCGCTCGTGGTCCAGAATATTGTTGATGTAGTAATTCAGGTTCAGCTTGGTGCCCGAGTAGCAGATATGCTCTATCTCCTCTATCAGTTCCTGCATGGTCAGGTCTTTGGAGGCTGCCAGCTCTTCCAGGTCCACTTTCTTATCGATCTGCTGGATGATGTAGATCTTGATCTTGGATTTGTTCACCGTGGTTTTCACCACTACATCGGCCGCCGTCACAATATCGTTTTCCTCTACATACTTGGTGATCAGGTCCAGGAAGGGCTTGCCGAACTTCTGGGCCTTGCCCATACCTACGCCGGCAATGTGGGCCAGGTCCTCTTTGTTTAGCGGGTAAACAGTGGCCATTTCCTTTAACGACGGGTCCTGGAACAGCACGTAAGGGGGCAGGCCTTTTTCCTTGGCCAGTTTTTTACGCAGGTTCTTAAGCAGATCAAACAGCACTTCGTCGTGTCCGGCAGCGGCTTGCGTCTCTTCCTTCTCTTCGTCGGCTTTCACTTCCTGTTCGTAGTTATGGTCTTTGGTCAACTGAATCGAATGCGGGTTCTGAATAAAGTCCAGGCCTTTCTGCGTCAGCTTCACAATCCCGAAGTTCTCAATATCCTTCTCCAGGTATTCTGACAACAACACCTGGCGCAGCACAGAGCTCCAGAACTGCACATCCTGGTCTTTGCCGGCGCCAAATACTTCCAACTTGTCGTGGTCGTAGCTGGTAACGTACTGATTGCGCAGCCCCGTCAACACAGCCGTCAGGTGGTCGATACTAAAGCGCTCGCCGGTTTGCTGCACAGCCTTCAGAGCCAGCTGCGCTTCCTGCTGGGCCTCAAAACGCTCCTTGGGGTGCAGGCAGTTATCGCAGAAGCCGCAGTCTTTTTCATAGGCTTCACCAAAGTAATGCAGCAACTGCTTGCGGCGGCACACGGCCGAGTCGGCATAAGCGGCCATCTCCTGCAAGAGCAGCTTGGAGTTATCGCGCTCAGTAACGGGTTTGTCTTTGTTAAACTTCTCCAGCTTGATGATATCATCGTAGCTGTAGAACATCAGGCAGTTGCCTTCCAGGCCATCGCGGCCGGCGCGGCCTGTTTCCTGGTAATAGCCTTCTATGGATTTCGGTGTGTCGTAGTGGATCACAAAACGCACATCCGGCTTGTCGATGCCCATACCAAAAGCAATAGTCGCCACGATCACGTCGCAATCTTCGTTCAGGAAAGCATCTTGGTTATGCATGCGCACGTTGGCATCCAGCCCGGCGTGGTACGGCAGCGCCTTCACGTCATTTACGCGCAGCAGCTCGGCAATCTCCTCCACCTTTTTGCGGCTCAGGCAGTATACCACGCCACTCTTGCCTTTGTTGAGCTTCACATACTGGATGAGCTGCTTTTTGGTGTTATGCTTAGGGCGCACCTCATAGTATAAATTGGTGCGGTTAAACGAGGATTTAAATACCGAAGCCTCGTCCATCTGCAGGTTACGCTGTATGTCGAGCTGTACTTTGGGGGTAGCCGTGGCCGTAAGCGCAATAATGGGCAGGTTGCCGATCATGTCGATGATGCCGCGGATGCGGCGGTACTCCGGGCGGAAATCATGCCCCCACTCCGAGATGCAGTGCGCCTCGTCGATGGCCACAAACGTGATGTTGGAGTTGCGCAGGAACTCGATGGTATCTTCTTTGGTAAGCGACTCCGGCGCCACGTACAACAGCTTTACCTCCCCGGCCAGGGTCTCTTTTTTAACCTTGTTGATCTCTGACTTAGACAGGGTAGAGTTCAGGAACTGGGCGTTCACCCCAAAAGCGTTCAGCTGGTCTACCTGGTTCTTCATCAGGGCAATAAGCGGCGATATCACAATGGCCGTGCCCGGGAGTGACAACGCAGGCAACTGGTAGCACAGCGACTTGCCTGCTCCCGTTGGCATAATGACAAAGGTATTCTTGCCGTTGATAATGTTGTTTATTATCAGCTCCTGATTGCCTCTGAATTGACTATAGCCAAAAACTTCCTTTAATTTGTTCTTGAGATTTACCTCTTGTTTTACCGACATGTAATCTTGCAAAAAATATTCCTGGTGCAACGTACCCGTTGAGAGCACATTTAATACAAATTTAATTTGAATCTACTTAATAACATCACTCAAACTGCAAAAAAAGTCTTGCATACAGAAGCTGACGCAATCGCCAGACTAGCTGATTTTATCGACGAAGGCTTTACCCAATGCGTCGAAGCTATTTTGCAGTGCCAAGGCCGCGTGGTGGTAACGGGAATCGGCAAAAGCGCCAACATTGCCACCAAGATTGTAGCTACCCTCAACTCCACCGGAACCCCGGCAATTTTTATGCATGCCGCCGATGCCATCCACGGCGACCTGGGCATGATCCAGCCCGAGGACTTTGTGATCTGTATTTCCAAAAGCGGCAACACCCCGGAAATAAAAGTATTGGTTCCGCTGCTAAAACGCAAAGGCTCCAAACTGGCAGCTATGGTGTCCAGCACAGACTCCTACCTGGCCCAGTGTGCCGATTTTATACTTAATGCCCACGTAGAGCGCGAAGCCTGCCCCCATAACCTGGCGCCTACCACCAGCACCACGGCTGCGCTGGCACTGGGCGATGCGCTGGCTGTTTGCCTGCTGGAAGCCCGCGGCTTCAGCAGCTCCGATTTTGCCGGCCTGCACCCGGGTGGCTCCCTGGGCAAGCAGCTCTACCTGATGGTAGGCGATGTATACCCGCAGAATGAGGCCCCGCACGTAGAGGAAAACGCCACCCTGAAAGAGATTATTATAGAGATCTCTTCTAAACGGCTGGGCGCCACAGCAGTTGTAAAGGAAGGCTCCCGGCAGTTAGTCGGCATTATAACCGACGGAGACCTGCGCCGTATGCTCAACAACTTTGCTTCCATTGAAGGAATCCGTGCCACCGACATTATGACGCCTTCCCCGCTCACGATCGCACCCGACCAGTATGCGGCCGAAGCGCTGGCTATAATGCAAGATAAAAGTATAACGCAGCTTATTGTCACAAAATCTGGTAATTTTGAGGGCTTTGTACATTTACACGATTTATTAAAAGAAGGACTCGTTTAACGACATGGATAACAACACTTACGTAGTGATTATGGCTGGCGGCATCGGAAGCCGCTTCTGGCCTTTCAGCCGGACTAATTACCCCAAGCAGTTTCATGATGTGCTGGGCACCGGCGAAAGCATGCTGCAGATGACGGCCCGCCGCTTCAAGGATATTTGTCCGCCTGAAAACATCTTTGTGGTGACCAACAAAGACTACGAGTCCCTGGTAAAAGCGCAACTGCCGCAACTCAGCGACAATCAGGTGCTGCTAGAGCCTGTTGGCCGCAACACGGCCCCCTGCATTGCTTACGCGTCCTACAAGATTTCCCTGCTCAACCCCAATGCCAACCTGGTGGTGGCTCCCTCCGACCACGTGGTGCTGAAAGAACAGGTGTTTACGGACGTGATCAACAAGGCAGTAGCAGCTGCGGCCAAAGACGATGTACTGATCACGCTGGGCATTACCCCAAGCCGGCCAGACACCGGGTATGGCTATATCCAGTACATCAACGATGAAACCAAAAGTATAAAGAAAGTAAAGACCTTTACCGAAAAGCCGAACCTGGAACTAGCGCAGATGTTCCTCAACAGCGGAGACTTTGTATGGAACTCCGGCATTTTTATCTGGAACGTGCAAAGTATCCTGCGGGCTTTCCGCCAGTACCTGTCCGAGATTTCCGAGATCTTTGAAGAAGGCGCCAGCGCCCTCAACACGCCCGAAGAGCAGAACTTTATTACCCGCGCTTACTCCCAGTGCCGCAACATCTCTATCGATTACGGCATTATGGAGAAAGTCGACAACGTATATGTGCTGCTGGCCGATATGGGCTGGTCTGACCTGGGCACCTGGAACTCGCTTTATACCATCAACAACAAAGACGAGAACGGCAACGTGATAGACGGCGAGGTGCTGCTCTACGAAACCCGCGACTGCATTGTGAAAACGCCCAAAGAGCGCCTGGTGGTTTTGCAGGGGCTGGAAGATTACATCGTAGCCGAATACGACAACGTGCTGATGATCTGCAAAAAATCAGAAGAGCAAAAAGTAAAGGAGTTTATGGCAGACGCCAAGTCGAAGAAAGGCGCCGACTATATTTAAGTTAGTTACGAATTACGTATTCAGGCAAGTATAAAAATATTGCTTTCGTAAATCGGTCTTAAAAAAGCCCCTGCAGCTGTTGGTTGCAGGGGCTTTTTGTTACAAGTATAAAACACGTCTATCTTGGTTGGCCGGAGTTGCTGCTATCGTGCAGGCGCTGGCTCATGGCCTGATACAAAATAATGCCAGTCGCTACCGATACGTTTAGCGAGCCGATCTGGCCCATGAGCGGAATACGCAGGCGGGCATCGGCGCGCTTGAGGTACTCCGGCGAAATACCGTCTTCTTCGCTTCCCATGATTATGGCTGTGGGTCCTGTCATGTCCACTTCGTTATCCGTCAGGCTCTGCTCCGTTTTCTCGGTACAGGCTACTATCTGCACGCCGTAATCCTTCAGGTAATCAAGGGTGTCTTTCAGGTTTGGCTCGCGGCAAACGGGCACCAGGTGCAGCGCCCCGGCCGAGGTTTTAATGGCATCGGCATTGATCTGTGCGCCGCCGCGGCTCGGGATCACAATGGCATCTACGCCCATACATTCGGCGTTGCGGGCAATGGAGCCAAAATTGCGTACATCCGTAATGCGGTCCAGGATAAGCAGCAGTGGGCTCTTGCCTTGCTCAAACAGGGAGGTCACGATCTCGGCCAGCGGCGCATACGAGATGGTCGACAGGAACGCCACGGCTCCCTGGTGATTTTTTCGGGTGAGATTGTTAAGTTTCTCTACGGGTACGGAGGCAACCGGCACATCAAACTTTTTGGCCAGGTCCGTGATCTCGTCGGTGGTGCTGTTGCGGGAGCCCCGCTGCAGAAATATTTTCTCTAATGTTTTACCGGCTAGCATGGCTTCTAAAATAGGCCGTGAGCCGAAAATCATTTCTATCTTCTCTTCCCGGGGTGTTCTGGGGCTACCGTAGCGGCTGCCTACATTTTTGTTATACCTGCTCTCCATTTGGCTACTGTGCTGTACCAGCTCTCCTCGTATTCGGGGCGCCGTATCAGCTCATAATGATTTCCGGTAAAGTTATTCTCTTTTTTGGTAAAAACGAACTTCACGTAAGGCGAGGTCTCCGAATCGCGGTAGATCCAGCTCTCGGTGTTGCCCACATGGCTTACATCACTGGGTATGCCATAGATGATGTAGATCATACCCCGGTCAGTGGCCCAACCGGCCTTGTGCGAAGTATAAAGCTTGTTAGCGGTCTCTACCCGGCCATAGTAGGTGCGGATCAGCTCCCGCGCCTTGCTTTTGTCGCCGGCCAGCTTTAACCAGAACCGGTCCACGGCTGCTTTGGGGTCCGTTTCCCGCAACAGGGCCTCGCGCTCCGCGGTGGTAGTGAGATAAATGAGCGGTGGCAGCAGCTCACTGGCCATCGTTACCAATGGAAAGGCATTGGGCTGCGCCAGGATGCCTGCTGCAAATTTGCTGCCCGGCGCAAGCAGGTAAAGGCCGGGTGTTTGCAGGTAAAAAGTATCGCCTGGCACCACCGTTTTTGTTTCCGCTACTGAAATGGTGCGCGGCACCACCTCCTGCCGAGCCGACATGGGCGGCAGTGCCGGCGTGAAATCGGCCTCAAAGCGCTGCATTTCCAGCAGGCCCGCCTCCGGGCCATACTTCTGCAGCAGCAAGGGCGTGGTGGTGGTGGTATAGTCCTGCAACAGGGGCCTGTTACTGGCGGATTGCATCACTATAAAATGCTTCTCTCCCATAGCGGCCTGCAAGGGCAACCTATACTTGGTTTGCAGGCGCTCGCCTGCGCTCAGGTGCTGCCATAGCTGCAGGTGCAGCACGTTGGGCTCCTGTACCAAGCGCAGCGGCAGCGTTAAAGGCACTAGCACGCCCTGCCCCTCTACCTGGCCCGCTTTAGCAATGTTCACCGAATCGGTGGCTAACACGGCATCGCGCTCGGTTGCACCGGCCCGCACGCTATAGTAGAGGCTCTTGGCCGTTTGGCTTACCGCCAGCACCTGCCGCACATCTTCGAACCGCAGGAACAAGTATAAGCTGTCGCCACGCGCATAAAAGCGGTGCAGCATGGTAACCTCGGGCCGGGGCGGGCGCGCCATACTTACCGGCTCCAGCCGCCGGCCGGAAGATACCGGACTGCCACAACCGGCACTTAGCAGCAGCATAAAAAGAAAGAAGGGGATCAGGATATACTTCATTCTAACTGGAGTTTGGTAAGCCCGAAAACTAGAAGCCGGGCTGTGAGGCACAACCCGGCTTTTATTACTGATTTACAACTGTTTTTGTTTAGCCGCGCATGCGCTGCAGGTACTGCATAAACTGCTGCTGCAGCTCCTCGGCACGGTCCTGGAGGCCAATTGCCTGTGCCTCGTTTACCAGCTGCTGCAGGATCACCATATTGGTCTGGATCTCGGTATCGAACAGCGATCCTTTCACAAAGTAATAATCCAGTGCCTGCTGCGAACTTTTAGCCATCTCGTCGAGCACCTGGCGGGCTTTCTCCTTCTCGCCTACCTGGTTTAAGATGGAGATAAACTGCGGTGTATAGTAGTCGTATGGCAGGGAATTGCCCGGCATTACTTTAAAGCAGTAGTCGGTCACCTCCTTGGCTTTGGCCAGGTTGCCATCTTTCAGGTATGCTTTGGCGAGCTCGGCAAACTTGTCGCGGGCATTGGCCGAGAAGCGCAGGTAATTCTCATCGTAGAAAATGTTAGGGTCATCAAAGTTGCGGAAGCTGAACTTCTTCATCAGGTTGTTATACATCACCTCTTTGTTCACATAGCCCTGCTGCTCCTCGCTGGCGGTCTTCACGGGCACTACCCGGAACGCCAGTCCGTCGAGTTGGAAATACTGCGACAAGCCAATAAAGTCTGCGCTGTTCACGGTGGTAGAGAAGTAAATCGGGCGCTTCCAGTCGTTGGTGCTCAGCAAATCCAGCATGATCAGGTGCTTCTTTTCCAGTAGCGACTTGTTGATGGTCCACTGCATACGGTCGGTTATCTCGGCCTGTTTTTCGGCCGGAATAAAGCCCATCTCCTGCACCTTTTGCTTGTCCACATTCAAAAAGAAGTTGTGCGTAGGCATGGTCAGCAGCGTGGTACCCGCGCCATACTGCACCTGAAGGGCCGGGTGGTTTTCCTTCACCAGCTTGATAAACTGCTTCAGGTCGATGCCGGCAGCTACCTGCGGACGCTCCACGTATGGCAGGTAATCGTTGGTACCCTGGCGGTAATTCTCGTTCTCCAGCGACAGCGGCCACGGCGCCGATTTGTAGGACTGGCGCTTCATCTGGTCGATGTACCAGTCCGTGTTGAGGTAGCTCAGCACGGCCACGCGCACATCGGTCCGGTAACCTTCCACCTCCTGGGCATACCACAGCGGGAACGTATCGTTATCGCCATTGGTAAACAGGATGGCATTTGGCGCACACGAATCGAGCAGGTTTTTGGCAGAATCCACGGATTGGTAACGGCCCGAGCGGTCATGATCGTCCCATCCTTCGGCCACCATTATCAACGGCACGCTCAGGCAGAGCACGGTAGTCAGGCCTGCTTTGGCCATGTTGTTCTTAAGCACTTTTTCCAGCAGATCAGCCACGCCCAGCACACCCAGACCAATCCAGATGCTGAAGGCGTAGAAAGAGCCGGCAAAGGTATAATCACGCTCCCGCGGCTCGGTAGGCGGCTGGTTCAGGTACAAGGCAATGGCGATGCCGGTAAAGAAGAACAGCAGGCCGATCACAAACGCATCGCGCTCTTTTTTGCGCACCTGGTAGATCAGCCCAAGTATACCAACTATGAGCGGCAACAGGTAAAAACAATTGCGGGCTTTGCTCTCCAGCACGCGGTCCGGAATATTGGGGCCGTCTTTTCCGAACCACAGCACACCGGCATTCTGCACATCGCTTTCACGGCCTGCAAAATTCCATAAAAAGTAGCGCCAGTACATGTGGCCCAACTGATAACGGAATAAAAAGCTCAGGTTCTGACCAAACGTCGGCATTTCGCCTTCGCGCAGGTCCACCCATTTCTTATACTCGGCTATATGTTGCGGCTGGTCGCTGTAAATGCGGGGCAGCAGCGTTTTGTCTTTGCTATCATAAACCGGCTCGATCTTGTGGCCCGTTACGATATACTTGTCCTTGCCTTTTAAATAACGCGGGGCACCTTCCTCCTGGTCCACCGGCTGGGCATTATACTGCGGACCGTAAATTAGCGGCCGGTCACCGTACTGCTCGCGCTTGAGGTAAGCCACCACGCTCAGGATATCATCCGGGTCGTTCTCGTCGATGGTCGGTTCGTAGCTTGAGCGGATCGGGATCATCATATACGACGAGTAGCCGATCAGCACAAATACCAGGCTCAGCAAAGCAGTGTTCAGGATGCGGTTGTTTTTTGTGATCGAGTAACGGATACCCACGATGATGGCCACCACCACGATGAGCACGAACACGATCACGCCGGAGCCGAAAGGCAGGCCGAGGCTGTTCACAAAGAACACTTCCACATCGCCGGCCATCGAAGGCAGCCCCGGGATAATGCCCCACATGATCACGGCAATCACCACCGCGCTGATCAGGAAAGCGATCACGCCTCCCCAGAAAGTGGGTTTATACAAGCGGAAGTAGTAGAGAAAGGCAAGTGCCGGGATGGCAACCAGGTTGAGCAGGTGCACGCCAATGGAAAGGCCTACCAGGTAGGCAATCAGGATAAGCCATTTATCGGCGGTAGATTCTCCTGCCTTTGCTTCCCACTTGAGCATAGCCCAGAACACAATGGCCGTAAAGAACGACGACATGGCGTATACTTCGGCTTCGGTGGCAGAGAACCAGGCAGAGTCGGAGAAAGTATAGGCCAGCGCTCCCACCACGCCACTCGCCATGATGAGCAGGATGTTGGCAGCCGTTGGCGCCTGGCCTTCTTTCAGCATAATGCGCTTGGCTAAGATCGTAATAGTCCAGAACAGGAACAGGGACGTAAAGGCGCTGCACAGGCCCGAGAGCAGGTTCACCCACCAGGCTACCTGGGTCACATCGCTGGCAAACAGCGAGAACATGCGGCCGACCAGCAAAAAGAGCGGCGCTCCCGGCGGGTGCGGCACCAGCAGCTTATACGAGCTGGCGATAAACTCGCCACAGTCCCAGAAGCTGGCCGTTGGCTCCAGTGTGAGCACATACACCACAGCTGCGATCAGGAACACGACCCAGCCTACAATATTATTTATCTTGCGATAATCTGTCATAGCGATTATTGATTCAGCCCCGAAAATAATAAATAATGTTAAGCCTGAGTTTAAATTTAGAAGTTAAAAATAAAAAAGCCGGCTTTGAGCCGGCTTTCTGATGCTTTGCCTGTGGCCAGGCGTTATTTCTGAAGTATGAGTCGCTTGGTTTCTACGGTTTTGTCGTTCACCAGCAGGCTGTAAAAATACACCCCCGATGGCAGGCTGCTCATATCCAGCTGCACCACCGTGTTGGCGCTGGCCGGGGCCACTTCCGCGCTGGTTACTACCCGGCCAATGGTATTGGATATCCGGATCTTATAGCTGGCGTTGGCTGTCTGGTTCAGCGAGAACAATGTGATGCCGCGCGAAGGGTTAGGATACGCGTTAATGGAAGGCAACTCCTTTACCAGGTTGCGGCTAGGCGCCAGGGCCGCCAGACTCACGGCAGCATACATGCTTTTCTCTGCCTTCAGCTCCACAGTATGAAATACCTGCCCAACCGCCGAAGCATAGATCTTGGAACACGAGTGCTCTTCTACGCTGGTAAGCAGGTGGGGACGGGCATTTTGCGCCGACAAAATCAGTTCTGAGTGTTGCTCGGGGTATAGCTTCCAAACCGTGGTGCCCCCCTTATAAACCGGGGAAACACCTGCTACCGCTTCTCTTGAAATCTCTTTAGAATGCGCCTCGCCCACAACTCCCAACAGGTAAGCTCCCATAAAAGTGGCAGCTAAAAATATCTTTCTAGTAAAAATTCTCATATAGAAGGCCTCTGCTTTCGTTTAACTTCTCTTTTCTCTATAACAATCAAAGATAGTTTAAAATACTTAAAACAATAAATATAATTTTTGAAATATTTGCAATTGAGCCGGATAATGCTACAAAATATTTGCAGACAGGCTACGGCTACTTACAACATGTTCCTTATCAATAATTGCGCCAGCCCTAATGTAAGCCGCCGCTATTTTTGCAGAACGGGCAACAGGCACCCGAGTAAGTATAAACCTGGCTTCACTCAAATGCCCGTTTTTACCAGCTCTGTTTTGACGAAAAAGGAAGGGTGCGACAATCTGGCACGTTAGCCGCCGGGACTCAGATCACGAATGCGATCTCCTTGAAAGAAAAATAACGCAACTGGCCGGCTATTTCCATTGCTAACCGGCCATCTTCGTCCACGCCCACAATTTGGCCCTGCACCCGCGCGTTGTCCACAAGAAAGTCGTGCGTCTCCTGGTAACGGTACAGCGCCTGCAGGTACTCATACTTGAGCCGAGCCGTATGGCCATTGCGGAGCGCCAGGTAGCGTTTCTCCAATAACTCCATCAGCCGGTCCACCAGCTTGTCCACAGGCAACTCGCGCCCCAGGCATAAGGCCAGCGAGGTAGCCTTAGGGTGGCTAAAGGCCATTTGGTTCACATTTAAACCAATCCCGACGATACTATGTTGTAAAGACTGGCTGTTGATGGTGTTCTCTATCAGAATTCCGCCAAGTTTCTTATCTTCAAAGTATAAATCGTTTGGCCACTTTACCCGGGCCTGCGCCAGCCCCTGCTCCTGCAGCAGGTCCAGCACAGCCAGCGACACGGCCATGTTGAGAAAGAACTGGTGGCGGACAGCTACAAAGGAGGGCGAGAGCACAACCGAGAGCGTGATATTTTTGCCCGGCGCGGCTTCCCAGGTGTTGCCTCGCTGCCCGCGCCCCTGGGTTTGTTGCGCTGTGAGCACCAGGCATCCTTCTGTGGCTTCATTTTTGATAAGAAGCTGTTGCGCCTCTGAGTTAGTGGATGCACAAACCGGCAGAAAATATAGCTGCTGGCCCATAAACAGCGTATCAGGCATACATATTTTTAAGTAGAATTTAGTACTTTTGTAGTTCAAATTTAAGTAGCTCAAATGAAAGAAACCAAGGTTGAGGCTAATTCAGACATATTGGCAGAACTGGTTGTAAAAGGCATGCAGGAGAAGAAAGCCTCCGATATCGTCGTTATTAACCTTAAATCACTCAAAAACGCTGTATCCGATTACTTCGTCATAGCATCCGCCACCTCCGATACCCAACTCGATGCCATCGCATCTTCCATAGAAGAAGAAATTTTCAAGGCTGTTCGGCAGAACCCCTGGCAAAGCGAAGGCCGCACCAATAACGAATGGGTGTTGCTGGATTATGTGGATGTGGTCGCACACATTTTTTTAAAGGACAAACGGGAGTTTTATGCCCTGGAAGAGCTTTGGGGCGATGCCAGCATTAAGCACGTAGCGTCTGTTTAAACAATTTCGGACCTACGTAAACTTTTCGTATTGGCCGGTGTTTTCATACATCAGAAATTAAACATTCATGGCAGAGAATAACAAAGGGAATACTAATAAAAAGAAGAAACCGATCATCCCGAATACGCCCCCACGCCCCACCATGCAACTGTGGATGCTGGCGGTGCTGATCCTGATCATCTTCGGCTTAACCTGGCTTAACAAAAGCAACTCCTCGGTAGAGACCACCCAGAAGGACTTTGAGGAAATGCTGCTCAGCGGCGATGTCCGGAAACTGACGATCGTTAACGACAAGACGGTGGAAGTATACCTCAAGGACGAGGCGCTTCAGAACGAAAAGTATAAAACTGAGCTTCAGGACCGCAGCAGCATTGCCGTGGACCAGGGCCCGCAATATCATTTCCAGATCATCACACCAGAGATCTTTAAAGAAGACCTCGACAAGCTGCAGGCCCAAACGCCGCGCGACCAGCAGGTGCCGCTCACCGTTACCACGCGTACCGGCTTTGCGGATTTCTTCCTGCAGTGGGGCTTCCTGATCTTGCTGTTGTTCGGCTTCTGGTTCCTGATGCGCCGTGTAACCGCGGGAGGCGCAGGCGGCCAGATCTTCAACATCGGCAAGTCCAAAGCGGCCCTGTTTGATGCCGAGAATAAGGTAAAGATCACGTTTAAGGACGTGGCTGGCCTGGAAGAGGCAAAAGAAGAAGTACAGGAGATCGTGGAGTTCCTCAAGAACCCTTCCAAGTTCACCATACTTGGTGGCAAAATACCGAAAGGTGCCCTGCTGGTAGGCCCTCCAGGAACAGGTAAAACCTTGCTGGCCAAAGCCGTTGCAGGCGAAGCCGAGGTACCGTTCTTCTCGCTCTCTGGCTCCGACTTTGTCGAGATGTTTGTGGGCGTGGGCGCTGCCCGTGTGCGCGACCTCTTTAAGCAGGCCAAAGCCAAGGCGCCGTGTATTATCTTTATTGATGAGATCGATGCCATTGGCCGCCACCGTAGCCGCGGCCAGGCACCAGGCGGAAACGATGAACGTGAAAATACGCTGAACTCGTTGCTGGTAGAAATGGATGGTTTCGCCACCGATTCCGGCGTAATTATACTTGCTGCTACCAACCGGCCCGACACCCTGGACTCCGCTTTGCTGCGCCCAGGTCGTTTCGACCGCCAGATCAGCATCGACAAGCCGGATATTAACGGCCGTACCGAGATCTTTAACGTGCACCTGAAGCCGCTGACGCTTGCCGCCGATGTGGATGCCCGCAAACTGGCTGCCCAGACACCGGGCTTTGCCGGTGCCGAAATTGCTAACGTTTGTAATGAGGCTGCCCTGATTGCCGCCCGCCGTAACAAAAAAGCAGTGGACCAGCAGGACTTCAACGATGCCATTGACCGTGTGATCGGTGGACTGGAGAAGAAAAACAAGATCATCTCGCCGGAAGAGAAAAAGATTGTGGCTTACCACGAGGCGGGCCACGCTATTGCCGGCTGGTTCCTGGAGCATGCCGACCCGTTGGTGAAAGTAAGCATTGTGCCGCGCGGTGTAGCTGCGCTGGGATATGCCCAGTATTTACCTAAAGAGCAGTTCCTGTACACGACCGAGCAATTGATCGACGAAATGTGCATGGCCCTGGGCGGACGCGCAGCAGAAGAGCTTGTGTTTGGTAAGATCTCGACTGGCGCGCTGAGCGACCTGGAGCGTATCACCAAAATGGCCTACAGCATTGTGACCATGTATGGCATGAACAGCAAGATCGGCAACGTATCGTTCTACGATTCGAAGCAGAACGCGGAATATTCGTTTAACAAACCATACTCCGAAGCCACTGCCCAGACTATTGACGAAGAGGTGCGCAAGATCATTGATGCCGCCTACCAGCGTACCAAGCAGTTGCTGATCTCGAAAGAAAGAGAGTTAGAAATTGTATCGCAGGAGTTGCTGCAGAAAGAGATCCTGTTCCAGAGCGACCTAGAGCGTTTGGTTGGCCCACGCCCGTTTGCGGCGCTGACTACGTACCAGGCGCATACGGCTGGTACTGATCGTAGCGAAACCCTGAGCGAAGTGGAGCAGCTCCATCCGCAGATAGAAAATCCGGAAGAGCGCGGCCAGACTCCGCATCCGGAGCAGCAGGAAGGCGCTGTGCCCGGCACGCCGCTGGAAAACGGCGCTGCGGCCCAGGATAACCCTGTAAATTCGAGAACGGCTTGATGCAAAAGCAGGCATGTACGAAGCAAAGACCAAAGAAATAGTATTAAGAAGAGTAAGAGAGGCGCTGGCTAAGTCGGCGCCTTTTCTGCCTCCTACCCCGGATTTCACCTCGCCGCTGCACGCCCCCGTGTCAGAGGATATGTCGGTGGAGTTTGCGCAGAACTTTATCAACAACAGTGGCGTGTTCATCTACTGCGAGAACGAGGAAGACTTTTTCGACCAGTTGTATGTCTACAAAAAAGAGCAGCAGCTTCAGAACCTGTTTGTGTGGGAGCCTAACATCCAGCGCATCCTGGTCCATGCCGGTATTGATTTTGTAAGCGACGAGGAAAACTTTATTGCCCAGGCAGATGCCGGCCTGACCACGTGTGAAGCGCTGATTACCCGTACCGGCAGCATTCTGATCAGCTCTGCCAACGCCGCCGGCCGCCGGCTCAGCATCTATCCTGAAAATCATTTGGTGATTGCCAAGGCAAGCCAGCTGGTGCCCGATATTAAAGATGGCCTGAAGCATATCCGCAACCGGCACAAAGAAAACTTCCCTTCGATGGTAACGCTGGTAAGCGGCCCAAGCCGCACCGCCGATATCGAGAAAACATTAGTAATGGGTGCCCATGGCCCCCGGCAGCTCGTCCTTTTCCTGATCGATGACCTCCCCCATTAATCCACTGCCACCGGGCAAGAAAGTATACTTTGCCTCCGATTTCCATTTAGGCGTGCCAGACGCCACCACCAGCCGGGCGCGCGAGCAGAAAATTGTCCGCTGGCTGGAGCAGGTACGTCCCGATGCCGCCGCCATTTACCTGGTAGGCGATATTTTTGATTTCTGGTTCGAGTATAAACATGCCATCCCCAAAGGCTTTGTGCGGCTGCAGGGAAAACTGGCCGAAATTACCGATGCCGGTATTCCGGTCTTCTTTTTCACGGGGAACCACGACATGTGGATGTTCGATTACTTTCCCCGGGAGCTCAACATTCCGATCGTGCGCCAGCCGGTTTCCACCATGTATGGCGGCAAAACGTTTTACATCGGCCATGGCGATGGCCTGGGTCCTGGCGACCACACGTACAAGCTTCTCAAAAAGGTGTTTAACAACAAAGCCTGCCAGTGGCTGTTCGCCCGCATCCACCCGAACCTGGGCATTGGCGTGGCTAATGTATGGTCGCGGAAGAGCCGCATCAGCAATATCAAGAAAGACGAAGCTTTTTTAGGCGAAGACGAGTGGCTGATACAGTATTGCAACGAAGTGGAAGCGGACCGCCACCACGATTATTATATTTTCGGGCACCGCCACCTGCCGCTCGACCTGCCCATCGGCAGCGACAGCCGCTACATTAATTTAGGCGAATGGGTGAACTACTGCACGTATGCCGTATTTGATGGGGAAACACTAAAACTCGAAACCTTTGAAGGTTAGCTTCTACCTGCTGATCCTTTGGGGACTGCTGCTGCCGGCTGCACATAGCCAGGGCCTGTCGTTCAGTTTCAGCCACAGCCTGCCGAGCAGCTCGCCTACCGCCATTTCACAGGACCGCAATGGCCATGTATACCTGCTGGATGCCCGCAATAACCTGCTGCGCCTCGACTCGCTGGGCCGCCCGCTGGACACCTTTTCGCCTCCAACCCGCGGCCGCATCAGCAGCATTGATGCCTGGAACCCCCTCAAGCTGCTGCTCTTTTACCAGGACCGCCAGCAACTGCTGCTCCTCGACCGCTTTCTGCGGCCCATCAGCAGCATCACCTTAGCCGACCTGAATTACCCGGGAACCGCTAAAGCGGCCGCACTGGCAGCCGACGATGCTTTCTGGCTGTTCGACGAAACCACCCTTACGCTGAGCAAGCTGGACATGCGTCTGGGCAAAACCACGATTGAAACACCCCTGAACCTGATTCTGGACAAAGAGCGCTTTGATGTGCGCCAGCTACGCGAGTACCAGAACATGGTATACCTGCTCGACTACAATGGTGGGATCTTTGTGTTTGATAACCTGGGCAATTACAAAAAGAAGCTGCCTTACAAAGGAGTCTCTTATATCGGGTTCCGCAATAACGAGCTATACTTTGTACAGAATGGGGCACTGCACTTTCTGGATCTTTATACTTCGGAAGAACGCACGCTAGCCCTGCCGGCGCAAAAGCCTTACCTGGCAGCCCTGCTCAGCGGAAAGCAGGTATTCCTGTTCACCTCCAAGGCGGCAGATATTTACACGGTTGACTAAGCAGCTTTAAAAGTACCAGTTCGGCTCGGGAAACGTTCCGGTCCGCTTCGCGATCAGGCTTTAGAGAGGAATTTAAGGCCCAGCACGCCTGCAATAATCAGCAAAAGGCAAAGGATGCGGAGCAGGTCGCGGGGCTCGTTCAGAAATACCATCCCCAAAATAGCGGTACCGGCTGCGCCGATGCCCGTCCAGGTTGCATACGCTGTGCCCAGCGGGAGCTGTTTCATAGCCTGGGCGAGCAGCACAAAGCTCAGGATCATGACCACCACGGTTACAATACTTACAAGAGGTTTGGTAAAGCCCTCGCTATACTTCAGGCCAAACGCCCAGCCTATTTCGCATATGCCGGCCAGCAACAGGTATACCCACGCCATATTCATCTTTCAGATTCATTTAATTTGATGCAAAGATACAGAATCTGTGCTGCCCCTCTACAGGATATTCCTGCCTACCCCTAGCGCGCTGCCTGCTACACCGGCAAGGCATGCTGCTGTTTCTTTGGCGATGTTAATGCAGGGTTAAACAATAGGCAATAGCATTTCATACTGCTTTAAAACACGGGAGAAATGGCGCCGTTCCAGAAAGGCGATCATACTTGTTGCCCTGGTCTCGATGTTGATGAACAGGATAGCCGGTGCTTCCGTCTGCTGCATGGCCTGTCGCAGCAGGGCCGAGCCGATGCCCCTGCCCCGCCAGCTCTCCCCAACTGCCAGCTGCGCCACGGCCCCGTTCTTTTCAAAAAAAGCAATATAGCCCACCACTTCTTGCTGGCTGTTGCGGGCCTCTAGTGTACGACACGCGGCGCCGCTCCTTTTGATCGCTTCAAAGTCATTTTGCCAGCTTGGCGCTACATCCCAGAACCTCCGGTAGGTAGCTTCTGCTGTCTTTTCAGCCGGCACCAGCACAATATCGTCCGGCTCATCTGCCTGCAGCAGCAAAGTATGCTTGGGGGCCCGGAAACAATCCAGAGCGCGCGTAATCCGGAAACCCGTACGCTCATAGCTCTTCAGCGCCGGGGCGTTTTCCTGCAGTACCTCCAGCAGGCATTGCTCCAGACCGCTTTCACGCAGCTTGGGTAGCAGGAACTGATATAACTGGCAGGTAAGGCCGCGCCCCCGGAATGCCGGCAGCACCCCGGTGCCCGCGTTGTAAGCTGTGGGCCTGCCCTGCCACGCACCCACGCCGGTCAGTATAAACCCCACCATCTCATTGCCCACAAAGGCAGCCACGCAGAAAGATGCCCGAATGCCCTCGCGCTGCACCTTTGCCTTAAACTGCTCCTCGCTGAGCTGGATGGGCACCAGGTAATCGGCAAAGGCCTGCAGAAATGTCTGCCGCAGCCCGGGCAGCTGCTTTTCTGAAAGGAAGGAAAAGGTAAGATCTTCCATGGTGATGAACGAAGCTGATAGGTGACCGAAAAAGATAAAAACAAAGTATAGTATACGCATTCTCTTGGTACTTTCCTGCATAAAAACAGCTTGCCCCATACGTGCGCGCCAGGTAACCAGCTATGCCTAACGCCGTTAGATAGAATTACTATCCGGCCACGCACTTTAAAGCAGCCGGCCACCTAACCTAAACCTATAAGCTATGAAAGCAGCCGTATTCCACAAGATAAAAGATATCCGGGTAGATAACGTTGAAGACCCCAGGATACAGGACCCACGCGACGCCATTATCAAAGTTACCTCCACGGCCATTTGCGGCTCCGACCTGCACATCTACAACGGCATGATCCCGCAACCTGAAAACATGGTCATCGGCCACGAATTTATGGGCATTGTAGCCGAAGTTGGCCCTGCTGTAAAGAAACTGAAAGTTGGCGATCGGGTAGTGGTGCCTTTTCCGATTTCGTGTGGCACGTGTTTTTTCTGCCAGCACGGCCACTTTCCGCATTGCGAGAATTCGAACCCCGATCATTACGGGCCGGAAGGAGGCCTGGTAACGGGCAAGGGAGGCGCCCTGTATGGCTACACCGATCTGTATGGCGGCTATGCCGGTGGCCAGGCCGAATACGTGCGCGTGCCTTTTGCCGATGTGGGGCCCTATAAAGTGGCCGACCACCTGACAGACGAGCAGGTGCTGTTCTTGACAGATATTTTCCCAACCGGGTATTCGGCCGTGCACTGGGCCGAAATTAAAGGCGGCGAAACGGTAGCGGTATTTGGCTGCGGGCCGGTAGGCCTGATGGCGCAGAAGGTAGCCTGGTTGCGCGGCGCCAAGCGCGTGATCGGCATCGACAAGGAGGAGTATCGCCTGGAAATGGCCCGCCGGTCGGCAGGCTCCGAAACGATAAACTTTAAAAATGTGGATGTTGTGGAAACGATCCGCGAAATGACCGAAGGACGCGGTGCCGATGTCTGCATCGATGCCGTGGGTATGGAAGCGGACCGCTCGCTGCTGGACCGCGCCGCCAGCGTGGTGCGCATGGAAAAAGGCACGATGAATGCCCTGCAGATGTGCTTTGATGCCGTGCGCCGGACCGGCATTGTTTCGGTGGTGGGGGTGTATGGCTCGCCCTATAATAATTTCCCGCTCTACCAGCTTTTCGACAAAGGCATCACCCTCAAAATGGGCCAGGCGCCGGTGCAGAAATTTATAGATGAGCTGTACCAGTGGGTGGACAGTGGCAAGATCAAGCTGGATGACATTATCACCCATACCTTGCCACTGGACCAGGCCACGCATGCCTACGAGATCTTCTGCAACAAACAGGACGATTGCGTAAAAGTAGTGCTTAAGCCCTGATTTATACTTTAACGTGTCCGTTTAGCTATCCGGAAGCAGGGTGCCCGTCGTGGTATCCTGCTTTTTTATACCTGCCATTTTGCTATACACGAGTGCTGCTGCGCCCAGCGCAAGCCCGGCAAACACTGTAAGCCATACTTTGTAGAGAACCGCGATATCCGCCAGCAAGTAGGCGGCCAGCAGCGTGCCCACCGTTAGCAGCAGCCACGCTGCCGGGAAGTAGCGCACCAGCCGGGCCTGCCGGTACTCTTTGAGCAGGTAACCCGCATAGCCCATATACATCAGGGCCGCAAACGTGGTAAAAGCCGCCGCCTGTATGCCATACACGGGCACCAGCAACAGGTTGAGCACCACATTACCCAGGCCTGCGATGGCAGACACCTTCCAGAGTACCTTTGTCTGTTCGCGGTATACCAGCAGGTTCATGGCCGCCAGGTACATGGGCCGGTAGTTATACCCCATCAGGATGATGATGGCTAGCGGGTAGGCCTGCTGCAGCTCCCGGTTCCGGATTAGCAGCACGAAGATCTCGCGCAGCCACAAACAGAGCACAAAAGTGCCCAGCAGAAAAAGCACTTGCAGGGCAAAGGTCATTTGCCGGGCCTGCTGTGCGCCCTCTTTGTCGCCAGCCCGGCCATAAAACTGCATGTAAAAGGGCGCTGCTGCCTGCACGATGGCCTCGGAAGCGGCCGAGAAGTATAAACCAAAGCTGGAGGCAATATTATAAAAACCGATCCGCGGCACCGGCACACCCAACACATCCATCACCAGCCGGTCGGAGCTGTCGAGCATAAAAAAAGAAAAGTGATGCGGCACCAACGGAAGCGACACCCGCAGCGACTGCTTTATTCGCGACCACCTGAACCGCAGGATGGGCCACATCTGCTCTTTCCAGTAAAAAGCATAACTGTTAAGTATAAATCCCAGCATAGCCCCTGCAAAGTTCGACCAGAACCACCCCATGTACCCCATCCGCAGGTAAGCGATGGTATAAATATTGAGCGCCACCGTTACCACGCCTACTACAAACGAACGCACCGCCACCGGCAGCGGACGCTGCTGCATCTGGTAAAACAGTGAGGTATGAAACTGGGTGGTGGAGAAAAAAGCAGGCGGCACAGCGCTCAACAGCACAATGGCCCAGCGGTGACTGGCCGCCATATCGGGCACGGCCACATAGAGCACGCCGGCCAGCAGCAGCCCGAACACCACCGACCACAACATCAGAAAACCGTGCAGCTGCCGCCAGATAAATTTATAGCGCGTGGGGTAGCGGGCATAGCTTCGGACCAGCACCACCGACAGCCCCAGCGAGTGCAGCATCCCTAGGGCTCCTACATACGCCGTTACCACACCGGCTACCCCATAATCAACAGAAGTAACGTAACGGGTGATGATGGGCAGCGTAAAAATGCCGGCAATCCGGGGCACTTGGGCCGCCAGGCCGTAAATAGCCGCATGAGAGAGGAGTTTCCGAAGCATTGCTTAAAATTATACTTTAATTCCAAGCCTGCGGCAAAGGCCGGTATCATTTTATCGCTGGCCACCACAAGCCTTTTCAAAGCGGAAGTGCACCAAAAGCGTCCTTTGGCTGTTGCCATACGTGTACATTTAGAGGCTGAAAAAGAAAAAGCTTAAAATTTTATTATATTTGTTAATTAACGGATAAAGAAAACAAGAATAGCCTAGCTATATAAGGAGATATAAAAGTGGGATGTAATTCATGTTCTAGTGGCGGATGCGGCACCAAGAAAACCAGTGCCGATGGCACCGAGGTTGTTGGAGGCTGCAAAAGCAACGGCGGGTGCAGCACGGGAGGCTGTAACCGTTTAAATGTGTTCGACTGGCTCAGCGACATGGACCTGCCAACGTCGTTTGAGGAGTTTGACATAGTAGAGATACGATTTAAGGGAGGGCGTAAAGACTTCTTCCGCAACATAAACAGACTGGAGCTCACCACCGGCGATGCCGTGGTGGTTGACGTGCCCAATGGCCACCACATCGGCTTCGTGTCGCTGAAGGGCGAGCTGGTACGCCTGCAGATGCTCAAGAAAAAGGTAGATAACAACGAAGAGATCCGCACCATCTACCGCATTGCCACCGAGCGCGACATGGAGAAGTTTAACGAAGTGCGCGATCTGGAAGGCGGCACCATGTACCGTGGCCGCGAGATCATCCAGCAGCTAGGCCTGAAGATGAAGCTCTCGGATGTGGAGTACCAGGCCGACCGTTCAAAAGCCACCTTCTATTATTCGGCCGATGACCGCGTGGATTTCCGGGACCTGATCAAAAAACTGGCCGAAGAGTTTAAGGTACGCATCGAGATGCGCCAAATCAGCCTGCGCCATGAGGCCGGGCGCCTGGGAGGCATCGGCTCCTGTGGGCGCGAACTGTGCTGCTCTACCTGGCTCACCGACTTTAAGAGTGTGTCCACCACCGCGGCGCGTTACCAGAACCTTTCGCTCAACCCCAGCAAGCTGTCGGGCCAGTGCGGCCGCCTAAAGTGCTGCCTCAACTATGAGCTGGAAACCTACATGGCGGCGCTCAAGGATATCCCGACAGTAAACCGCCCGCTGCAAACGCGCCAGGGCGATGCCATCCTGCAGAAAACAGACATCTTTAAGAAAATGATGTGGTTCGGCTACAAAGGCGACAACAACTGGTACCCGGTACCGGTAGCCCGCGTGCAGGAAATTCTGGAGGAAAATGCCGCCGGCAAAGTGGTAGAGATGCTGCTGGCCGAAGCACCGGAAGAGCCGAAACAAAATGAGTTTGTGGCCCAGGTGGAAGGCAATCTGGAGCGCCTGGACGATAAGTTTAAGAGCAAAAAGAAAAAGAAGAAGAAAAAGCGACCTACTGACAGTTCCGCGCCACAGCAGCCGCAAGCGGCCGATGACCGGGCAGTGGTTGCTGCGCCCAGACCTGCTAACCGGCCGGAGCCTCAGGGCGACCAGGCCCAGCGGCCAGGCAGGCAGAAGCCCTTTAAGAGCCGCAACAAAGGCAACCGGGAAGGTGGCGAACTGAAGGAACGACGGGAAAACAGACCACCGCGTGAGCGGAAAGAAGGCGCTCCCAAACCTGCTGACAACTCCCAGCCTACAGCTCCTTCTGCTACACCGCAGGATGGGCAACAGCAGCGAAGCCGCAGCAGAAAGCCGTTTAAGGGTAGAAGACCAGATCAGAATAAACCGCCACGGACCGATGCATAAAAAGCTAGTTGTGTTTGCAGCCGCATTCCTGCTGCTGCTTATGGGCTGTGATCCGAAGCGGGTGTTTGAACAGAACGTAGATTTTGCAAAAGGCAAATGGGCCATAGACAATGCCCCGGTGTTTACCTTCGAGATTGAGGATACGACCCAGGCCTACAACATCTACTTTAATGTGCGCTACTCGCTGCAGTATGAATTTTATAACCTGTACGTGCGCCACCAGCTGCTTGGCCCTGATGGCAAGCAGTTGTCGGCAGACCTGCACGAACTGCTGCTGATGGACGCCAAAACAGGCAAGCCCCTGGGCAAGGGCTCGTCTGATGTATACGACCTGCAGACGCTTGTGCTGAAGAATGTGACGTTCGATAAAGTGGGCACCTACAAGCTCCGGCTTACCCAGTACATGCGCCGCGATCCTTTGCCCTATGTGCAGTCAGTTGGCGTGCGCGTAGCCAAAGCAGATGGCAGTAAAAGCTGATGCAGATCAGCTGCCTGTAAGATAAAAGCCGCCTGCAACTACTGTTGCAGGCGGCTTTTTTGCTGAAGCGGCCCGGGTCTTTCCCATCCTGTACAACTACGTACGGAAAGTAGCTGGTAACAAAACTGTAGTTACCTGAGTATTGCATACACACACTTTAAAGCGCCCGGAGCAAATGAAGATTGCCCTTATAATTTTCGGTTTTATACTTACCCTTTTCTCCTTTCTGTCGCTGATCAAGTCTCCCAAATGGTGGATACGCGTGCTGGATTTTCCCCGCTTTCATGTAGCGGTGCTGCTTACAATAACCCTTATCGCCTTTATCGCCCTGTATGGCCTGTACGGCACAGCCGAGATGGCGATACTGGCCATCTGGGTGCTGGCGGTGCTCAACGAGGTGCGGTTTGTATTTCATTTCACGCCCTTGGTAAAAGTCGAGGCCCTGCGCACTGAGCAGCAAAAGCCTAACAATGCTTTCACGCTGATGATGGCCAATGTGCGCATGATCAATAAAAAACATCAGAAATTCCTCCAACTGGTGCTGCACGAAGACCCGGATATGCTGGTGATGAATGAGCCCGATGAAGTATGGTACCAAAGTGTGCGGCATGAGCTGGAGAAGCGCTATCCTTACGCCATAAAAGAGCCGATCAACAATACCTATGGCATGTTGTTCTGGAGTAAGTTTAAGCTGGAAGAACCGGAAGTAAGATTTCTGGTGGAAGATGATATCCCATCCTTTTACGCCACTGTGGTATTGCCAGGCGGCGATAAGTTTGGCCTTTACACCGTGCATCCCCGGCCGCCCCGTTTCCTGCAGGACACCGAGACCCGCGAAGCCGAGTTACTGCTGGTTGCCAAAGAAGTAAAACAGAACCCCTTGCCCTGCGTTGTCGCCGGCGACCTAAACGATGTGGCCTGGTCGCGGACCACGGAGTTATTCAAAGAAATCAGCACGATGCTTGACCCGCGTGTGGGCCGTGGCTTTTATAATACTTACAATGCCTTTATCCCCCTGTTCCGCTACCCGCTGGACCATGTTTTCTATAACCCTGCCTTCCGGTTAGTAAGCTTGCGTCGCCTGCCCAAGTTTGGCTCCGATCATTTTCCGGTGGCTATTACCCTTAATTTTGAGCCGCAAAAAGAGCACGAACAGGAGCACCCGGTAGCCGACCTGGCAGACCGCCAGGAAGCACGTGAGCTGATTCAGGACGGGTTGGAAAAAGGGCAGGAACGGGACGCGGAAAGAAAGAACGGCACAGGCAGCTAAAAGAAAAAACCCGCCCAGGGTTGCCTGAGCGGGTCAAAATAGATGAATGTTGCCTTAGCGGCAGTATATTCCGGTTAACTTAGATACGCTCTACGTTAATTGCATTCAATCCTTTTTTACCGTCCTTCACTTCGAAAGAAACACGGTCATTTTCACGAATTTCGTGAATCAGACCAGTCTGGTGCACGAAGATGTCTTGGTTAGTGTCATCAGCGACAATGAAACCAAATCCTTTTGAAACGTTGAAGAACTTTACTTTACCTGTTTTCATTATAAACAATTTTTTAAAATAATGAAGCAAAGTTAATAATTCCTCCGGAAATACTAACTACATTCTCATAAATTTATAACAGCATATCTTATAGGCATTTACGCTGCTGTCTCCACTCAAAAACAGGCACTGTCCGTATCGCGCTTCTCCCTTTTCCCGGCCATGCCCACGCCCCATGTTACAACAGTTGCACCAGCCTGCTACCCGGCTGCAACTTAGGCCCCTGCAATAACCATGTTACCTGTGGTTCGTATAGCTAAAACGTTCTGTTACACCAAAAAAGATCATCTGTTACAAGTTCTTAGGGTGTAAGGGCAACTAAATCGAAAGCCACATCTGCCACCCCTGTGGCGAAACGAAATGAGGGGGTATGGTGCAACAAACTTAATGTCAAACTTAATCTAAGGAGATCAGAACTATGAAAGACTCAGAAAACAATCAAAACTCCAACCAAGGCTCCAATCAGTCAGGAAGCTCCTCATCCAGCAACCCGTCTTCATCATCAGATAACACAAGCAACAGCAGCTTTGGCAGCAACAGCAACAGCAACACGTTAAGTACAGGCTCTGGCAGTTCCAGCGGCTCCAGCTCACCTTCCGCTTCAAGCGGTTCTTCCAGCAGCTCGTCTAAGAGCAGCGACAAGGCAGGCAGCAACAGCAAAGCTGGCAGCTCCGACTCAGGATCCAAGTCATCGTCTTCTCCAAAAGCTAAATCTTCCTCTTTAAAAAGTTCCGGCAGCAAAAGCGGCAGTTCTAAGTCAGATACCTCTGGTGCAGGCTCCTCGCAAAGCAGCCAGGGAAGTAGCGGAAGCAGCTCTAACCAGAACTCCGAGTATGGCAGCTATGGCTCTATGAGCAGCGGCTCCCAGCAAAACTACCAGGGCTCCAGCCAGGGCAACCAGGACCATAACCAGCACTATGGCAGCAGCCAGGGGCAGAGTGGCTATGGCAGCCAGGGCGGGTACGGCTATGGCTCGCAGAACAGCAACTATGGCGGCCAGAGTGGCTATGGGTATCAGGGAGATTATGGCTCCCAGGGAGGCTATGGTTCCTCTCAGGGTGGCTATGGTAGCCAAAGCGGCTCTCATAGTGGTTCTTCGCAGGGCAACTATGGCGGCCAGGGATATGGCTCCTCTTCGTCAAACCAAGGCGGATGGGGTGGCTCCTCGCAGGGCGGCTATAGCGGTGGCCAGAGCGGCCAGGGCAACCAAAGCGGTTACTATGGCTCACAGGCACAGGGATCGCAAGGCGGCTATAACTATGGCAACCAGGGCGGAATGGAAGGCAACCGCGTTCGCTACCAGGACCAGGATTTTGGTGCCAGCCGGGGCGGCATGCAGGGTGGCTACCAGGACAGAGAAGGCGACCAACAGGGTGGCATGACTTCTGGCGGCAGCTCCGGTGCTTTTGGCACACAGGGCAACTCCTCGCAAGGCAGCTATGGTAGCTATCAGAGCGGTATGAGCGGCCAGGGAGGACACCAGGGTAACCAGCAGCACTACGGCAGCCAGAACCGTGGTGGCCAGGGAAGCTCCTCTTTCGGGGGCTACGGCGGTTCCTCACAGGGGAACTATGGCCAAGGAGGCTATGGTTCATCTCAGGGCGGTTATGGCGGACATAGTGGCTCACAGGGCGGTTATGGTTCATCACAAGGTGGCTATGGCGGCTCTTCGCAAGGTGGCTACGGCAACCAGGGCGGTTATGGCTCAGGCAGATCAGGCTACGGAGACCAGGACCGCTATGGCTCTATGGGCTACGGCTCATCCAGAGGCATGAGCGAGTATGACCGCGATAACCAGGGCTCAGCAAGAGGCTGGGATTCACAAAGCTCTATGCAGGGCGGCTATGGCAGCCAGGGTGGCTACGGCTCCCGTG
Organism: Pontibacter liquoris; assembly: GCF_022758235.1. Taxonomy (NCBI): domain Bacteria; kingdom Pseudomonadati; phylum Bacteroidota; class Cytophagia; order Cytophagales; family Hymenobacteraceae; genus Pontibacter; species Pontibacter liquoris. Next base: position 487,705 of record NZ_JALEBG010000003.1, read on the forward strand.
GCGGATCCTATAACGATGAATACCGTTCTTCAAGATATGGCTCGCAGGGCAGCGACTATGGCCAGGGTGGCTATGGTAGCTCCGGCCGCAGCCAGGGCGGCTACGGCGACAGCAACCGAAGCAGCGGCATGAGCGGAGGCTATGGTTATGGTTCCGGTTCAGGCTATGGTTCCGGCGCCGGCTTAAGCTCCGGTTCGGGATCAGGCAGCAGCAACTACCGCCAAGGTGGCTATGAGCAGGGCGGCCGTGGTGGCGACCAGAGCCGATATGGTTCTATGGATAGCAGCACGTCTTACTACAGCGACAACCAGGGCTCCAGCTCCCGTGAGAACTATCGCGGCCAGCAGGGTTCAGGCAGCGACTCCGATCGTCATGACAGCCGCCGCAGCGACCGCTACCGTAATATGGACAGAGACTAAACCAACTACTTCCATGTAGCAAAAAAGCCACTCCTTCCGGGAGTGGCTTTTTTATTTTAATTCGTCTGGAAAGAATGTGGGCAAGTATAGCAACTGCTTTGATCTGAGCCAAAATAATGCCTTGGTTATGCCGTTGCTGCTACTCGAAACACTCTTTGTAATCGCGCGCAAATTGCTCAAAAGCATGGGGCATCCGGTCTGTTACCTCTTCTACCGTATCGGTTGTGGCGCTGGAATAACCTGCTTTGTAAATGCTATTCAGTTCCAGCAAGGCATCTACCATCCAGGCTGGCATATGCTCCAGCATGGCTTTTCGCGCCTCCTCCTCGGGCACATCCACAAACGCAACCGGTTTGCCTAATACATTGCTGAAGATCTGCGCCACTTCTTCCCCTGATATAGCTTCCGGGCCTGTCAACTCGTATACTTTGCCTTCGTGGCCGCTGCCTGTCAGCACTTCCACGGCAACGGTGGCGATGTCGCGGACATCAATATACCCTACTTTGCCCGTGCCGGTGGGCTGATAAAATTTGCCCTGGTGTCGGATGGAATCCGCATAGTTGAGAAAGTTTTGCATAAAGCCTGCGGGCCGCAGGAAAGTATAAGCCATGCCACTGGCTTCGATATACTTTTCCATCTCGCGGTGCTGGCGGCCCAGCGTAATACCGGGGCTTGCGTCTGCACCCATTGCCGAGAGCCTGATAATGTGCTGCACGCCTCTTTTCTTTGCTTCGTCTACCAGCGTTTTTAGCATTTGCACCTGGTCCTCAGTAAAAGGTGTGATCAGCAGCACTTTGTCTACATGGGTGAAGGCTGCATGGAGGGAAGCGGGGTCTTCAAAGTTCATTTCCACCACTTCCACTTCCGGCAATCGCCGCAGGTTCTCCCCTTTTATAAGCGAATGCACGCCGGCGCGTACCCGTACCAGGTTGCCATCCAGCATCGAGAGTTGTTTCACGACCTCCCGCCCCACGGTGCCTGTTGCACCCGTTACCAATATTGTAGTATGTTTCATGAAATACATGCTTAAGTATAGTTCCTACTACGGCAACGCCCGGCTTTTAGTGCAACCAGCACCTGTCTAATTATACTTCAGGGTATGGAAAGCAGGGAGAAGAAGAACCACTTAGGATGATGGTAAAAGCTACGGCCGCGGGTGCAGCGTGACCAGGTATAAAGTGCCCTTTTCGTTTGTAAGTAGCAGCGCCTGTGGCGAGAGGTACAAGATGGCTTCGGCTTGCCCGGTGCGGCCCAGCGGCAGACAATAACGTTGGCCCTTAAAGGAAATACCGGCTCCCGGCAGCACCTCGAACAAGTATAAACGCCCATAGCCCAGCAAGGCAAACTGCTGCTGATCAGGAGAGATGGCGGCCGCCGTAAGCGGCGAATTTAATCGGAGCGACTCCTGCGGCGCCAGCGCATACCTGCCTGCTTTGGCCGGCAAGCTGTAACGGGTGGTCTGCCGTTGCCACAATGCCCGGCTTTTGGTGAACAGGTATAGCGAGTCGTGGGCATAGAATGAAGCTTCTGCATCGAAGTTGCGGCACTCCCGCGGCGGCGGAAAGGCTGCCTGGTCCGCATAGCTAAAATGGATCGTATCCGTTACGGTGCCCGTTTCAGGCAGCACGCGGTATACCTGCAGGTTCCGGCGGGTATTGGCATTGTTGCCAAAATCGCCGATGTACAGATTTCCCTTTTTGTCGGACATGAGTTCCTCCCAGTCCTGGTTGACTACCGGCAGCGGCACGGTTTGCAGCAGTTCTCCTTTCAGGTTAACCAGGTATAGCGCATTGGCTGTGCCCCCGTCGCCATGCGTCCAGAACGTGCTGTCGGAAGCAGCGGCAAGGCCGGAGCTTTCCGCAATGCGGCGGTCTAGCCGGCCGATCTTAGTTACCTCTACTTTATACGCCTTGCGCAGGCGCACAAAATCGCTGTGGCGTTTGTCGGGAGCACAGCCGCAGAGCGTTGCCTGCAGGTATACATACAAGGTGAAAAGTTTGATGAGCATGAGCAGGGGTTACTTACAGGAAGCTACGCTTCTTTAAGTATATAGATTATAAGAATATCTGAATATTTACTTTATGTTGGCCTTCAACAGTTTTACCCACTTTCTATGAGAGCAACTTTACTCGGCTCATTTCTTTTATTTTTAGCTTTCAACACCTTTGCCCAGCAGCCGTTACAGCGCAGCATCTCTCTAAAAAGATACGGTAGCGACAGCCTGCACATTCCTTTTGATGCCGCATACTATTTAGTAGAGGACAGCTGTGCCCAGATCATGCGACAGGTGCGCTATAATGCACAGCAACGCTCTTTCTATGGCAGGTTTAAAGATGTTAGCCGTACAAATCCTGCCTTGGTGATTGCCGAAGGTACTTACAAACCGGGAGGTCTGAAAGAGGGGGCATTTACGTCTTACCACCCCAACGGGAAACTTCAGGCGCAGGGCAGCTTTAAAGAAAACAAGCTTAGCGGAGAATGGCGCTTCTTTTATGAAGTTGGCACGCCCAGATTAACCTTTATCGCTTCAGATAGCGGCATCACCATAACCGATGCCTGGAACAGCAACGGCATACAGACAGTGACCAACGGAACAGGCCAGCATCAAATAATTTTAAGCAGTATTATCTGGAAAGGGAAGCTTCTAAACGGAAAACCTGTGGGCACCTGGACAGCAACATCGCCCTACGACAGATCGAGTACAATGCAGGCCAGCGAAAAGTTTAAAGACGGTAAATTTATGAAAGGTACTGGACCAATTGGTGATTACACAGATGAGTCTCGCATAATGTGGTTCAACATGCAGGAGCTTCCCTTTCTAACTGCTGAGCAAATGGCTATCTCCAGCACACCCTGCAACCCCGCGCCCAGAAAGCTCCTGATTAGTGCGCAGTACCGGGAAGGCTTAGAGGCATACAGTTATGCAATACAAAGAGTTGCAGACGCTTATCTAAGTGGCATTGATCTTAAACCTTATGAATCCATGCTGAACATAGAAGGAGAAATAGCCGAAGATGGCAGATTAGTTAATATGCGGTATAAAAATGCATTTAATGATAAAATAGCAACCGGCTTGGTAAGAGCCCTGGGAAAGTTGCCTTCGTTGGAACCTGCTTTGGTCAATGGTACCCCTACCAGGCAAAAGTTTACAATTACCTTTAAATTTGAAAAAGGCTTCTATTCATTCAACTACCGGTTCCTCCCCCTTAATCCCGTACCGGCGAAATAACTTTCAGATGATTCAGCATGGCTGCCGGATTCTCCCAGAACTGGCGGCTGTACACGCGCACGTAGGGCCAGTGCCGCTGCTGCAGTAACTGCGGTACATCGGCATGGGCGTGGCGCACCGACGCGTTGGTATAGTATAGGTCGTCGTCCGTGAGCACCACCCCCGTATACTGCTGTGCCACTACCTGCGTCAGGTCGGCAAAGGGCACCTCCTGTTGCAGTGTCTTTACCTGCTGCTGCAGGCGCTCCTTCAGCAGGGGCACCCCGGCGGGTATACTTTCTTTTTTAGGATGATACTGGAAATACCGGCGGCTGACCTGCTGCGCATACAGGAGATATTCCTTCAGCAGCTTGGGCCCCGGGTGCAGCGTGTGGTCTACCTGCAGTTGCTCGGCCCGGATGCTGCTCACCACAAAAATGTGCTGTTTGGCGCGCGTAATGGCCACATTCAGGCGGTTCTCGCCTCCGGCCTGATTCAGGCTGCCAAACTGCATGGCCATGCGTCCCTGCCCGTCCGGCGCATACCCTACCGACAAGATGATGACTTCCTTTTCATCGCCCTGAATATTTTCGATGTTCTTGACCAGCACCGAAGGCGGGATGGTTACCCCCAGGGCAGTGGCGCGGTCTTCGAGCAGGTCCTGCACCAGCATTTGCTGGGTATAGTTAAAGGTGATTACCCCAATTTCTTCTTTGCCTTCTTCCAGTAGTTTGAGCACCAGATGCACCACCCGCTCCGCCTCCGGCCCGTTGGCATTGTCCTGCCACAGCCCGTGCACCTTCATAAACTGAATGGCCGGGCGCCGCGCGTTGGCATCTTCTAGCTCGGGTATGAGCTCCAGTTTCTGATGATAGAAGTGGCGGTTCGAGAAATCGATCAGCTCGGGATAGCGGCTGCGGTAATGTTGCGTGAGCATAACCTGCGGCAAGTATAAACTGCACAGCTGCAGCAACGATTCGGCCGACAGTTCTTCCACTTCGTCCTCCCCGGCTGCGCTCCAGCGGGTGCGGTACAGGTCCGATGGCTGTAGCTGCTGCTGGTCGCCGGCCACCACCACCTGTCGGGCACGCAACATGGCCGGCAGGCCGGTTTCGGCATAGCACTGCGAGGCCTCGTCGAAGATCACCAAATCAAAACACGCTTCCAGGGGCAACACCGCCGACACGGTTTCGGGCGAGGCCAGCCAGCAGGGCACCAGGTCCAGCATCTCGTTGGAGAAAAGCGCGAAGAGTTTGCGCAGCGGGTACAGGCTGCGCTTTTTGCTGACCTGCGCCTGCAAACGGCGGTAGGTAACTGCATTGCCGAGGCGGTTGAGCTCGATGTGTTTGTAGGCCTGCTCGCGCAACTGCGCCAGCACGATCTCCTGGCTCAGGCGTTGCTTTTCCTGTAGCAGTTGCTGCAGTTCCGCCTCCACCCTGTCCAGCTCGCCGTTGGAGGGCATGCGCAGTTCCGGGTGCTGCGTTTCCAGTTCGTGCAGCCAGGCCAGGTAGAGGCTGTTGAGGAAAAGTTTTTCTCCGGCTTCTTCCGAGCCTATACTTTGGGAAACCAGTTGCAGCATGATCTCACGTTCGGCTTCCAGGAACGAGGAAAAAAGCGTGTCGTAGGCTACCAGCGGTTCAAAGTGAGCCGGCAAAGCTTGCATCAAATGGGCACCATGCTGCTCCTGCGTGATGAGGCGCTTCACCTGGGCTTCGGGCAGCCACAGCAACCAGTTTTTATACTTGCTCTGTAGCGCATCGAGGGTGCTGGTGAGCGTGGCCAGGTGCTGCGGCAGATCGACCAGGGGCAGCAGCTTTTCGTGCAGCACCTTGTCTCGGTGCAGCTGCCGCAGCAGCTTCTGAACAGCCAGCGCCTGCTCCAGGGTGTCGAGCTTCTGCAGCACTTTCTCGCTTGTGTTCGACAGCTGCAGGTTATACTTTATACTGGCGTTAAGGCGCTGCATCAGTTCCTCGGCCTGCTGGCGCACCTCCAGGCGCTGCAGCAGCCGGGCGACATTCTCCTCGGTAAGCTCCCAGTTGTACAGGGCCAGCGCTTGTTTGAGCACTTTCTTCTCCGGCGAAAAGTACCAGTTTATACTTCCCAGCAGCTGGCTTTGCTGGTCGGCATACGCTTTGATCGCCTTTTTTATACCTGCCAGTTGCGCCACTGGCACGGTTAGATCGGGCCCCAGGGTGGAGCGGTACACATCGCGCAGGCTTTTTACCTGTTGCTGCAGCTCCGGCGCTTTTACCGGCGCCTGCCGCAAGGCATGCAGGGCGGGCAGCACGTCGGGCAAGGCTAACAGCCGCTGCAGCTCGGTTAAAGCCGGCAGCGCCGCCGTGTACTGAGGCAGCTGCTCCAGCGTAAAAGTATTGCCGCTAAGCTCGCTGATGCTTTTCTGCAGCTGGCTATACTCCTGCGGCAGTTGCTGTATGGTTTCCTCGAGCTGCAGGCGCTGGGGCCAGCCAAAGCCTTTCATGCTGCGCCGCTCGCGCCAGATAAAATCCTCCTGCTCAAACGTAACCGCCTGCTGCAGGTACTGGCGCAGGCGCGGCAGGAACTCTGTCAGGATATCGGCCGTGAAGTAGCGGAAGCTGGAGGAAAGCGGCAGGTGCGGCTCCTGCAAATTGCTCCGCAGGTATAACTCCTTCGGCGACCAGCCGCAGCGGCTACTATCGAAGAGCGCCTTCTTAAAAGCGGCAAGCTTTTCGGTGCAGCGGTTTATGCCACGGCCTACTTCCAGAAACGCCCGGTCGGTGTAAATACTGTTTAGCGCCAGGTTCTGCTTTTTATAATCGTCGAGCTGCTCGATCTGGTGCAACAGCTGCGCGAAGATGGGTTTACGGTCGGCGTTGATGTCGTGCACCAACCCGGCAAAAGCGCCCAGGCCTTTCTGCGACAGGCGCTGGTACACCACATCCAGCGCCGCCCGCTTCTGGCTTACGACTAGCACCTTCTTGCCCCGTGCCGTAAAGTCCGACACCAGGTTGCAGATGAGCTGCGATTTGCCCGTGCCCGGCGGCCCCTGCACCACCAGCGAGCGACCCTGCTTTACGGTCTGCAATGCCGCCTCCTGCGAGGCATCGAGGGTGAAAGCGGTAAAGGTATGCTGGGCCTGCGTGCTGCTACTTATACTTGCATCGGGCACCGGAAAGAGGTCTTCCAGCTCCTGCAGATCATCGCGCTGCAACAGCGCATCGTAATCATTCAAAAGAAAAGACGCTGCCTGCGGGAAAATGCCCAGCACGGCTTCCTGCTCCAGGGATAGTTGCCCGGGCTTCAGTGGTTCTTCGTAATCAGCTTTTTTATAGTCGCGGAAAGGGTGGAGCTTGTCGGTAAAGAACTCGCGCCCCACATTCAGTTCCAGCTGATGGGTCTTCAGTAATTCGTATACCTGCGTGCGGAACTCCAGCGGGTGCTGCGGCAGCGTGCTCAAATCCAGCTCCGTGAGCTCCTCGGCTAGCGGCGTGCCCATGTAGTGCGCATAGGCCAGCAGAAAGCTTTGGTTAAACTGCGCCGGCTGCGCGGCATCGGGCACCAGCTCCCACTGCTGCGCGGCGTTTACCTGCAGCTGCACCGGGAAGAAAAGCAACGGACAGCGCACGGCCGTGCCATCGGAGAACTTGCCCTGCACAAACGGCCAGCCAAGGTATAACTCGCGGCTGCCACGCTCCTCAAAAATAATCTCGGCCTTGCGCTTCACGTAGCGCAGGCGCTGGCTGATAGCGGCCACCGGAACCTGCCGGCTATCGGCATAAGGGCTCAGGGCAATCCGCTTTTTACCCGACAACAGCTTTTCGATAACTCCAAAGGCCGGTTCGCCGGTTACAAAGTTCAGCGTCTCCACATCCAGGTGCATCTCCCGTGACAGGCGCAGCAAGACCAGGGCCCTGTTGCCGGAGCCGAGGTTGAGCAGCCTGCGTCTATAATTTTTGAGGATGTTCTTCATGGATAGCTGACACGTTAACGAAGAATTATTAACGTAAGTCTTTTAAAAAAGAAGCAAGTTAACAGGATTTGCGTTGTGTTGGTAATTTACGCCTCCGTGGCGGCGCTGCGTACCGGAAACGACCTTCGGCCGCTTCAAATCGCCCGTATGCGGAAGCGCAGAAAAAAGCAGTAACCGAAAACGATTTGCGCCGGCTTTGGCAAAGCTGTAAATTTAAGGTATAAACGCTTCACTTTATGCTCCTCTCGTTGCTTGCTGCGCTTCTGTCGCTCTCTTTTTCTCCTATTGTGCAAAATCACACCGGCCCAGGAAAGCTTGTCCGGATAGAAAGCTTTCCTTCCAGGTATGTAGCGCCGCGGCAGGTGGATGTGTGGCTGCCGGAAAGCTATGGCCAAAACCCCGGTAAGAAGTATGCGGTGCTGTATATGCAGGACGGGCAGAACCTGTTCAGCCCTGAAACGGCGTATGCCGGGCAGGAATGGCAGGTAGACGAAACTTTGTCGCAATTGATGCAGGAAGGTAAAATAAAAGACTGCATCGTAGTGGGCATCTGGAACACGGCACACCGCTTTTATGAGTATGGCCCGCAGAAACCCTTTGCCTTGCTGCCAGATAGCGCCCAACAGCAACTGCGGCAGGAGTATAAATTCGATAAGATCCTGAGCGACGAATACCTCAAATTTATAGTAGAGGAGCTCAAACCCTACATCGACAAAAAATATTGCACTAGGCCAGACCGCAACAACACCTACCTGCTGGGCTCCAGCATGGGCGGCCTGATTTCGTTGTATGGCGTGCTGGAATACCCGAAGGTATTTGGCGGCGCAGCCTGTCTCTCTACCCACTGGCCTTTTACGCTAAAAGAAAACAACCCGGCGTTTACCCATGCCATGGCCGCCTACCTGGCCCAACAGCTGCCCACGCGCCACAAGCCCCGTTTATACTTTGATTACGGTACCCAAACGCTTGATGCCTGGTATGCACCTCATCAGCAACTCATCGACAGTGTATTGGAAGGCAAAGGGTATGGCAGTAAAAACTGGGTAACGCGCCGGTTCGAAGGGGCCGAGCACAGCGAGCGCTCCTGGCGCGAACGCCTGGCCATCCCTGTAACTTTTCTGCTTCGGAAATGATATACCCGGGTATGGCTGAAGCGCAGGATAACCCGACCCCAATAAATCAAAGCTGCCCATTGTAGAACAGGTATCATCGGGCGGCGTAGCTTACCCGGCAAGTGCCACGGGTGTGGAGGTTGCGCTGATCAGTGTCGGCGCGAAGGCGCGGTGGCAGCTGCCCAAAGGGTTGGTAGACCCGGGCGAGACACCGGAAGTTACCGCTGTGCGCGAGGTGCGCGAAGAAGCCGGCATAACCACTACCCTGGTCCAGAAAATTGATACGATTGCATACTGGTACGTGGGCGACAAAGGCAGGCAGCGCGTGCGCTTCCATAAGCAGGTACATTTTTTCCTGCTGGCTTACCAGCATGGGCAGGTAACAGACCACGATTGGGAAGTAAACGAAGCCCGCTGGGTAAACCTGCCTGAGGCCATCGGCATGCTGGCTTTTAAAAGTGAGCGGCAGGTACTGGAAAAAGCCCAAACCCTGCTGGAAACAATGCTGAGGGAATAAGCTTACTCCTTGCCCTCCACCTGTTCCGCTTTATTTAAAAGGTATCTCACCGTTTGTTTGCGCCGGCAGCAAGCCCGGAAAGTATAAGGAAGCCACACCTACACAAAATAGTTTGGTTAGCACTTTCTCTTATCTCCTTCAACAGGTTTAAGCAGCATAACATATCCGCTGCTTTCAGGCACCCTTTATTCCTCCTCTCAAAAAAATTTGAAAAAATTTTCAAAAAAAGTGTTTCTTCATTTTCTCTTCATCTTGACAGTATAGTTTTGGATCATAAACTATAAAAAACGATCTGAACAAATGAAAAAACTAACCCTTATAGCCGCCGCCGTACTAAGTGCTGCCGCTGCCTTCGCCCAGACTTCTGCTACACAAGTTAACGTGAGTGCCCAGAGCACCACCCAGGCTTCGGCCAATGGCCAGAACAAAAATGCCGACGCAGCCAGCCAGACCTCAGGCTCGGTTTCCATAACCCAGGAAGGTGCGCTTGTAAATGCAACCGCAATGAAGCAAGCCGGTCAGGCAAAAGCCGCTGATGCAAAGGCTGAGGCTAAAAAATCCAAAAGAGAATTGCGTAAGCAGCGCAAGGCTGCCGCAGAGGCCGCAGCGCAAACAGCTGTAACAGCCAGCGCGAAAGGCCAGGCAACAGCTGCTGTAGCAGCCGAAGCCAGCCAGCGCACGGCTGCCACAGCAAACGCCAAAGGCAAAGCCCTGGCAGAAGCCGCCGCTACCAGCGCCGCCCTTACAACAGACGCTGCTATCAGCACCGAAGCCACTACTGCCGTAGAAACAGCCTCTGCAGCCGAAAATCATGGCCAGGCAGTAGCCGAGGTGGCACACAGCGCAGAAGCGACCACTACGACCAAGGGCCAGTTGGTGAGCAACGTTGCCGCTGCAAATGGCAAACTGGTAAGCGAAGCTGCCGGTAATGCAAAAGCCCTGACGCTGGCAGAAGCACCTGAAGCGCCACAGCAGGAAAATGGTAAACCCGCTAAAGCACCAAAAGACAAAGCGCCTAAAGAAGTGAAGGAAAACCAGGGCCAGGCTGTAGTAGATGTAGCCCAGACCACCGAAACAGAGGTAAACGCCAAAGGAAAAGCGGTGAAAGAGGTAGCCACTGCCCGTCGCCAGGAAAAACCCGTGAAACTGGATGGCGATGTTGCAGCAGAAACAGCCGTTAAAGCAACAGGTGCTGCCCGCGTCGTTACAGCCGGCCGTCCGGTAAGTGCAGGCCGCCCGGCACGTGTGCTGAAGGCTGGTGGCGCTGTGAAACCGGTGAAAGTAACAGGTGCGGTGAAAGCCGGTTCCATCATCAAAGTTGGTAAAAACTAATTCACCCTTTATACTTAGCTACCGGCAGCCTGGCATTTGCACAGGCTGCCGGTAGTTACATCCGATATGAAACCACAACTTGCATTATGGCTCTTGCTGGGATGCATCCTGCTCTCGGGGAGCCGGCTAACAGCCACACCTATCCTTACGCCGGTAAAGCCCGACGATACCACGCCGGCAGATTCTGTGACGAAGAAAGGCTGGTGGACCGTGAGCCTGGAGACGGCGAATAACTCCTCGTTTTACGGGCGCAACACAGCCAAACAATACCCTTATGTGGCGGCCACGGTCTCGTATGTGCACAACACCGGGCTTTGGGCTTCCGCTACCACCTACCAGCTCTTTAACACCGAAGATTATATTGATGAAACGGATGTGTCGGCGGGCTACAGCTTTAAGATCTCGCCGCGGGCTACGGGTAACATCAGCTACTCACGCTTTATCTTCAGCGAGAATACGCCGCTTGTGAAATCCGTTACCGCCAATGCCCTTACCGCCAATGCTGCTGTGGACTGGAAGATCCTGTACACGGCCCTTACCAGCAGCTATGTGTTCGGGGGCAGCAGCGATGTGTTTGTGGTGCTGGAAAACTCGCGCTATATTGCACTCAATCCGCTCTGGAAAGGGAAACGCGCTATTGGCCTGGACCCCAAGATCAGCCTGACAGGCGGCACGCAGGAATTTTCAGAAACGCATACTATCACGGAGCAGAACAAGAAAAGCGTGGGCGGCGCCATCGGCGGCATCCTGGACCCGCTGAAGCCCGGCAATGGCAATAGTGGCAACAATGGCGGCACCACCACCACAACTACCACAACCACGGTGCACCGCTTTCAGCTGCTCAACTATGAATTTCTGTTGCCGGTCGTGGTATCGCTGGGGAATTTTGAACTGGAGCCTTCATGGCGCTATTCCATCCCAGTAAACCTGCTGGAGGGCGATGAGTCCACAGCGCAGTCTTTTTATACCTTTAAAGCAAGCTATACTTTCTAACATCCTTACACCCTTAGCTGATTTATACTGATGCATGTACTGATCGTAGAAGACGAAGCCAGCCTGGCAAAAGAGTTGGTGCATTTTCTATCGCAGGAGCATTATAAGTGCGACTGGGCCGCGACCGGCCGGGATGCTTCTGAAAAGATTGCCGTAAACCTGTATGATTTCATTCTGCTGGACCTGGGCCTACCCGACTACAACGGCCTGACGCTGCTGCAGGAAGCCCGGCAGCTGGATCATGAACCGGCCATTCTCATACTTACCGCGCGTGGCTCGCTCGAAGAGCGCATCGAGGGCCTGGACCTGGGTGCCGATGATTACCTGCCCAAGCCTTTTTCGCTGCTCGAGCTGCAGGCCCGCATGCAGGCCGTGCTGCGCCGCAAGTTCAAGATCAAATCGTCGGTGCTGGCCTTTCATGGCCTGGAGCTCGACCACAGCACCCGCCGCGTCACACACCAGGCCACCGAGATCAGCCTCACCAAGAAAGAATTTGACCTGCTGCATTACCTGCTCCTGCACAAGAACCGCATCCTGACACGGCTGCAGCTAACCGAGCACATCTGGGGCAACCTGCTGGAAGATGATTACGATTCCAACTACATTGATGTGCATATCAAGAATCTCCGCAAAAAACTGGCCGCCTATATTACCGACGAGTGGCTGGAAACCGTGCGCGGCGTAGGCTACCGGCTAACTACCTGACATGCGGCTACAATCCAAACTCACGCTTTTCAGCGCCCTTTCCAAGATCATCCTTTTTCTTTTGCTGGTCGTACTACTGCCGCCCCTTATCCACAGGGTGGCCCTGCATAATACCGACCAGCGCCTGCTGGAGCAAAAGGAACAGGTGCTGCGCATGGTAGAGGAACAAGGCATCGAGAACTTTATTCTGGAGGGCGACAACAGCGCTTACGGGAGTTATAACCTCTTAAAAGAGGAATTTATCTCGATGGAGAAAGTGGCGCCCGGCTTGGAAGTCGACTCCATCGGTAACAGCCTGCGCAAAGTGGAAGGCGAGGTAGTGGATTACCGCGTGCTGAGCCTGACCTTCCAGATCGCCGACCAGACCTACCTGCTGGAGATCGGCCGCAGCATTGCCACCATCCGCGAAAGTATCGACATCCTGCAGCAGTATGCGCTTATCTTTCTAGTCGTGGTGGTGGTGCTGACTGCCTTCGTGGATTTGGCTTTCACCAAAATACTGCTGCGCCCGCTCCTGCTCATCATCCGGCGGCTGCAGCGCATCGGCCACCCCAGCACCTTTCAGCCTACCAAATTAGCCAGCACCACCACCGATTTCGTGTACCTCAATGATACCATCAATAACATGATGGGCCAGGTGCAGGCGGCCTTTCTGAAGGAAAAAGAGTTTATCGGCAACGTGTCCCATGAGCTGCTCACGCCGGTCTCGATCCTGCAGAACCGCATGGAAAACCTGCTGGCCGACCCCGACACCCCGGAACACCTGCTCATAAAGCTGGTGGATAACCAGCGCACGCTGCACCGCCTCAAAAGCATCATCCAGGCACTGTTGCTGATCTCGCGCATAGAGAACGAACAATATCTCAAAAACGAGGAAGTAGAAATTAAAATGCTGGTCGGGGAGGTTGTGGAAGAGATCAGGGACCGCGCCGAAGCCCGGGAAGTAGCACTGGAAATGGACTTATCCGACGACTGGACCTTGGTGCAGGCAAACGAGTCGCTGCTATTCACCATGCTTTTTAATGTAGTAAACAACGCTATCAAGTATAACCGCCCCGGCGGGAAAGTAATCCTCACCGGTCGCCTTGCTAAAAAAGGGTACGAACTATGCGTAACCGATACGGGTGTTGGCATTGCAGCCGCGCAGCTGCCCCACATTTTCAGCCGCTTTAAACGGCTGCACGCCCCCGACGGCGAAAGCCACGGCCTGGGGCTTCCCATTGTGCAGACCATCGCCCAGTTCCACCGCATCAAGCTTTCGGTTACCTCCGAGCCCGGAGAAGGCACCACCTTCTGCTTCCGGTTTCCGAACACCTGACGCAAGCACTAGCCTAAGTATAAAGCTGTGCCGGTTTCCTTTTCCAAAACTATATCCGCTGTTTTACCGCATAAAGGATTCAGTATCTTTAAGCCGTAAACAAGAACGAACGCTATGAAAGTAGGATTTATAGGATTAGGCATTATGGGCAGCCGCATGGCCGCTAATTTACAGAAAGCCGGCTACGAGCTGGTGGTCTATAACCGAACACAATCCAAGGCGGATGCCCTGGTAAAGCAGGGAGCTACGCGGGCAAACACCCCGGAAGATGTGGCCCGCCAGTGCCGGCTGGTGATCACGATGCTCTCGACACCGGAAGCGGTGGAAGAAGTGGCGCTGGGCCATGATGGGTTTCTGAAAGCCTTGCCCGGCAACTCGCTTTGGGTGAACTGCAGCACCGTAAATCCCTCCTTCACCATAAAAATGGCTCATCATGCCAAAAAAATGGGCCAGCGCTACCTCGATGCGCCAGTATCGGGCACGGCAGGTCCCGCCGAAAAAGGGGATCTCATTTTCCTCATCGGAGGCGAAGCGGCTGATATTGCGCAGGTGCAGGAATTGCTGGATGTGATGGGCAAAGAAACGGTGCATGTGGGCGCTCCCGGTCAAGGCGCAGGCATGAAAATGGCCAACAACATGATGCTGGCACACGCCATGACGGCTTTTGCCGAAGCACTTCGACTAGGCACCGCGCTGGGTATTTCGGAGGAGATGCTTTGCAAGACCCTGCTCAATGGCCCGGCCGCCGCGCCATACCTTAAACTAAAACAGCCTAAAATTCTGGAGCGCGAGTTCTCGCCCCAGTTTCCGCTTGAGTGGACGCACAAAGACCTGCACCTGGCCAGCATCACCGCTTACGAGCAGAACATAGCGCTCCCTTCGTTGCAGGCCACCAAAGAGCTGTATGCACAGGCAAAGCAGCAAGGCCTGGGAGAGGAGGATTTTACCGCCGTGTACCGCGTATACCTGCCGAATGAAGAAAAATAAAGAAGTATAAACCAGGTATAGGAATCAGGGAGGCGCAAGATTGCGCCTCTTTTTTTACCTATAGCGGCGGCTTTTACCACATACGCTCGCAGGAGCCCCCGAAATGCTTCTGGGCAGCGATTATAGTGTGAGGTAAGGCCGCAGCTTCTCGAAAAGTTCCGGGGTTATGAGCTTGATCTTTTGCAGCTCTTCCAGGTTGCGAAAGCTGCCGTGCTGCTCGCGGTAAGCCACCATAGCGCGGGCCACGTTGGAGGAGATGTATGGATGCGCCTTCAGTTCGTCGGCGGTGGCTGCGTTTATACTTAGCTGCGGCGGCGTGTAGGCATCGGGGACAAACGCATACTTGTGCAGGCTGTCCACCACCTCAGGCGGCAGACCATATACTTCCCGCAGCTGCGCCATACTATGGAAGCCCCCCAACCCGGTTCTATACTTGACGATGCGGGCCGAAAGCTTGCTGCCGATGCCGCGTATCTGCTTGAGCTGAGCGGTATCGGCGGTGTTGATGTTGAATGGGGCAAGTATAAATTTCTCGCGTGGCGGGTAAGCGGCCTTCTTTTGGGAATAAGGCGATGGTGTGTTGCGGGCATACTCCTGGCGCTTGCCATACTTGTCAGGGCGTTTTTCCGGCAGCTGAATGTAAGGGTAGAGCCGCTGAAAAACCGAATCAGGCAGGCCGTATATCCTACCCAGTTCGGCTTTATAGGTCAGGTCGCCTACTTTCTTGCGGTAATTGAGGATGCGCTGCGCCAGGTATTTGGGCAATCCGAAGGCCTGCCACTCCTCCACCGACAGGGTGTTGGGGTTAAACGGCCGTAGCGCTACGGTAGCCACGTTATACTTGTTCCGGCGCAGGGGCTGCTTTGCCTCCAGCTGCGCTACCAGGCTATCGAGCGTTTGCTTGTCGGCAGCGGCGGTGCTGCCTGGCGATGGCCGGTAAAACCAATCAAAAAGAAATGGTGCTGCCGTGAGCAGCACCATTATACTTATCAGCCACAGAAAGCCGTTTACCTCGCCTTGCGAAAAGCCGAAATAACGACGGATCCAACGCCGGAGCTGTTTCATGGCGTTAGCCTAGCGGGCTGGTTGCTGGCGGTCCGGTTCGTCGTCGTTATCCAGGTATGAATCCGGCTCGGGCTTCGGAGGCGTGCTTAACACCTTGGTAAAAAAGAATATTGTCAGTCCGGTAACCAACGTGATGGTCAGGACCATCACCATAAGGGCAGATGTGTTCATAGCAGCTTTTTAAATTTTTCCTTCCCTAACTCTTTTCTTATACGCAATATACACCAGCAGCGCAATGGCCAGCCACACGCCCACCAGCAGAATACGCGAGGCGTTGGTATAGAACAGCGTATCCTGCAGATGCTGTATCTGCGCCGGATCGGTAGCTGCTGCCAGTTGGTCTTTCAAACTGCTGTTCATTATTTTCTTGATGATGGAGCTATCATCCAGTTCCCAGTTGCCGGCAAGGGCTTTGCCCCAGTCGCCACCTTTTGGGGTAATCAGCGAGCCAATAAACACCCACAGCAGCAACGGCGGCGTAATAAACTTGATGATGAACTTGTAGATATTAGGCACTTTGATGTCGGCGCCAGAGGTGATTTCGCGCCAGCCTTTCTTCATACCGAACACCCAGGCAAACAGGATGGTCTCGAATAAAGCAAACACAACCAGCGACACGGTTCCAGCCCAGTAATCATACTCGTCGAACACGCCATACTTAAAGAACAGCACCGTGGGTAAACCCAGCAACAGCACCACCAGGCCAAACGACCAGGCAGCGGTATTTCGTTTCCAGTTAAATTCGTCCTGCATAAAGCCCATCCAAGGCGTGCCCATGGCCAGCGAGGAGGTAATGCCTGCAAAGAACAGCAGTCCGAACCACATCACGCCGGAAATGGCACCCAGCACATCCCCCCACTGCAGGAACAGGTAGGGCAACGTTTTAAAGGCCAGCCCGAGGCCGCCCAGCTGCACCAGTTCCGTTACGCGATCGATGCCCAGGTAACCGATTGAGATCGGGATCACAATGGCAGCGCCCAGCACCACTTCCACAAACTCGTTCATCCAGCCTGCGGACATAGCGTTCAGGGCGATATCGTCTTTAGAGCGCACATAAGAAGCGTAGCATTGCACCGTGCCCATTCCGACCGACAAGGTGAAGAAGATCTGCCCGGCAGCAGCCAGCCACACGCTGGGAGACCACAGCTTGTCGTAGTTTGGCGTCCAGAGGAAGTTAAGGCCAACCGCGCTGTCGTTGATGGCGCCATCCACACCCGCCGTAATAGTTACGCCTTTATAGGCCAGGAAAATTCCGAATAGGATCAGCAGGGGCATACCTACTTTGGCTACACGCTCCACCCCGCCTGCAAGTCCGCGCGAGAGTATGTACGTATTCAGGAACAGGCAAAGCACATAAAAGAAAATAGGCTCCAGCGGAATACCCAGCGTGGAATCCCCTATGCTGACATACGAATTAAAGAAAGCGGCCACAGCCTCCTGGTCCATCCCTTTAAAAGTGCCCACCACTGAGTGGAGCATATAAGAAAGGGTCCAGGACTCGATGTAGCAATAGTAGGCAGCCACGGCAATGTTAGTCCAGATGCCAAACACGCCGATATACTTCCACAGGCGGTTTTTGTGCATGGTATCCACAATAAAAGGAGTGGAATGGTGCCCGAACTTGCCCCCGAAGCGGCCCATAGACCATTCGATCCAGAGGAGGGGAATCCCCATGACCAGAAAGCAGATAAGATAAGGGATGATGAAGGCACCGCCGCCGTTTTGCACTGCCTGCACCGGAAATCGCAAGAAGTTTCCGAGACCTACCGCATTGCCGGCCATGGCAAGAATGAGACCCATGCGGGAGCCCCATGATTCTTTGTTAGCACTCATAAAATAAGGTAGAAGTGTTTAGTTTAGTTGGATTGGTTGTAGCTGGTATGATGAATTTAAAGTTTCTAATATAGGCAAAGCTTCCGACAGTGCCATTAAAAATCGTATATTTATAATATTACGGCCTGTTAGAAGCCTCCCTACCGAAGGGCTTTGGCTGTTTACAGACCGGGTTGCGCTGCTGCCTGCGTGGCCACTAGTCGGATGCCTTCCCGGAAAGTATGGGGCTGATATCCGAGCTCGTTCTGTGCTTTGCTGATGTCGAAACCGGTGCGCAGCGGGCGCCTGGCTGGCTGCGAAAAAGTGGCCGCACTGGCTTTGTCTATCAACGCTTTATCCAGCCCGAAGTGATCGGCCACCTGCAGGGCCATGTCATAGGGGGTGAGTGTTTCGCTGCCGGAGATGTTGTAAATGCCCTGCGCATCGTGTTTGGCAGCCAGCCAGCAGCCCATGGCCAGGTCCTCGGCCAAAGTGGGGGTGCGCAGCTGGTCTGTCACCACTTTAATTACTTTGCCGGCCTGCAGGCTGTCGCGCACCCAGAGCACAATGTTGCTGCGCCCGTAATCGTGCACAACCCCATACACCAGCACGGTGCGCAGGATAGCCCATTTGCAGCGTGCCTTTTTCACGATCTCTTCTGCCTGCAGCTTGGTCTCGCCGTAAAAATTTACAGGGCGGGCTTTGGCCTCCTCGGTATAGGGGCCGTTTTCGCCATCAAATATAAAGTCGGTGGATACGTGGATCAGGTGCACGTTATACTTTTCGCAGGCCGCTACCAGGTTCGCTACCGCATCGCGGTTCAGCAGCAGGGCGCCTGCCTGGTTACTTTCGCACTCGTCCACATTCGTCATAGCGGCCGTGTGGATAATGTGCGTGGGGCGGAATGCACTCACCACTTCGTCTATTTGCTGCGGGTTTGTCACGTCCATACTTTGGAATGGCAGGGTGGGCAGCACCTGGGCCAATTTGTTTTCTCCCCGGCTGGTAGCCAGCAAGACTACGTCCTGCTGAGGCAGCAGCAGTTGGGCCAGTTTCTGGCCCAGCAGCCCGTTAGCACCCGTAATCAGTATTCGTTTCATGGCTTACTTCTTATCCAGCGATTGCGTGGCGTAGTTATACTTATACTTCTTGGCGATCTTCTTTTTCTTTACCTGCTCCACCTTTACCGTCATCTTCACCTCGCTCAGCGGTTTGTCGCGGCCGTCTTTGGGTAACTGCGCAATTTTATCGATCACCTCCAAGCCATCCACCACCTGCCCGAAAACGGTGTAGGCTTCATCCAGCATGGGCGTGCCTTCGTGGTTCTGCACCATGTAAAACTGCGAGCCGCTGCTGGCGCGCGTGGGGTTGGCAAAATCGCCCTGCCGTGCGGCCGCTACGGCGCCCCATACATGCTTGTGTTCAGGTTTTATCTCGGCCGGCACCGTGTAGCCAGGGTTTCCGGTGCCATCGTTGGCCGGATCGGCATCCTTGGTGTTGGGGTCTCCGCCCTGAATCATAAAGCCGTCGATCACGCGGTGGAACGTGGTGCCGTTGTAAAAGCCTTCTCGGGCCAGCTTCAGAAAGTTGTCGCGGTGCTGGGGCGTATCCTCAAACAGCACCAGTTTAATTTCTCCCTGCGGCGTGGAGATGCTGATGAGCTGGTCTTTTCCTTTTACTTTCTGGGCCATTACGGCTGCCGGCGCCATGGCAGCCAATGCCACGGCCAGGGCTATACTTTTGAGCAGTTTCATCTGTCAATAACCTGTTTTATGATTCGAATTCTTTTGTGCCTATACCAGGCTGTTTCCCAAACTTAGCACTTTCAGGGGTGATTTTATAGCGGATACCCAATTGATTTGCTGGCAACGGCTGTTTTTGCGCCCCAGGCTGGGCTAAAAACAAAATCCCCGTGCAGCGCTTTTTTCGGCCACACGGGGATTTCATCAGGCAGGGAGAATTGCGTTATACTTCGCCCCGCATTGCTTTTATACTTCGCAATATCGCGTCGCCTCCGTTTACCAGGATCGTATTTGCCAAGCTTTCGCCCAGTTCCTCGGCCATCACGGTAGGGCCGGCCAACGTTTCCTTCAGCAGCGTTTGCCCGTCCAGGCTCACTATGCCGCCGGTTATACTTACGCCGTGCTCGGTCAGGTGGGCCAGCGCAAAAGAGGGGATGCTGCAGCCGCCTTCCATGGTGCGCAGAAACGCGCGCTCGGCCAGCAGGCAGATATGCGTATCGGTGTGGTTGAGGGCTTGTTTGAGTCCTTTTTTCAGATCAGCATCCAGGCTCCTGGCGCACTCAATGGCTACGCTCCCCTGCCCAGCGGCGGGCACAAACTCCTCTACCGGAAAGGTATGCACGATCAGGTGGTCGTAGCCCATGCGCACCACGCCGGCGTAAGCCAGCAGCAAAGCTTCAAACTGTCCTTCTTCGAGCTTGCGCAGGCGCGTTTGCAGGTTGCCCCGCGACTCGGCCGTGGCAACGCCCGGGTAATACTTTTTAAGCAGCGCTTTGCGGCGCGTAGACGAGGTACCGATCATGGCAGTGCTCTCCGGCGTTAAAGTAAAATCGGGGTTATAGGACAGCAGCACGTCGTTCACCTTCTCCCGCTCCATAAAAGCGATCAGCTCCAGGTCTTCCGGAATAGACGACTGTACGTCTTTGGCGCTGTGCACGGCCACTTCTATACTTCCCTCGCGCAGGCTTACTTCCAGTTCTTCAGTAAAAACACCTTTCGAGCCGATCTTATCCAGCGATTTATCCAATACCTGGTCGCCTTTGGTGCTGATGATCACCAGCTCGGTTTTAAAGCCGGCGGCCTGCAGCTGTTCTGCCACGGCTTCGGCCTGCCACAGGGCCAGTTTGCTGCCCCGGGTGCCAATACGAATGGTCGTGTTCTTTATATCGTTTTGCATGAGATTCTATTTCGTTAGTCGTTTTGCGTTGTTCCTTATCCGGTGCGCCAGCCATTCACAAAAAATGAACGGGCAACGCTAAGCGAACAACGATGAATTAAAGGCCGCGCATATAGCCCGCCATCTGGATGGAGCTGTCTACAAACACCATTTTTGGGTTGGCATTCCGCTCGATATGATAATGTGCCTGGTTCAGTTCGTCGGCTAGCTGGCCGGCATTGGCGTCAGTAATAATCTTAGAGAATTTCTGTACAAAGTCCAGCTCGGCCGGCGGCAGAAACGAGATCAGCGACGCATCCACGCCGTACAGCATCACTTTGCGGAACAGGTTAAGCGCATAAAGCAGAAAGTTTTTCTGGTTCTCGCGGCCCAGCGTCTGGAACTTCTCGCTCATCTCGATCACCTCTCCAAACTTATAGCTGTAGCAATAGCGCATCCACTCCAGAAAGAAGGCAAAGTAATCGCTACTGATCTCGGAGGTGAGCTTGGCGGCCGCATTCAGGTTACCTTCGGCGAGCTGCGCGATCTGGTTGGCTGTGTTCTGGTCGGTGTTAAAGGTTTGCTGCAGGTAAGTGACCACCTCGGCTTCGGTATAATTCCGCACCTGCACGATCTGGGTACGCGAAGTAATGGTGGCCAGCAGCTTTTCGGCTGATTGCGAGACGAGCAGGAACAGCGTTTTGGCCGGCGGCTCTTCCAGCAACTTAAGCAGCGCATTGGCTGCCACCGGATGCATCAGCTCGGGCAGCCAGATCACCACAATTTTATAGTCGCCCTCAAACGCCTTCAGCGAGACCAGCTTTACCAACTGGCGGCTTTCCTCTTTGGAAATGTTACCCTGCTTGTTCTCAGCGCCGATGTACTGCATCCACTCGTTAAGGCCCTGGTATGGGCTGGCAAGTATAAACGCGCGCCATTCGTTTATGAACTTCTGGCTCAGCGCCTCCTTGCTTACGGTTTTGGTGGTCGTAACCGGCATCACAAAGTTGAAATCCGGGTGCACCAGCTTGTTCATTTTCACGCAGCTGCCGCACGTTCCACATGAATCGTGGGGCTGCTTGGCCTCGCAGTTAATGTAGGTGGCATAGGCCAGCGCCAGTGCCAGGTTGGCACTGCCCTCCTGCCCCAGAAACAGCTGCGCATGCGCCACGTGGTTCTGCTGCACCGACTGGAGCAGCAGCTGCTTTGTTTCCTGATGGCCTATGATCTGTGAGAACTGCACTTTGTTTAATTACGAATTATGAATTAAGAATTACGAGTTGACTCTTTGACAAAAGACGAAGGACTTCTCTGTTTGTGTCCTTTATCTAATAGTCTTTTGTCCAATAGTCTTTTGTCTAAAAGGCTACGCTTTGGCGTCCCACACGCGGTACTGTTGCGTTTGGTTGAAGACGTCGGTCAGGATCGCTTTTTCGGTCTCGTCCAGGGGTTTATTGCGGCGCTCCATTACTTTCTCGGCTACTTCAAACACCTTACGCAGCTGGTACGTTTCGAAACCGGCATTGCCGCCCCAGCTAAACGAAGGTATAAAATTACGCGGGAAACCGGAACCGAAAATATTGGCGCTCACGCCCACCACCGTACCGGTATTAAACATGGTGTTGATGCCGCACTTGCTGTGGTCGCCCATAATCAGGCCACAGAACTGCCGCCCGGTATCTTTAAAGCCGCCTTTGGCATAGTTCCAGATCTTAACGTTGGCGTAGTTGTTCTTCAGGTTAGAGGTATTGGTATCGGCCCCTAAATTGCACCACTCGCCCAGCACCGAATTGCCCAGAAACCCATCGTGGCCTTTGCTGGAGTAGCCGAAAATAACGGAGTTGCTCACCTCGCCCCCTACTTTGGAGAAAGGCCCGATGGTGGTATCGCTGCGCATTTTGCCTCCCATACTTACCTGGCTGCCCTCACAGAGCGCAAACGGCCCGCGGATAAGCGCGCCTTCCTGCACTTGGGCATTTCGGCCAATGTAGATGGGCCCATCCTCGGCATTCAGCACCGCTGCCCTGATTTTGGCGCCCTCTTCTATAAAGATATTGTCCTCGCCATATACGGCTGTATACTTATCATTTACAGGCTGACTTTTTCGCCCGGCTGTCAGCAGCGCAAAATCACTTCGGATCTGCTCGCCGTTCTGCCCAAATATCTCCCATACTTCGCCTACCAGCCGGGGGTCAGCCACACACTCGCGGCGGCTGTTAGTAGCACTGGCCAGCAGGTCGTTGTAGGAATGCAGGTTCAGATTATCGCCATTCAGGGCCAGCAGCGTATTACCGCTAAACAGGGCTTCTCCCAGCTTCAGCGATCGGATCTCGGCTATTAGCTCCGGCGTGGGTAGCAAGGCCCCGTTCACGTAGAAGTTCTGTGTGCTATGCTGCAGTGCATACTTTTGCTGCAAATAAGGCCGGGTGAGGTAAGACACCGACGCGCCGGCGCTGTGTCCCCATTTTTCGGCAATAGTAAGAATGCCTACCCGAATTTCCGCTACAGGGCGGGTAAAGGTAAAGGGCAACAGGTTTTGCTGCAGCACCGGATCACAGAAGAGAATGACGTTCATAAAGGCAAAAATAAAAAAGTCTTCCCGATAATTTCGGGAAGACCTCTTTTTTGAAACGTTTTAACCGGAAATATCCGCTTATTTTTTCTGATAACGCTTGTTGAATTTCTCCACACGACCAGCAGTATCCAAGAAAATGTTTTTACCGGTGTAGAAAGGGTGCGAAGCAGAAGAAACTTCTACTTTGATCACAGGATATTCTTTGCCGTCTTCCATCGTAATTGTCTCATTCGAGTTCATGGTAGAACGGGTAATGAACTTGTAATCACTGGAAGTATCCTGAAAAACCACCTCTCTGTATTCTGGGTGAATGCCTTGTTTCATTAGTATAAACGTTAATTAACCTTAATTTCTCTTTCGGACTGCAAATTTAAAAAGATTTTCTGAAAGTAAAACGCTATGTCCCAAATTATTTTACGGCTGCAAACGTCCCGAGGTCCAAATATCTTGTTAAATTTGCCTACCCACTCGCCCGGACAGGTGGGCAACCACAGCCTCCTTTTATGACGACACCAAACCACCAGACCCGCATACTGGATCAGGCCCAGATCGAGCAAAAGCTCACGCGCATGGCATACGAGATTTACGAGCACAACTTTAAAGAGCAGGAGCTCGTGCTGGCCGGCATCCAGCCAAACGGCTATACCCTGGCCGGGCTGCTGGCCCGCAAGCTGGCCGAAATAGCGCCCATAAAAGTACAACTGCTTTCAGTAACGCTGGACAAAGCCTCGCCACTGACCATGCCCGCAGCCCTGGAGCCGGCGCAAACCGAGCTCGACGGCAAAGTGGTGGTGCTGGTAGACGACGTGCTGAACACAGGCAAAACACTGGCTTATACCTTGAATGCCCTTTTACCGCTTAACCCCCGCAAGCTGGAAGTAGCCACACTTGTGAACCGCCACCATACCTTATACCCGGTAGCGGCCACCTATACTGGCTACTCGCTGGCCACCACCCTGCGCGAGCACGTACAGGTGGTGCTGCGCGAAGAGGAATTCGGGGCCTACCTGCATTAAGTATAATTGCTGGTTGTTGATTGTTGAATTGCTGGATGATTAAATGGTTGGTTCGGAGATACTCCTCCGACAATCTGGCAAATATGCGCTTTGGCAGTTTTTTACGTTGCTCTTGTGAGTTTGTAATCCGGAAAAGGTTGCTACCGTGATTTACACTCTGATCATAGTATGCTTTCAGAGCCGTTCGGAAGTATAAAACGGATTACAAATTCGGAAGATCCTATGTGAGACCTCAGAGCTTATTTAACAATCAACAATTCAACAATCAACAATCAAAACCGCCATACTTCCGATTAACGAATAACGCGCAACAAACAACAACACATGAAACAGCTTTGCTTTGCCACCAACAACAAGTATAAGTTAGCCGAAGTGAGCCAGATGCTGGAAGGCACCTATACCCTGCTGAGCCTGCAGGACATTGACTGCCACGAGGAACTGCCCGAGGAACAGGATACGCTGGAAGGCAACTCGCTACAAAAGGCCGCTTATATCTGGGACAATTACCACGTGAGCTGCTTTGCCGACGATACCGGCCTGGAAGTGGAAGCCCTGCAGGGAGCGCCTGGCGTTTACTCGGCCCGCTATGCCGGCCCGCAACGCTCCGATGCAGACAACATTAACCTGCTGCTGCACAACCTCGATGGCAAGCTAAACCGCAGGGCCCGCTTTCGCACCAGCATCACCCTCATACTGGATGGCGCACAGCACCAGTTCGAAGGCATCGTGGAAGGCACCATTACCGACAACTGGCAAGGCAACAAAGGCTTTGGCTACGACCCGGTTTTTATTCCCGAAGGCCACGACCGCACCTTTGCTGAAATGAGTGCTGAAGCAAAAAATGCCATCAGCCACCGCGGCCGCGCCGTGCAGCAACTGGTGGCCTTTCTTAAAGCCCTGTAGGCACCCGCGCAAATTAATTGTGCCCGGCTTTGGCCACTTCCGGCTGAAAAGCCTAATTTTGTAGTCTGAAACCATAGCTCCAATGCAAAAGCCATTTATCGTCGGGATTACAGGAGGCAGTGCTTCAGGAAAAACTACTTTTTTGAACAAGCTCCTCACTTCGTTCGCGCCCGAGAACGTGTGCCTCATCTCGCAGGACAATTATTACAAAGCCCGCGAGCACCAGGCCACTGACCCGAACGGGGTGATCAATTTTGATCTTCCTTCCTGCATCGACGACGAAGCCTACGCACAGGATATTCTGAAAGTGAGCCAGGGCCAGACCGTTTACCGCACCGAGTATACGTTTAACAACCCCAACGTAGTGCCAAAGCAGCTCGAGTTCCGGCCGGCGCCTATTGTGGTGGTAGAGGGCATCTTTGTTTTTTACTTTGAGGAGATCGCCCGCCTGCTGGACCTGAAGGTATACATTGATGCCAAGGAGTACATCAAACTGCAGCGCCGTATCGTGCGTGACAAGGTAGAGCGGGGCTACGACCTGGACGATGTGCTGTACCGCTACACCAACCACGTAGCGCCTACCTACGAGAAATACATCAAGCCGTACAAGAACGACGCTGATCTCATTA
The DNA here is from genome assembly GCF_022758235.1 of Pontibacter liquoris. Classification (NCBI taxonomy): domain Bacteria; kingdom Pseudomonadati; phylum Bacteroidota; class Cytophagia; order Cytophagales; family Hymenobacteraceae; genus Pontibacter; species Pontibacter liquoris. The sequence goes on from NZ_JALEBG010000003.1 coordinate 513,143, forward strand.
TCCCCAACAATAACAACTTTGAAAAGGGCCTGGAGGTACTCACCACGTTCCTTAACACAAAAATAAAGGTATGAGGCATAAGTTTGCGGTAATTGGATTGGGTGTTTTTGGCAACTCCATTGCCCGGACACTGGCAGAACGCGGCGCCGAGGTGCTGGCTATCGACAACGATCCCGAGCATGTGGAAGATATAAAGGACGAAGTAGCCTATGCCGTGGCCCTGGATGCCACCGACATCCGGGCGCTGGAAGCCCAGAACGTGCAGGACATGGACGCGGTGGTAGTAGCCATAGGCGAAGACTTTGAAGCCTTGCTGATTACGGCCGCAAACCTGCTGGAACTCAACATCAAACGCGTGATTACGCGGGCTTCTAACAAACAGCAGCACCGTATCCTCGAAAAGCTGGGCGTGCAGGAGATCCTCTCGCCGGAGGGCGAAGTAGGCAAAACCGTGGCCGAACGCCTGCTGCAGCCCAGTATCCGTACCTTTCTGCCCCTGCCCGATAATTACGAGATCGTCGAGATCAATGCCCCGAAAGGCATTGCCAACAAGAGCCTGGTCAAGATCTCGCTCCGCGAGAAGTATAACATCAACATGATCACCATCAAGCGCTTTTTCGAGGAGATCCAGGATGGCAAGCCTACCCAGGTAGAGCACATCATTGGCGTACCCAAAGCCGATACGGTTATCTACCCTACTGATATTTTGATACTTATCGGCAAGAAGCAGGATGTAAAGCGGTTTATAGATATAAACCGCTAGGGATTTCTTTTTTAAATAATTCCCGTTACATTTGTTTTCCACATGCCGCGTACCACTACCATATCCAGCTTCGTCAGACATCTTTTGGTGTCGCTCACACTGCTTTGGGCTTTGATGCTCAACGGGCACGAGGTTGTTGGCTATAGCCATGCAGCCCCCCAGCCACAGCAGCAGGCGGAGGCCGGTACAACGCAGAAAAACGAAAAGAGAACCCTGGTAAAGCAGACGGTTTCGTTGGAGGCAACCACCTCTTTTGTGGCCTTAAACCTGCAACAAGCCCTAAAACCGCTTCCCCTGCCCGACTTTGCCGTCCCTACCGACGAGGCTTTAACGGCCAGTTCGGCTGTGCCGGCGGGCACTGGTTTTGTAGCTCAGCTATTCCCGGTTACCATACAGCCCAACGCTCCGTAGCAGCACTATTCTCTCCCTCCTTTATTTTTTACCACAGCTAACCGCTCGATTTCTGTAAAAATTTTGTTTTGCAGGAACGGCTTAGGTATACTTTATAGTTGCCTAAGAAGCAGGTATGGCGTGTTCTGAATTGTCACTTACTTTCTTTAATACATTTTTATAAACCAAAAATGCGGAATAAATCCATTATCATCGTTCTGACAGTGATTGTATCGGCGTTGTGCCTGTACTACCTGTCATTTTCGTTTGTGGCGCGCAGCGTGCAGAACAAAGCAGAAGCTTACGCCACCAACGCCCAGGGCATTGTAGACATGTCCAAAAAACAAGCCTACCTCGACTCGGTATGGAAAGAGCCGGTGTTTCTGAACTACACCTACCAGGAAGTAAAGGAGAACGAGCTCGGCCTTGGCCTCGACCTAAAAGGCGGCATGCACGTGGTGCTGGAAGTATCGCCGGTAGAGATCATTAAATCCATGTCGGGCAACAGCAAAGACCCGAACTTTTTGAAAGCACTGGCCCGTGCCCAGGAGCTGCAGAAGAACAGCCAGGAAAGCTTTACCACGCTTTTCGGCGAAGCTTACCGCCAGATAGAGCCAAACGGCAAACTGAGCCGCATCTTCTCCAACACAGCTAACCGTGGCAAGATCAGCTATGAGTCCAGCAACGACGAGGTGATCTCCGTGATAGACAAGGAAGTGGAAGATGCCATCGAGCGTTCTTTCAACATCCTGCGCACCCGTATCGACAAGTTTGGTGTGAACCAGCCCAACATCCAGCGCCTGAAAGGCTCGGGCCGTATACAGATCGAGTTGCCAGGCATTGACAACCCGGACCGCGTGCGTAACCTGTTGCAAGGTATGGCTAACCTGGAGTTCTGGGAAGTATGGTCGCCACAGGAGTATAGCCCATACTTCATGCAGCTGAACGAGTACCTGACCAAGCAGCAGCAGGCCGGCAAACTGAACGTAGCCAAAGCCGACAACAAACCGGCCAAGCAGGATGATGCTCTGGCTGCCGCTGCTGCCAAAAACGACACAGCTCAGGATGTGCTGGCTCAGGCGTCAGCCGGTGGCGATACAGCCGCTCTTGCCGCTGCTGATACCAAACCTAAAACCGACACTGCCACACTCGACTCGGCCCAGACAGCCCAAACCGGTGTGCTGGCCAGCCTGTTCACGCAGATGCCTGGTGGCCTTGGCGCGAACGTTCGCGACACAGCCCGTATCAATGACATTTTTGAGCGTGCAGAAGTACGCGCCATCTTCCCTCCAAACATGAAGTTTTTGTGGAGCGTGAAGCCGATCACAGGCGACAACAAGCAGCAGTTTGTAGAGTTCTATGCCATTAAGAAAGGTCGTGGCGGCAAAGCCCCGATGGGTGGCGACGTGATCAACGATGCCCGCCAGGACTATGACCAGAACGGCCGTCCGGAAATTACCATGACCATGAGCCCGACAGGCGCCAAGAAATGGGCCCGCCTGACAGGTGAGAACGTAGGCCGCCAGGTTGCTATCGTACTCGACAACTATGTATACTCTGCCCCGGTTGTACAGGGCGAGATTACAGGTGGTAACTCTTCTATCACTGGTAACTTTACCATTGAAGAAGCGCAGGACCTTGCCAACATTCTGAAAGCCGGTAAAATGCCAGCGCCTACCCGCATTGTAGAAGAGGCCGTAGTGGGTCCGTCACTGGGTCAGGAAGCCATTAACCAGGGTCTGATCTCTACTGTTGCCGGCTTGCTGCTGGTGGTGATATTCATGATCGCTTACTACAGCCGTGGCGGTTTTATTGCCGACTTGGCTCTGATCTTCAACGTATTCTTCATCCTGGGTGTGCTGGCACAATTTGGTGCTGCCCTTACCTTGCCTGGTATCGCCGGTATCGTGCTCACGCTGGGTATGGCTGTTGATGCCAACGTACTGATTTTTGAGCGTATGCGCGAGGAAGCCGCCAAAGGGCTGAGCATGCGCGAGGTGATCAACAAAGGCTACGACCATGCGTTCATGACCATTTTTGATGCCAACGTAACCACCTTCCTGGTAGGCTTTATCCTGTACTTCTTCGGTTCAGGCCCTGTAAAAGGCTTTGCCATTACGCTGATGATCGGTATCGTGACCTCTTTCTTTACAGCGGTATTCATCTCCCGACTTTTCATTGAGGCAACTTTCAAAAACGGCAAGAAGCTTTCCTTCTCTACCGCGCTGGCAGACAACATGTTCCGCAATGTGAACTTTGATGTGCTGAAATGGCGTAAACCAGCCTACATCTTCTCTACTACTATTATTGTACTGGGATTTGTGGCAATGGCCATAAAAGGCGGTCCTAACCTGGGAGTAGATTTTACGGGCGGCCGCTCATACATAGTTAGCTTTGACCAGGCTGTTCCGGCTACCGGCGTACGTACGGCACTAGTAGACGACTTTAAAAACGAAGGAACAGAAGTAAAAACCTTCGGCGCCTCTAACCGCCTGAAGATTACGACCAGCTGGCTGGCAAATGACGAGAGCACTGAAGCAGACCAGCAGGTAAAAGCAGCCTTAATGACGGGTTTGCAGCAATACAGCAACCTCAACCCACAAATCCTGAGTACCTCTAAAGTTGGCGCCAGTATTGCCGATGATATTCAGAACACAGCGCTGATTGCATTAGTGCTTGCGCTGGCCGGTATCTTTATCTACGTGATGATCCGATTCCGGAAGTGGCAGTTCAGTTTGGGCGGTGTGGTGGCCTTGCTGCACGATGCGCTGATGATCATTGCCATTTTCTCTATCTGTGACCTATTTGGTTTCTCATTTGAGATCGATCAGGTATTTATCGCGGCGATCCTGACCATTATTGGTTTCTCTATCAATGATACCGTGGTAATCTTCGACCGTATCCGCGAGTATATGCACGATAACCCACGCCTGCGCGTGCGTGATGTGGTGAACCCGGCCCTGATCAGTACCTTCAGCCGTACCATCATCACCTCTTCTACCGTGTTCCTGGTAGTGCTGGTGCTCTTCATCTTCGGGGGCGAAGTGCTGCGCGGTTTCTCGTTCGCGATGCTAATCGGTGTGGTGTTCGGTACTTACTCTTCCCTGTTTATTGCATCACCGATTGTGGTAGATACGATGAAAGAAGAAGAAACGCCGGTTGCCAGTGCTAAAGTAGCGCACTAAGCATAAGCAGTTTTTCAAGTATAAACAAAAAAGCCCGGGGCAGTAGCTCCGGGCTTTTTTGTTTAGTAGCAGGTGCAGGCAGGCAACTCCCAAAAGCTAAAAGGCAACTGTCTTTGAAATGACAGGAAAAATCTGTTCAAAACACTTCCAAGAATGAGTAACAGATCTCTCCTTGCGTCGAGATGACAGCATGAGAAAGGGAGTGACTCCTTTCGCAACAGCCCAAACCAACAGAGCTTATACTTGTAAATTAGCAATTACAGACTCCCTCCTTGAGGAGGGTAGGGAGGTGTTAAACATCCACAGATGCCATAATGCTAATACTTACTTTTGTAAACCAGGCTCTTTCTTTTTCACATCCTGAAAGTCGCAGATCAGCACTTGTTGCGGTTGATCCTGGTGCAAGGGCGATGAAGTCCTGGCTACTGGAAGTATAGCTGAAGTAAAATTGTATCCTTTAGCTGATCCAACCACCCCTACCCCTCCTTGTCTAAGGAGGGGAGCATGTCCTTACTATAGCAAGTTTCATTAAGTATAGCCTCATGCTTTTCTTTCGAATCCTGAAAAGCAACTATAGTATTTATACTTTACTAAAGTAATAGCAGACTCCCCTCCTTAGACAAGGAGGGGTTAGGGGTGGTTGGACCCGGTACACACAAAAGCAATATCGGTACCTCAGATAGCCTCTAACACCGGGATGACAGCAGGGTGATGGCTTTTGTTACACATGAGCCAGGCTCTCTCTCCTGTTGTGGGGTAGGACCGTTAAGTTCTACTTTTTGTCATCCTGAAAGGATCTTATTAGAAGAAGGCCCCTACGCTCGCAAGCCGCAAAAGCTTAAGCTTCCTTCTACCAAGATTCTTAACATAATGACAGTGGTTTTTGTGCTTATCTACTTAGAACTTAAAAGCCCTCTCTTGTTGTGGGAAGGATTAGGGTGAAGTATAGCTCCAACAGAAAAGAGCATTTAAATTAGGGTATAAAACAGCAAGGCCAGCGCTTTGCAGCGCTGGCCTTATTTATACTTGTAATGGTCTAGTTGCCTTAGATGGTTACGCCGTCGGCTACTACTTCAGTTACTTCCGGTACCATGCGCTTGAGCAGGTTCTCGATACCCGCTTTCAGCGTAACGGTAGCGGATGGGCAGCCACTGCAGGAACCCTGCAGGTGCACGGTCACCACGCCTTTATCATAGGACTTGAAGGTAATGTTACCGCCATCCTGCTCTACGGCCGGGCGCACATAGTTATCCAGCAGGTCAATTACTTTTTTAGCAATGGCAGTATCTTCTTCAGAGGCATCGCCGTGGTCGGTGGCCTGCTGCTTGCCGGCTTTAAAGCCTTCTACAAAAGCCGGGCCGCCCGCCTCGATGTATGATTTCAGGAACGCACGCAGTTCGGGGATCAGTTTTACCCACTCCAGTTCCGTGCTCTTGGTTACGGTAACAAAGTTGCTGGCAATAAACACGCGCGACACGTAATCGAAGTTAAAAAGCTCCTGTGCCAGCGGCGACTCCAGCGCGCTTTCCAGCGTCGGGTAATCCACACTTTGTCCTTCCGGCAGCAAGGTTACATTCAGCACGAACTTCATTGACTCGGGGTTCGGGTTGGCTTCAGCATACACCGAAACCAGCTTTTCTTTATTTTCTATCATGAGTTATCTCTGTTTAAGTTAAAACTTTTAGCTGTGTCTTAAAGTTTCCAAAATTAGCTAATATTTCTGATAAGTAAAGCGTTTGGCCAGTGCAGCAAGCCCTGCGGCTGCCGCCCCGGCACCCACAAACTGGATTCACGCATAGCAATTTAGCCCAGAAACTGTAACTTTGCCCTGCAGTTCGATTTTAGCCCTACCGTAACACCCCTTTTACATTATGCTAAACACCATCCTCCTGCTGGCGCAAACAGAACATGATGTGCCGGCATTCCTGATCATTCCCTTCCTGCTACTGATTGGCTTAATTGCAAGCGGCCCCGTGCTTTTCGGCCACTTCTGGGAGCACAACTACCGAAAAATAGCCGTTACGCTGGGCCTTACTGTGCTAGGCTATTACCTGTTTGCCCTGCAAAATCACCATATGCCCATCCATACTTTGTTTGAGTATATCTCTTTTGCGGTGCTGTTGAGCTCGCTCTACATTGCCGCCGGGGGCATTTACATCAACATCAATGCCAACGCCACGCCGCTCATGAACGTGGGGATCGTGATTCTGGGAGCCGTAATGGCCAACATAGTGGGTACTACAGGCGCTTCGCTGTTGCTGATCCGGCCTTTTATCCGCCTCAACATACACCGCATTAAACCCTACCAGATTATCTTTTTCATCTTTATCGTGAGCAATGCCGGTGGCCTGCTGACTCCCCTGGGAGACCCGCCCCTGTTCATTGGCTTTCTGAAAGGCGTACCCTTTTTCTGGACGCTGCAGCACCTGTTTTTCCCATGGGTGTTCGCTATTGGTTTGCTGAGCCTGTTCTTCTATATCATCGATAGCCGCAACAAAGAAACAGGCTATGTCCCTGACCCGGCTGTTGTGGCCAAAAATAACGCGAAGACCGAGTTTTACATCAGCGGCAAGCGCAACCTGCTTTGGCTGGCCGTGATCATCGGTGCCATTTTCCTGGACCCGAACGTAATGGAAGGGCTCCCGCATATTTCGTATGACGGCAACAAGTTCTCTTTCCTGCGCGAGATCATTCAGTTGGGAGCAGCTTTTTTCTGCTTCCGCTTCTCCAGCAAAACGGCGCTGGCGGGCAACCAATTTAGCTTCGATCCTATTCTGGAAGTGGTGTTTCTGTTCTTCGGCATTTTCTTTACCATGATGCCGGCTTTGCAACTGTCTGCCGCTATTGCTTCTTCGCCGGAATATGCCCGCTACATCACTCCCAATTTCCTGTATTGGGCTACAGGCTCCTTGTCCGGCTTCCTGGACAACGCCCCAACCTATGCCAACTTCCTCTCGCTGGGCATGGCCAAGTTTGATATGGCCCAGAACAGCATTATAGACGTGCGGCAGTTTGCCACCGGCACCGGGCCGGGCGGCCATACAACGGTGCTGCTGGAGGCGATCTCATTGTCATCGGTGCTGTTTGGCGCCTTTACTTACATCGGCAACGGTCCTAACTTTATGGTAAAAGCCATTGCCGAGAGCGCAGGCATCAAAATGCCGTCGTTCTTTGCCTATGTTATCCGTTATTCCATTCCGTTCCTGCTGCCTGCCCTGATCATTATCTGGTACCTGGTTGTGCACCTGGAGCTGTTCTAACGAATTACAAATACTTATTGATGAAGAAGGCCGCTTCTGCTTAGCAGGGCGGCCTTCTGTTTTATACTTGTTTATACTTGATAAGCCTGCAGCGGCTTTACCGGGAGCAGCGCCCGCAAGTATACGTGCAGCTTAAATGCGGTTAACCTGCTGGCGCAGCAGGAAGTCGGCCAGCACCAGCGCAGCCATGGCATCCACAATGGGTACGGCCCGGGGCAGCACACATGGGTCATGGCGGCCTTTGCCCTGCAGCGTGATCTCTTCGCCGGCGTCGTTAATCGTTTGCTGCGGCTGCAGGATAGTAGCCACAGGCTTAAAGGCCACGTTAAAGTAGATATCCTGACCGTTGCTGATGCCGCCCTGAATGCCGCCGGAGTAATTGGTGCGGGTGCGCACGTTACCGGCCTCGTCGGTATAAAACTGGTCGTTGTGCTCGGAGCCGCGCATCTTTACGCCTTCAAAGCCACTGCCATATTCAAAGCCTTTCACAGCATTTATACTTAGCATCGCCTTGCCGAGCTCGGCGTGCAGCTTATCGAACACGGGCTCTCCCAGGCCGGCCGGCACGCCTTTCACCACGCAGCTCACCACGCCGCCAATGGTATCGAGGCTGTCGCGCGCGTCTTCGATCAGGCTGATCATACTGGCGGCCGTTTCGACGTCGGGGCAGCGCACTTTGTTGCTGTCTATCTGGCTCAGGTCCAGTTCATCGTAGGGCTTATGCAACTTTATACTGCCCACCTGCGACACGTAGGCCTGCACCGTAATGCCCTGCTGTTGCAGCAATTTGGCCGCCAGCGCACCGGCAGCCACACGCGCCACCGTTTCGCGGGCTGAGCTGCGGCCGCCCCCGCGGTAATCGCGCGTGCCATACTTGGCCGTGTAAGTATAATCGGCATGCGAGGGCCGGAAAGCGTGCTCGATATGGGCATAATCCTTGCTGGCCTGGTCCTTGTTGTTGACCACCAGCGCAATGGGCACACCCTGGGTTTTACCTTCGAAGATGCCCGAAAGGATCGTAACCCGGTCTTCCTCCTGCCGCGGGGTGGTGATGTTGGACTGGCCGGGGCGGCGGCGATCCAGGGCATGCTGTATTTCCTCGGGGCTAATTTCGAGCCCTGCCGGGCACCCGTCTACTATTACGCCTACGGCCGGGCCATGCGACTCGCCAAAAGTTGTGATGCGGAAGATCTTTCCGTAAGAGTTGCTCATATTTCTATTTTTTTAGGAAAACGAAGGCCGACAGGGCCAGCAGCACCAGCAATATGATGTTGGTGTACTGCTTGATCTGGTCAGCCAGGTGCAGGCTAACCAGTGTCGCGTCTTCGTTCTCGATGATATTATAAAAAGGTCCCAGGTCGCGCGACAATACCAGCGCATCGTCGTCCTGCAGGCCCGTAATGCGCACCGATAGTTGGGGCTGCAGGGTATCGTAGCGGGCCGTGACAGGATTAAAGTAGACCCACTGCAGCGCTTTTTTGAGGTTATAGGTGCCAGGCTGATGAGGCAGCACCGTATAGCTGAAGGCTTTGGCACCTTCTACCAGGCCATTGCGCCGGGTAATATCCTGCCGCACGTCGGGCGGATAAAAATCGATGCCGGGCGGCGGGGTTGGTACCGGCGCCATGATGGCCGACAGGTTGCCCTCGCCCTCTACCTGGAAAAGATAGGTAAAGCTTTTGTTTACCGGCACGCTCCTACGCGATAATTGCTCCTGCAGGCGGTAATTGCCCACAGGCACCACATCGCGCAACGGGTGGGGCGGCAGTTGTTTTACCTTTACCACCTGCTCGCGCGAGAAGTATGTTTTATAGCCCTCCTGCCGCTCCTGCGCTAACAGGTTAGGTGTTTTGGCCACTTTATACTTGAGCATCTTGAGCGACAGCGCCGGGAAACGGAGCGGCGACTGGTTGATGGGATACAACACGGCCTCGTAAAGCTTGAAACGCAGGTAAGGGACGCCTTTTATACTGACATTCTCCGGCGTGATCTCGGCAAAATCAAAGGTTTCCTCCCAGGCATCCGGCTGTTTGAGTTGCTTCAGAATACCGGCCATCTGGTTTGCAAAATCATAGAAATCGAGCAGGCGCTGGTCCTGCTCGGCCAGGTAAAAATAGAGCGTTGCCGTCACGCCTTCGCCCACAAACACCTCTTTCTTGCTGGTATAAAGGGTCAGAAAGGCATTGTCTTCTTTGTCGATAAACTCTGCCTGCCCTTCGGCCACCGGGTCTGCTACTTCCGGCGTAACCAGGTTGGGCAGGTTGCTGCCCGGGAGCGGGGTTGCCGCCATGGGCGTTACCTTCAGTTTGAGCCCCTGCGAACGGATCGTTTGCCCGTTCACCTTCATTGTAAAAGGCAGCAGTTCATACTCGCCCTCTTCCAGGGCCGCGTAGTTCTGGGTAACGGTCAGCACTGTGGTGGTAGTGCCGCCGGTGATGATGGTTTTGGTAGCCGAAAACTTATTGCTTTTCTTAAACCCTTCTATTTCGGGGAAAGGAGTATAATCTTTTAGCCCCTGATTCTGGAGCTTAATGGAAATAGTGAAATACTGGTTGATAGGCACCGGGCTTTTGCCAAGCTGTATACTTACCTGCTGTGCCCGGGCGGGAGCAGCTATTGTAAGGCATAGCAAAAGAAACAGAACATATAGGCGCATATAACAAGGGCACGCTGCTGCGGCTGTAATATCGGGTACAAGGAGCAATTTACAAAATTATAGGTTCATCCCTGCATCTCAGGCGCTGATAACCCGGCCTTTACAACTGCCGGGTAAAAACCACCCGGGGTACCGGCCTATATTCAAGGAAGCAATTAAAAATATTATTAAATTTTTTTAAGATAAAATTATATAACTGAAATGCTGGCTTTTTCGCTGCTTTCCCTGCACAGCACAAAGCAGGATGTTGGTTGAACAACGCCATTGCCTGTAAACAAGCCTTAAATTATGATATATACATTTACAGGTGGTAGCGCTTACCGCTATGGCTTCCGCTGGCAGTGCCTTTCCTTTTGCAAGCAACGTGCAATCCGGCAACAAAATAGTACCGTATGTTCTAAATACTTTGCTGGGGCACTGTGTTGTTATAACCTCTTGCAGAGGCAGTTATATTTAACAAACTTAATAATACCATTATGAGTAAACTGAAAAAGCTTGAGGAGAACAATCAGGGCAGCCTTGGCAAAGCGCTCCAAAGCCCGATGCAAAGACGCGCCTTCTTTCGGTATGCCGGTGGCACGGCTGCGGCCGCTGCTCTGCTACTTACCGCCTGTAACGATGACGACTTCTTTCCGATGCCGCCCCTGGAAGGCGTTGACCTGGGCTCCGGCGACATCGGCATCCTGAACTATGCCTATGCCCTGGAACAACTGGAAGCGGCGTTTTATACCGAAGTAGTTAAAAAGTCGGGCAGCGCACTTTCTTCAGACGAAATGAAGGTGATGAAGGATATCAAAGCGCACGAAGTAGCCCACCGCGAATTCTTTAAAGCGGCTTTGGGCGGCAAAGCGATTGCGGATCTGGAAGTAGATTTCAGCAAAATCAATTTCTCCGACAAAGACAGTGTGCTCACCACGGCGCAAACCTTTGAAGATTTAGGCGTAGCAGCCTATAATGGCGCTGGCAAACTCTTTTCAGACTCGGGAAACGGCCTGACCTACCTCCTGCTGGCTGGTAAAATTGTATCTGTAGAAGCCCGCCACGCCGCCGCCATACATGACCTGATTAGCGGTAACAACAGAAAGTTTGGAGAAGAACTGATTGACAGAAATGGTCTGGACAGAGCCTTTATGCCCGAAAAGGTATTGCAGGCGGCTGGCCCCTACATTAAAACGAAGATCAACTTCAGCAACTTACCAACTAAATAAGCAAGAGGAGGAACAGTAAAATGAATATATTTAATATTATACAAGATATTGAGAAAGCTGACGGTGAAGTATACGACAGACTTTCCTCACGCCGCGGCGCTATGAACAGCTTCGGTAGCTTTGGCAAAAAAGTAGCGCTTGCAGCTGTGCCCCTGGCAATGGGTACCATGTTCCAGAAAGCGTATGGCAAGGATAGCGGCCGTGTAGTGGATGTGCTTAACTTTGCTTTAACGCTCGAATACCTGGAGTCGGAATTTTACAGCAGGGGCCTTGCTTCCTCCAGCCTTCACCTGGGCGAGTACAGGGACTTCTTTAGGGACGTAAGCAAAAACGAAACGGCCCACGTAAAATTCCTGGAAACTACCATCAAAGCGCTGAAAGGCAAACCGGTGGACAAACCTACCTTCGACTTTTCGGCTGGCGGCGCTTTTGCGGACTGGGATTCTAACCTGCAGACTTTCCTAGCGCTTTCTCAGGCGTTTGAGGACACAGGCGTTCGCGCTTACAAAGGCCAGGCCGCCAATCTGGTGAGTAATAGCGACGTGCTGACAGCTGCCTTGCAAATCCATTCCGTAGAAGCACGCCATGCCTCTATTGTTAGAAGAATACGGGGCCTGAATGGCTGGATTACAGGAGATGAGCGCGGCGCAGGTATGCCAGAGGCTACGCAGGCCGTGTACAAGGGCGAAGATGAAGTAGAACAAGGGGGCGTAGATGTTCCGGCTGTATCCAAAGTATCTGTCGCAAACGTAACCGAAGCCTTTGATGAGCCCTTGTCGAAAGACGCGGTACTTGCTATCGCTAAATTATTTATCAAATCATAAAGCTTTAAACGCTTTGCCAAGTATAAAAGGGCAGCTGGTGTACGCCGGCTGCCCTTTTATACTTATCTGATTATCTCTAAAGATGTTAGCCTAATATTTTGCATAATTTCACTAAATACCTGCCACTTTTTTAAGCTTCCTGCGTATTTCTGAGCAATACGATTACATATACCTGTTACAACAATGTTAGAATACGTAAAGACGATTTTAGTGAAGGTGAGTTTCGATACGATGCTGTTTGAAAAAGAGCTTCGGAAGGCATTTAAAGTTTTAGCAAAAGAAGAGCTCCCGCAACTAAAGCAGTGGTGTTACGACCAGTTTTCGGGCATGTATCCGCTCATCCTGAATAAAGTATTTACAAAAGCGCAGGTATAACTGCGCTACCCCTTCTTTTCATCCTTATTCTGCACAAACTGAATGTTGCGCAACAGGCCACTATAGCCGGTGCGTTTTACAGCCGACTTTTTAAACAGCTGCGCAAACACTTCGTGCGTTAACTCCTGCCAATCGCTTTTTTTCAACTCTTTGAGCTGCGGATGCGGGGCAAAGGCAGGCTCCTGGTGCGGTTTGCTGAACCGGTTCCAGGGGCAAACGTCCTGGCAGATGTCACAGCCAAACACCCAGTTACCAAATTTGCCGTTCATTTCAGGCGGCAACTGGTCCTTCAGCTCAATGGTAAAGTAGGAAATGCATTTGCTGCCGTCCACCACGTAAGGCTCTGTAATAGCGCCTGTCGGGCAGGCGTCGAGGCAGCGCGTGCAGGAGCCGCAGTAATCCTTTATAGGGCCGTCGTAGTCGAGTTCCAGGTCGATGATGAGCTCGGCAATGAAGTAAAAGCTGCCTGCCTGCGGCGTGATGAGGTTGGAGTTTTTGCCTACCCAGCCTAACCCGCTTTTCTTTGCCCAGGCCTTGTCGAGCACCGGCGCTGAATCTACAAAGCAGCGGCCGCCAACCTCACCTATACTTTCGTTGATGAACTGGAGCAGTGTTTTAAGCTTGTCTTTGATGACGAAATGGTAATCGGTGCCGTAAGCGTACTTCGAGATCTTGTAGGTGTCTTGGTCGGGTTGCTGGTTTTCCTTTTCAGGGTAATAGTTGAGCAGCAGCGACACCACCGATTTAGCACCGTCCACGAGCAGGCGCGGGTCCAGGCGCATGTCGAAGTGGTTCTCCATGTAGTGCATCTGCCCGTGCATATTCCGGTTAAGCCAACGCTCCAGCCGGGGCGCTTCCTCCTCCAGAAAATCAGCTTTGGAAATGCCGCAGTACATAAAGCCCAGCTCAGTGGCTTTCTGCTTGATGAGGTATGTGTGGTCGGATTTGTTCAAGTTATACTTCGTAGCCGGTGTTTATACTTGGCGGCTATACTTCCAGAAGAACAAAGTTAGGGAGAAAAAGGTCCGGATTGAATCATACATGATATTTTACCAATTAATTTAGCACATAAATATTCTTAACTAGCTATATAACTGGTAAATGCTCCTCAAGTCTGTACCTCAATAACCTTATCCAATACAATTTTTCCACAAAACAACCTATTTATCCACAATCCTAACACAGGCTATATATAGGATATAATTATTTATTATCTTCACATTTAACTGATTACCTTTTAAGAACCAATCAAGATTCACGATATAGAAATTGGATATTCATTTCATACACAGTCTAACCTAAAACTTCTTCAACAACATTAAAGGTTAGTAATTAACAAGAATCCTTTTGTATAGTTAAATCATAATCTTCCAATAATGGTAAACGTTTATTATTCCCTAAAAGGAACCCCTTATGTATGGGCAAGTGATTTACATACTCATTTAGAGATTGACTCTCCCTTAGATGGGTGGTTCTCATACATATTAGGGTATGGGTTTGTACTAAATAAAGACTATAGCTACCACCCTAAACAAGTAGGATTACCGAACGGAAGCCACTGTGAGAAGAAAGATTGGGCTATACAATTAGATATGGCTAAGCACATAGCCATGAGCCAGTTAACAGACAAAGGCAAAGCATTGCGACATTATCTGCTGCGTCTTGATAGCGAGGTTAATGAAGGAGCCAGACTAAATCACCTACAGATATCAGCATTATTTGATCTTTGTAAGGTTATGGGTTTCTTCTCTATACAGAAGATGCTTCAGAATGAGCATTATGAATTTATGAAAAGACCAAAAAATTGGTGGGATTACCGGGCAAAACTTTTTGGATACTCTAAACAGCAGCTTCAAGTCATGATGCAGGCAATTGGTAAGAAGTATTCTTCGGAGCGGCAGGCTTTACTACATTTAAAAAAACATGAGCTCATTCGTCAAGCTACAATAGATTTGTTCATAGCAATGGGTAAATCAACTATTTACGCAAAGAATATGGGCAACTTTATGGAAACAATTGCTATAGAACTAAAGCCTGAAATATATAATGACAATGACATTTTAATAGACTTCAAAAGTTTGGCTCAGAAAAAGACAATTTCCCTATTAAAGAACAAAAATGACCGCGCTAAACTATTAGGAAGCTTGGCCTAGATTTCGCTACTGGCGCGGGTATTAACCCGTGCCGCCGAATCCTTTGTGTCTCCAGACTCACGTGAGTTGCTTTACACGAGTAATGTTTTGAGGCCTTATGCCTCAATGAAGTCAGAGACTTCACCTTATAAAAAGGCACGGGTTAATACCCGCGCCAGATCCGACATATACTGTTCACCTGCCATTCCAATACATCTTTGAGTAGAGGAACTGCTTCAAAATTCTGGTAAAACAAAAAGAGCAGACTATAAGGCCTGCTCTTTATACTTATCACAAACAACAAAACTCACTTCTATACTTCCGGTTGGCTGAACAAGCCGCCGGAGGCTATTTCCTGCGGTGGAATTTTACCTAAGTGGCGGTACGCCATTTCAGTAGCTTCGCGGCCGCGGGCGGTACGCTTGATGTAACCTTCCTGGATCAGGAATGGCTCGTATACTTCCTCGATTGTTTCCGATTCTTCGCCGCACGCTGTGGCAATGGTGGTGATCCCGACCGGGCCGCCTTTAAACTTGTCGATGATGGTGGAAAGGATGCGGTTATCCATTTCGTCCAGACCGTTCTGGTCCACGTCCAGCGCATTCAGGGCAAACTTCGCAATCTCTACCGTAATTGTGCCATCGCCTTTTACCTGGGCAAAATCGCGGGTACGGCGCAGCAGGTTGTTGGCAATACGCGGCGTGCCCCGGCTGCGGCGGGCAATCTCGAAAGCCGCATCCTCATGTATGGGCGCACCCAGCAGGTAAGACGACCGCTTCACGATGGAAGTCAGCAGCTCCGCATCATAATACTCCAGGCGCGAGTTAATGCTGAAGCGGGCACGTAAGGGCGCGGTAAGCAAACCCGAACGCGTGGTAGCGCCAATCAGGGTAAAGGGATTCAGGCTGATCTGCACGGAACGCGCATTCGGCCCCGAATCCAGCATAATGTCGATCTTGTAATCCTCCATGGCCGAGTAGAGGTACTCTTCCACAATGGGATTGAGGCGGTGGATCTCGTCGATAAACAACACGTCGTTTGCTTCCAGGTTGGTGAGCAAACCGGCCAGATCGCTGGGCTTGTCGAGCACCGGGCCGGAGGTCATTTTAATACCCGCGTCCAGCTCGGAAGCAATAATATGCGACAGCGTGGTTTTACCTAGTCCCGGAGGGCCATGCAGCAGCACGTGGTCCAGCGCTTCGCCTCTTCGTTTGGCGGCCTGCACAAATATCTTCAGGTTCTCCACGATCTTGGCTTGCCCTGTAAAATCAAGGAAGCTGAGAGGCCGGAGGGCCTTGTCGATATCGCGCTCGGCAGGCGACATCTGTTCTTTTTCGCCGGTGAGATAATCTTCTCTCATGGTATAATTTTATACTTTAAAATCAGCGTGAGTTATACCTGAAGGTAACACTTTCGGCTGCTTTTTTGCTCCATTTTGCTCTACGAAGTTACGGATTTTTGCTAATTATTTTATAGTTGTTCGCCCTAAATCTAATATGATTAGCAACGTTCTATAAGATAGGGTGTAAGTAGTCCGTAAAAGAATGGATTTCCTGATGTGCTCAGCTAAGCTTCCTTGCTATGCTTGTCAGTAGCTGGTTGATGCTCTGGTTTATACTTTCCACTATACTTGGTAACTACTGTTTGAAACTCCTTTACTTGGCTATTCTATGTAGTAGCCTTTCTTCCTCAGTTTTATACTTGCCTTGTTTCAACTTTTACTTTGGAGCGCTCCAAGCCCGCGAGGGCTCGTCCTCGGGCATCGCGCTGCTTTCATTTCCTGCCCTCGTGCCTCGGGCTGCCTCGCTGGAGCTCGTCACCGGCAATTCTCGAGGCGCTCAACCCAAGGACTGGGAATCTTTCGATTGCTCCTGTCTTTCACTATGCAACTCGACACTCCTGTAGGGACAGGTCGCGACCTGTCCGCACTATGGTGCCAGCTATGAAACTTTAGCTGAAGTATAAGTATAAACCTGCTCTCCTTACTTCTTTCTTTTGTCATCCTGAAAGGATCTTGGTGGAAGGGAGGTTAAGCCTTTCCTACGCAAGCCTGCTGTTCTTACTCCATCGGCAGAAAGTCCCCCTTTGAAGGGGGTAGGGGGATGTTATCACCTAACCTAAGCTGCTTATACTTCAGCAAACTGTCATTTCGACGCTGGGAGAAATCTGCAGTAGGTTCCTGAAAGTATTTCACCCAGATCTCTCCTAGCGTCGTGATGACAGCAGGACGGGATGTGCTACTTTCTCCACCTATACTTCCTGTTAAAGCAGCCTCTTCCCTTTTGTCATTCTGAAAGTCACAGATCCCGCACTCGTTGCGGGGGAACTTGTGCACAAGCTAAGTAAGCCAAAGCGACAACGCTTATACTTACTCCGAGGTAACAACCGATTCCCCACCTTAGACGCTAAAATGAACCCTTGCGCCTATGAGAGGCAGGAGTGTTTGGATAACCGCAGCTATAAAGTATAAAAAGGCAGCTACTTCACGCAGCTGCCTTTTTATACTTTATACTTCATCGCCACCCGCATAACGAGCAACGATCAACGATTAACGACCTATTTGAACGCCTGTATGCCGGTAATATCCGCGCCCGTAATAAGCAGGTGGATGTCGTGAGTGCCTTCGTAGGTGATCACTGATTCCAGGTTCATCATGTGGCGCATGATCGGGTACTCGCCCGTAATGCCCATGCCGCCGTGGATCTGGCGTGCCTCGCGGGCAATGTGCAGGGCCATGTCCACGTTGTTGCGCTTGGCCATGGAGATCTGCTGGGTGGTGGCTTTGCCCTCGTTCATGAGCGTGCCCAGGCGCCAGGCCAGCAGCTGCGCTTTGGTTATCTCGGTCAGCATTTCGGCCAGTTTTTTCTGCGTGAGCTGGAAGCCGCCGATCGGTTTATCGAACTGGATGCGCTCCTTGCTATACTTTAATGCCGACTCGTAACAATCGATGGCGGCACCAATCGCGCCCCACGAAATGCCGTAACGGGCCGAGTCGAGGCAGCCCAGTGGCCCTTTCAGGCCATCGATGTTAGGCAGCAGGTTTTCTTTGGGCACTT
Organism: Pontibacter liquoris; assembly: GCF_022758235.1. Taxonomy (NCBI): domain Bacteria; kingdom Pseudomonadati; phylum Bacteroidota; class Cytophagia; order Cytophagales; family Hymenobacteraceae; genus Pontibacter; species Pontibacter liquoris. Next base: position 530,992 of record NZ_JALEBG010000003.1, read on the forward strand.
TCACGTTGTCGAACACCAGCTCGCCGGTACAGCTGGCGCGCAGGCTCCATTTGTTATGGATTTCAGGGGTAGAAAAGCCTTCCATGCCGCGCTCCACGATCAGGCCTTTGATGCGGCCTTCCTCATTCTTGGCCCATACTACGGCTACCTGGCACTCGGGCGAGTTGGATATCCACATTTTAGCGCCATTGAGCAAATAATGATCGCCCATGTCTTTGATGTTGGTCACCATGCCACCCGGGTTGGAGCCGAAATCCGGCTCGGTCAGGCCGAAACAGCCCAGCCACTCGCCACTGGCCAGTTTGGGAAGGTATTTTTTACGCTGCTCCTCGGAGCCATACTTGTAGATGGGGTACATCACCAGCGAGCCCTGCACCGAAGCCGTGGAACGCATGCCGGAATCGCCGCGCTCGATTTCCTGCATAATGATGCCGTAGGAAATATAATCGAGGCCGCCACCGCCATATTCCTCGGGTATGGTTGGGCCAAAAGCGCCTACCTCGCCAAACTTCTTCACTATTTCAGAAGGGAAATGGCCCTCCTGTGCCCACCGCTCAATGTTGGGAGATATCTCGCGTTTCACAAAATCGCGCATGGTCTGGCGGATGAGCTTGTGCTCATCGGTCAGCAGTTCGTCGATATTAAAGTAGTCAGGAGCTCCTGCAGGTTCGTAAGCCATTGTTTTGCCGTAAAGAGTTGAGAATGGTGATACGCAAAGATAAAATTTTAAGCAAAATACCCGCACATCCGCACAAGATAAAGCGCCGGTCCTTACGCTTTTCCATAAAAACGCCCCGTTATACATCCTACAGCAGGTGCCGCGGATAATCACACAAGTATAACGTAGCAGAACGCAGGTATGCTTTCAGATGAATCGGGCAAAAGTACGCCGCCTACACAAGCAGCAGCAGGTAACCCAGCACAGCGCCGCCCAGCACAAGAAAGGCGCTGTTCAGCTTCTTGAAAACAAACGTTACCAGCAGGCTAAGTATAGCTATCAGCACCGTGCGCCAGTCGGTGAGGGTCGCTTGGGCCATTTCGACGCAAACCGCTACAATCACGGCTACGGCAGCCACATTGACCGCATCCAGGAACGCGCCCATCAGCTTCGATCTTCGCATTTTAGGAATCAGCGGGTTGAGCAGGGCTGTAAACAAAAACGAAGGCAGGAAAATACCCACCGTAGCAGCCAAGGCACCCCAGGCGCCGTGCAGCTGCCAGCCCACGAAGGTAGCAGTGCTCAGCACCGGCCCGGGCGTAAACTGCCCCACCGCAATGGCATCGATGAGTTGCTGCCGGCTCAGCAGGCCTTTGCTTACCAGCTCAGCATCCAGAAAAGCAAAAAGCACATAGCCGCTGCCGTACAACAGGGCCCCTACTTTGAGGAATGACCAGAACACCCGGCCGTTCGTTAGTTGCGGCGTAAGAGCTGCCAGCTGCATTACAGCCAATGGTACAACGCTGTTTAAGGTGGTTTTCCGATGCCGGATCAGGTAGAGCAGCACGCCCGCCAGGCCACAGCCAAACAAAGCGGCAATCTCGTTTACGCCTGCCAGGCAGGCAACAGCCGTCGCTGCCCCAAGTATGGCAAGCTCCACCGATTTCAGTGCTTTTTTCCCCAACGCGATCACAGCCGAAATGATGATAGCAATAACAGCCGGCTTGATGCCATAGATAAAAGCCGCGACATCGGGCAATTGCCCATACTGCTGGTAGGCCCAGGCAAAGACCGAGGTAATGACCACGGCCGGAAAAATAAAGCAAACGCCGGCCACAACCAATCCCGGCCAGCCTGCCCGCTCGTGGCCGCAGTGCATGGTCATTTCGGTGGAGTTAGGGCCCGGTATCAGGTTGGTGGCGCCCACCAGATCCAGGAAATGATCGTGGCTCATCCACCTGCGTTTTTTTACCACCTCGTCTTCCATCATGGCAATGTGGGCCGCCGGGCCGCCAAAGGCAATGCAGCCAAGCTTAAAGAACAGCCAAGCTACTTCCGACAGGCTGGATTTGGGACCGGCAACTGCGCGGTCTGGCATTTGATCCTTCATCTGGGGGTGATGCGTTTATACTTCTCTTCTTTCGCGGGGTGCCTGCTTGCCACTGCTCAAGCAGGCACCCTTGCAACACCAAATATAGAAACAAAAAGCCCCGCCAGCTGGCAGGGCTTCCTGATTTATACTTGTTCTATCGCATTTATACTTCCAGCACGAACCTAAAACATAAGCCCCACCGACAGCAGATAATTGCGGGTGGCCTGCGGATAATAGTAGTTATAGTCGTAGCGGGTTGGGTCGCCGGAATATTCCTCGCTGAACGTATAGCCGTTGGCTTCATACTTCTGGTTAAACAGGTTGTTGACCAGCAAACCAAGCTCCAGTTCTCTCATAAAACGGGGGTGCACGGTATAGCGCAGGCGCAGGTCGGCCACCTGGTAAGGGTCTATTTTGCGCGCATCCGAAGCGGTGTTATCGAGGTACTGCCGGCTCACGGTTTTGTAAAGGAAGGCGGCTTTAAAGCCTTTCAGGGGCTGCACTTCCAGGCTGTGCGCCGAAACCACGGCCGGCGAGAACGAAATATCCGTCTCGCTGTAGTTGTTCACCACCGAATTTTCCACGTTGTAGTCGGCATCGAAAATATACACTGTTTCCTGGTAATCCCGGATCTTGTTGCGGCTCAGCGCCAGGGTGCTGCGCAGCTCCACAAAATCGTTCAGGTTCAGCAGGCCCGCCAGCTCCACGCCGGTGCGGTAGCTGTTTTTGATGTTGGTGCGCAGCGGCGTGCCCACGTCGTTCAGCTGCCCGGTCAGCACCAGTTGGTTGTCGTAATCCATGTAGTAGTAGCTGGCGTCCAGGGTATAGCGGGCATGCTGGCCAAGTATAGCGGGACTGCTGCCGCGCAGCCGGTAGCCCGCCTCCAGGTTATAGAGTGTTTCGGCTTTCGGCCTTACGCCGCTTTGCTGGTCTGCCACCGACTGGTCGGTAAAGTCGGAACGAGTGGGCTCGCGATGGCCCACGGCGTAGGAGGCGTACAGGCTGTTGGCTTCGTTGAGCTGGTAGGTAAGGCCTGCTTTGGGGTTGAAGAACCGGAAATTGGCCTGCTGCGTTACCTCACGCTTGTTATCGTCTACGCCATCAATTTGATAGTTTATACTTCGGTACTGCACATCGCCAAACGCACCCAGCTTCTCGGTAAGCTGGTAATTTACCTTGCCAAAGATGTTGAAGTCGGTTTTGAGGGCATTGTTGAAGTAGTAGCGCTGGCGGATCTCGCTATTGGACGCGTAGCGAGCCCAGATCACTTCGCCGTAGTGGTCGCCGTCATACTTGTTCCAGGCGCCGCCCAGCGTAGCGTTCAGCTTGCCGTTTTGGGTGAAATAGTTGAGGGCGTAAGTAGCACCGTAAAAGTAATTATCGAGCCATTTACGGCGGATCAGGTCGGAGCGGCTGATCGTGGTATCGCCCAGCACCACCGGCAGGATGTTATACTTGGCCAGCTTCTGGTCGGCTTTATACTGCTCGTAATAGCCGCGGCCGCGGGTCAGGTGGAACGCGCCGCCCAGGTTCAGGCGCGGCAGCAGGTCTTTGGAATAGTGCAGCTGGTAGTGGTCCTGCTGGTAATGGTCGATCTCGTTTTCGTAGGAGAGGCCATTGTAGGTGCGGTTGGTTTCCAGCTTATCTTCCGGCACGCCGTCCCAGGCCTGGTGCGTGTTCTCGATGCCTGAAAAAGTGATAAACTTGAGCATGCCGGTTTTGCCATGATAGCCTGCCGCAAAGTAGTAGGATTTCAGGTCCGAAGAGGCATAATCGATGTAGCCATCCGAGGCGATCTTGGAGAGGCGGCCATCAAAGGTAAACTTGTCTTTGAGCAGGCCCGAGCCAAACGACACGGTATGTTTCCATGTATCGAACGAGCCATAGCTGTTGCTGGTCTCGGCGTAGGGCTGGCTGCGCAGTTGCTGCGTCTGGACGTTTATACTTGCCCCGAAAGCGCCGGCGCCGTTCGTGGAGGTGCCCACGCCGCGCTGCACCTGCACATCCTGCACCGAAGAAGCGAAGTCGGGCATGTTCACAAAAAACACCCCGTGGCTCTCGGAATCATTGATCGGGATGCCGTTTACCGTTACGTTGATGCGCGTAATATCGGAGCCCCGGATGCGAATACCGGTATAGCCCACGCCCGCGCCGGCATCTGAGTTTACCACCACAGAAGGCGTCTGATTAAGCAAATAAGGCAGGTCCTGCCCGAAATTCTGTACCGCCAGCTCTTCTTTGCTCACGTTGGTAAAGGTGGTGCCGGTTTTCTCGTTTGCCCGCGTAGCCGATATCACTACTTCGTTGGTTTGCAGCGTCTGCGGGGCCAGGGCAATGTTTAGCTGCTTATCCTGGGTTATACTTACTGGCAGGCGTTCGGCCCTGTAGCCCAGGTAGCTCACATGCACGGTATACTCGCCCGAAGGCAGGTTCTGCAGCGCATAAGCACCATCGGAGTTGGTTGTGGTGCCTGCCTGCAGGTTTTGCAGTACCACATTGGCACCCGCCAGCGCTTTGCCGGTAGCAGCATCCGTTACGCGTCCGCGCAGGGTGGCCTGGGCAAACAGGTGCAGCGGCAGCAACGCAATGGCTAGCGCTAAAAATAAATTTTTCATGAAAATGATAAAATGAGATTGGGTAAAACATACAGGCATGCCAGGGGCCGGCATCCCGCTACTTTTGTTTCCCGTGTTTTTCCCTTCGCCGGCATTACCCGGATCAGGTTCAATGGGTATAATCTCAGCCCGTTGTTATAAGGCACCCCTAAACTGAGGCAAAGATAGGGGCCTTTGGCATTAAAACAAAGGGGCTGGAAGCTATACCGGGCCAACAGATAACATAAGGCAGACTAAGGGTATATTTTTTTTAAGCAGGGTGAATAACCTGATAGCCAGATTGTACGTTCTTAGAACATACAATGGCACCTTACCTGCTGCTTAGGCCTTGTGCTGGTTTTGCCGGAAGATGTTAGAGCAGATGATTAATTTTTAAGTAGAACCGTGATGATGATCAGCATATTGTATACTTTGGCCCTGCTTACCATACTGGCGTACTACGCGTTCGCGCCACGGAAGCATTTCAGAAGGCCTCCTTCTACCGATAACGACGACGATGGCGGGGAGCCACTCGGAGACGATCTGCCGGATCTGGACCTGCCGCCGGGCATATCATTACCTATAAATGATTACGAGCCCGAGTATGACTTCCGCAGAATTAAGCTACCAAAATTCCCGGAGCCATCCCTGCAGTAAATTCCGCAGGCATGAAAAAGCCCCGGCTATACGTACGTATAGCCGGGGCTTTTTCATATAGCAATTCCCAGTGGTTAATCGACGGTGATGGTCATGGTACGCTCAAAGTTTGCGCCGGGGCGCAGCTCGTTTATGCCTTCTTTCTCCTTCAACTCCAGGCTGGCTCCCTCGCGGCTGGCAATGCCGCACCAGGGCTCGATGCACACATACGGCGCCCCGCCCTGCTTGGCCCAGATACCCAGGTAAGGGAAGCCCTTAAAGCCTACCTCAATACGGTGCGGGTTTGTACGGCTGGCCAGCGTAACTTTCTCTGACTTCATCTCTGAAAAAACCAGGGCATCTTTCTCGAAATACGTATGCCGCAGGGGTAGTACGCGCTGCCGGTCCATCACCCGCTCGGCTTCGCCGCTCAGCAGCCCCTGCGGGGTTAGCAGCAGCCGGCTCAGCGTTTCTTCTTCCTCAAACTCCAGGTAATAGTCCGAATACTGCTCGCCGGCGTAGAGCGGCACGTTAAAGCCGGGGTGCGCTCCAATCGAGAAGTACAAAGAATGATCATCGGTATTGGTAACCAGGTAAGTGACCGAGAGCTGGTTGGCTTCCAGTTTGTAGGCGATCAGCAGCCGGAACTTAAAAGGATACTGCTGCAGGGTTTCGGTGTTGTGCTGCAGCTCAAACACCAGCTTGTTGTGATGCTCCTCTACCAGCTTAAACTCCTGCCGGCGGGCAAAGCCATGGCGCAGCATAGTATAGGTATGGCCGTTGTAAGTATAGTGCTGCCCCTGCAGCTCCCCCACAATCGGGAAAAGGTTGGGTGCATGGCCGGCCCACACGGCAGGGTCGCCCTGCCAGATAAGTTCCAGTTTCTCATCCATCAGGATGAAATGCTGCAGCTCGGCTCCCAGGCTGTTCACGCCCACTTCGTAATTCTCGTTCTGAAGAAAGTATAGCATCGGTCGTTTTTATAAAAGATTGTGTTGCCGGAGCAGGTGGTCCACCTGCCCGCGTGCCTGTTCAAAGCGGTGCTCGCCCTGGCCGCTTACTTCTACAAAAGGCACGCCCAGTTGCTCCAGCTCCCGTTTGTACCAGTCGTAAAAATACTGGCGCAGGTGCGGATGCTCGCGCTGCGGGTCCGGCTCCCAAGGCAAATCAACGCCCATCAGCAGGCAAAGGTTATAGTCCTGGCGGGCCAGTTTTTCCCGGATCCAGGCCGGGCAGCGGCCAAAGGCATGCTCGCTCCAGATCTTGAGCACCAGCAGGTCGGTATCCGAAAAAAGAATGGTGCGCGCCTGTTGCGCTATTTCCTGCTCCAGGGCCAGCTGCCCGCGGGCAATTGCCTCAATGTCGGCCAGGGTATAAGGCTGGCCCAGGTTACCGATATAGGTGCGGGCATACTCGGGCACCCATACCGTGTTGTAGTGGCTGGCCAGCTTTTCAGAAATGGTGGATTTACCCGTAGACTCCGGGCCTGTGATGGCTACTTTGAGCATAGGGCAAAGGTAGTGAAAAAGTGCCTGCCTTGCTGCCATCGGCTTTCTGCGAATCCCCGACTGCATACTGTGTAAAAAGCCCGGTTAAATAAATGCAAAAAGGATAGCTGTCAGACTATCCTTTTTGTACTGTACAAATTTGATGTTCTAATTTCCGCAATGTCCTGGGCCGGTTGCCCCTTCATTATAGTCAGCAAGCAGCTCGTTTAAACTGCTGGTAACAGCAGGCGCTAAGTAGCCGCTTCCAACCGGAGGAATTTTTAGGCTTCCGATCAGGGCATCTGCCTGCGCAATAGTAGCTGCTATAGCTGAATCATTTGCGCCATTCACCACATTTAACTTTGCCGCGATCAGCTGGTGTGCTAACGAAACCAGGCCGTTGCCCTGGGCAGGCGTATTGAAAATAGCCTGCAGCTCCAGATCGGTGTAGGTTACAGCGCCAACAGTCAGGGAGGTTACGTTCCATACGTTCAGGTTATTTCCTGTCGGAGTTGGTCCATGCGTTTTCCAGTAGCCCTGGGTATAGGTACAGCCTTCTTCACCTGTACTGCAAGGCAGTGTAGCGCAGGTCTGATCCACTGAAAAGTCGCTCTTTGCAATGCCTTTCGGGTCGTTGTGGGCAAAAGCCCGGAATACGTATTCCTGGCCACATACCAGGGGTATGCTTTCGCAGGGAGAGGAAGCGCCCACCTGGTCATAGATCACATCGCCTATCGTCACCTCCACCGATTTACCGGCTTTCAGGTTATAATAAGACGCCCCGGGCACACCTGAAAAGGACGCTTTGCAGAAAGAGGAGCTTTCAACCACATCGCTGGAAGAAGGCCAGCCTCCATTTGCCTCATACTCTGATTTTAACATCCATTGGATTGAAAAGCCGGCTGGCGCCCCGGTTGCACCGGCCGTAACATTAAGCGTAATAGAAGCGCCCGTAGCACTTACACAACTCAGCGTTGGGGCATCTAATTTAGCGGCGGGTTTTGCGGCAACTTTTGCGTTGCCTACTGCTGTTGTTTTCAGATCATCCGTATCCTCCTTAGAACAGGCGAAGAACAGGCATATTAACAAAACAAACAGGGGATAGCGAGTATACTTAGTCATAAATTATAGTTTAAGGAATTTAAAATTATCAGGCACCTGCGGGCGGGGCTCATGGCGTAAGCGCATCAGCAGCACCAGGTTGCAAGTTCACCGCCCGCCCGCAAAGGAGTAATAGCGGCAACGCAACCTATTCTTTCCAATACAAGGGCGGGCCTGGCCGCACGAGGCAGTGCCAGAACAAGTAAATGCGCCGGGAATAAACTAAAATGTACAATTTTATCATGCGCAAAGCTGCGTTAAAGTACGCCTGCCCGACTATGCTTTAGCCGGGTAGCATACAAAAGATGGAAATAAGTGTCTGGAGATATGCAGTCTGTAAGCTTTTGGCTTAACGACTTTTGGGCAATACAGCTAAATCAGCTCATTATTGAACTTTGGAGCAGAAGCTCCGCAGGTTAGCATGCTGATTTAAATGCTGGAGGAAGATAGGATATAAATAAATATTTTAATTTATTTTGTAACTATACTTAGTACAAAGTATCAAAAGAAGGGTAAACAGCACAATTTGCCAGGCCACCCCAAAGGGCTTATCTGGTAAGAGGCGAACATGAAAAAAGCATAAAACTAAAGTATGACCTTTAATTTTATGCTCTCCTGTAAATTCAACAAGCTTAATTCTCCGTGAAACTGTAACCAAAGAAGTTATAAACTTCTACCTCTTTCGGTCGTTTGTCGCCAAACTGCCGGAAGTGGACGCGTTTGGGGCTCTCATCAGGCGATTCGTATCCCCACTTTAAGCGGTTGGCGTACTTCAGTTCTTCAGGCAATTCAATCTTTCGCTGTTTCATCATGCTGCACGGTTTCCGGTTGAACAATTTTCCTCTGATGTAGAGGCGCATTAGATTAGAAGTATAGAGATGTACGTAGTCTGCCTGGTTTTGGATGGTAACACCTGCCCGATGCAATAAATTATTTTGCGCCCGCCACCACGTTACGCGCGGCAGGCCGGTGCAGTTCTTTCTTCCACTCGCGGTAGCCTTTTACGCAGAGCAGCATAAAAACAAGGTATAAAAAACTGGTTAAATACAGCTCTTTGTAGGTATACACACCCACATATACAATATCTACCAACAGCCATACCACCCAATTTTCCAGTTGTTTTTTGGCCATCATCCAATACCCTACCAGGCTAACGGCTGTGGTGGCTGCATCCATATAAGGCAGCGAAGCATTTGTAAAATTGTGCAAAAAATATCCCAGCCCAACTGTGAACAGGACCGCCAGCCCCAACAGCAGCGATAGTTCCCGCCGGCCTACGCGGCCTACCTGGCGCTCGGTATGGTTCTGGCCGCCATACAACCACAGATACCAGCCATACACGCTTGTTATAAAGTAAAACACATTCAGGCCCATGTCGGCGTAGAGACGGGCTTCGTAAAATACCAGCACATACATGGCCACACTGATCAGGCCCATGGGCCACGTCCAGATGTTTTGCTTGGCAGCCAGCCATACGTTCACAATGCCGGTTAAAACGCCGATCAGTTCCAGCAGGCTCATGGCTTGCCAGGCATCGGCTATATTCTCAACTATATTCATGGTTTAAAACATGCGCCCTGCAGGCTGCTCCATTTTAATTGTTTGCTAAGTTTGTGATTTGAAACCAAACGGCCAAAAACAACGCATACTATATGCCCTGGCCGGGAAGCTGAAAGCAGAGATGATGAACGAGATTACAGTACAGGAACTAAAAGAACGGCTGGCACACAGCAGTAAGTTGCAGTTGGTGGATGTGCGCGAGCCCGCCGAATTTGAGCTTTGCAACCTGGGGGGCGAGCTCATTCCGCTGGGTGAGCTTCCGAGGCAGGCCAACCGGGTGCGGCATGATATTCCGGTGGTTGTGCTCTGCCACCATGGTTTCCGCAGCGCGCAGGCCATCCATTACCTCTCGCAACGCCTGGGGCACGAGAACCTGCTCAACCTGAAAGGCGGCATCCACGCCTGGGCCACCGAAATTGATCCCACCATGGCGCAGTATTAACATGCGGAAAATGGCAGGTGCGCTGCCGGCGTTTACAGGCCAGGTTCTGAAGCACATGAGCTCCTGACAGCCTGAAAAAGACGATTGGTTACGTTTATACTTGCTTTCGTTTCCAGGAGACTGCGCATTCCGGTCTTCTGATTGCCACCGTTTTCATCCTAACTGAAATATTTCCGGTGATTTACTCCTATTATTGCTGATTTTTTGTAATTTTACGCGGCAAATAACAACCCGTAAATTATTTGCCATGGTCTCCGATCAGTCTAAGATACTATTCGAAGCGCTCACATACGATGACGTGCTTCTGCTCCCGGCCTATTCCGAGGTGCTCCCCCATAAAACCGATACTTCTTCCCAGCTAACGCGCAACATCCGGATCAATACGCCCCTGGTTTCGGCAGCGATGGATACTGTTTCCGAAGCTGATCTGGCGATTGCCATGGCGCAGGAAGGCGGCATTGGGATCATCCACAAAAACATGTCGATCAAGAAACAGGCCGCGCAGGTGCGCAAAGTAAAGCGCTCTGAAAGCGGCATGATCCTGGACCCTATTACCCTGAATGCCAAAGCCACCATGGGCGATGCCGTGCTGATCATGACGGAACATAAGATCGGCGGCATTCCGATCACCGACGACGAGGGCAAGCTCAAAGGCATCATTACCAACCGTGACCTGCGCTTCGAGAAAGATCTGACGCAGCCGGTATCGGCCCTTATGACCCACAAGAACCTGATTACCGCCGAAAAAGGCACCGACCTGGCCAAAGCCGAAGATATTCTGCAGCAATATAAAATTGAGAAGCTGCCCGTAGTAGACGGCGACGGAAAGCTGGTGGGCCTGATCACCTACAAAGATATCCTGAAGAAAAAAGACCGCCCCTTTGCCTGCAAAGATGAGTTTGGCCGCCTGCGGGTGGGTGCTGCCGTGGGCGTAACGCCCGATGTGATGCTCCGCGTAAAAGCGCTGGTAGAAGCTGGCGTGGATGTGGTGAGCGTTGATACGGCCCATGGCCACTCGAGAGGCGTGCTGGATGCGGTGCGCGAAATTAAAGCACAGTTCCCCGGCATAGAACTTATTGCCGGCAACGTGGCGACTGCAGAGGGCGCCAAAGCCCTGGCCGACGCCGGAGCTGATGCCGTAAAAGTGGGCGTAGGCCCGGGTAGTATTTGCACCACCCGTATTATTGCTGGTATCGGGGTGCCGCAGCTAACGGCGGTTATGGAAGCGGCCCGCGGCCTGGAAGGCACCGGCGTTCCGGTCATTGCCGATGGCGGCATTAAGTTTTCCGGCGATATGGTCAAAGCACTGGCTGGCGGTGCCAGCACCGTGATGATCGGTTCGTTGCTGGCCGGCACCGAAGAGGCTCCCGGCGATGTGATCATTTACGAAGGCCGCAAGTATAAAACCTACCGGGGTATGGGTTCGGTAGAGGCGATGGAAGAAGGCTCCAAAGACCGCTACTTCCAGGGCAACGAAACGGACGCCCGCAAGCTGGTTCCTGAAGGCATCGTAGGCCGGGTGCCTTATAAAGGCCTTGTATCGGAAGTGATCTACCAGTTGGTAGGTGGCCTAAGGGCTGGCATGGGCTATTGCGGCACAGCCACCATCGAGGACCTGCAGAAAGCCAAAATGGTAAAAATTACCGGCGCCGGCCTGCGCGAAAGCCACCCGCACGACGTGCAGATTGTGCGCGAAGCACCGAACTACAGCCGCTAGTATACTTCCATTTAATTTGAAAGGAGTAGGTTAGCAGGCAGGCTTAACCTACTCCTTTCTTTTTACGTTATGCAAGGGGTTTTGCAAACACAACCTGACACCTTGGCCAAAGAGCAAAAAATTTTCTTACCTTTCACGTCAGATAAGTCAAAGAGAGGCCTAACGCCGTCACTGCAAAAACTATCCACGGTTTTCCGTTTTATGTTATACAAAACAAACGCAAAATCTTTGCTGGTAACTACCGCAATAGTTAGCTGGGCGCTGCTGTTAGCCAATATCCTGTTGGCTGCAGAAAGCGCCTCGCGCGCGGGTGCCGTGCAGTTTTCGATGCCTTACATCAATAACCTGCTCACCATCGTCTTTATACTTGCCGTATTCCTGCACCAGCGCCTTAGTGCCGAGCGGCTCAAGGGCATCGACTTTATCGGGTATCTGTGGAACCTGTTCTCCAAGGCTGGCATTGCCGCCTACCTGAGTGTGGCCCTTTACCTGGCTTACCGGCTTATCACAGCGTATGCCGGCCAGCAATCAATCCTGCTGCTGCACCTGGTGTATGTGGTAAATTTTGGCTTGCTGGTGGTTTTTCTGGCCAAGGCCTTTTATATCTGGCGCCAGTTGCTGCTGTATCACAAAAACAAATTCCTGCAGATTGCCTGGGACTGGTTTGAGGTGCTGCTGTTTGGCACGCTGCTGCTCACCTTGCTTAACTTCGATTATACCAGCTACATTTTTCTGCCGCTGCTGGCGCTGCTGGGCTTTTATATCCTGTTTCTGTGCACCAACCTCAAATGGGTTGCCTACCTCACGTTTAACAACAAGAGCCGCTCGCTTATATTATTGGGCGCCATCCTGCTGAGCTGCTATATTTTTGCACGCTTTTTTCATCAACTGGCCGACAGCCCCGAGCTGGTCGTGGACTTTACCGATGTGGGCTTTCTGCCGCTGGCCATGCTCTTTGTGGGGCTTTATACTTTGGGCGCCTTCCTGGTATCGCTTTTCAGTTTACCTACTTCCAGCGTATTTGAGCAAAAGAGCGAGGACCTGCTGAATTTCCAGCGCCTGAGCCAGTCCATCCAGCAGGGCCAGAGCGAAGCGCAGGTTTACGACATGATGTTCGACTCAACCATTAAAGCATCGGATGCGGGGAGTGCCTGGTTTGAGCTGGTGCGCAACGGCGAGCCACAGGTTACCCACCTGCTGAACATAGAAGGCGAACAGATCAAGCGCATCCGCCATTTGCTGCTGGCTTATAACATCCAGAACATCGACTATATCAACAACAACCTGGACCGCAATCCCGGCTTCCGGGACCTGAGCCTGCCCTGGAAATCGCTGATCATCCTTCCAATCAAATTAAAGCAGCACCTTTTCGGCGTGCTATACCTGCTTAAGGACATTGAACAGGGCTTTGACCGGGAAACAGTTAATGTGTTGCGCACCTTTACCAGCCAGACCATCCTGACCATCGAAAACCTGCGCCTGGTAACAGAATCGCTTCAGAACGAGCGCTATAAAGAAGAGCTGAAGATTGCCACCCAGGTACAAGAAAGTCTCATCCCAAAAACATTTCCGGTAGACAGCTGGTTTGAAATCAGTACGCATGCCCTGGCTGCCAAAGAAGTGGGAGGCGACTTTTACGACTTCCTCCAGCTAAGCGAGTCGCGCATTGCCATCATCATCGGCGATGTGTCGGGCAAGGGTATTTCGGCCGCCTTCCATATGGCACAGATGAAAGGCATTTTTCATGGCCTGATGCAGCAGGACATGCCGCCCAGCGAGTTTATGAAGCAGGCCAACAGTGCCCTGAGCCGCTGCCTGGAGAAAACCTCTTTTATCACCTCAGCCCTCTACATCATCGACTACCGCATGAAAGGGTTTGTATTTGCGCGTGCCGGCCACTGCCACACGCTCTACTACAATGCCATGATGGACGATGTGTTCTACTTCCAGACCGATGGTCTGGGGCTTGGCATCATTCGTGATAAGAGCTATAATAACCACGTGCGGGAAATGTACTACGACTACAACCCGGGCGACGTGATGGTGATCTATACCGATGGAATTGTGGAGGCCCGCAGCCCGCTGAATGAGGAGTATGGCGAGGACCGCCTCCTGTTCATGCTCTCGCAAACATACCACCTGGAAGCCGAGGATATCAAGTGCGCCATCATTAACGATTTGCAGGAGTTTACCGGTCCTGACAACTTATATGACGACCAAACGTTGCTTGTTATTAAATTTAAAGCAATTCAACAAAACAGCTAAACACGACGTAACAATGCCGATGAAAATCACCAACGAAGTTAAAGAATCTACTATCATTATGACCCTGGATGGAGAGTTGGATGCCAGCTCTTCTGTGGTGCTGGACGAGGAACTTTCGGACCCGGCGATCATGAAATATAGTAAAGTGCTTGTAGATTGTAAAAACCTGCACTACATTTCGTCCGCCGGACTAGGCGTATTTATTTCGCACCTGCAGCGCTTCGAGGATGCGCAGATCAAACTGATCTTTTTTAACATGCAGGACAAAGTGCGGAACGTTTTTGAAATTCTTGGCCTCGATCTGCTCATGACCATTGTGTCTAATTACGAGGAAGCTATTACCGTCTCCAATGAATAATTCCATTCGGGTAAATTGTACTAAAAAAAACCTGAAACCTATACGTGATTTTGTCACGGAGTACCTGCATGCCCTTTGCCTGTCGGATATTCTGATGAACCAGATTGTGCTGGCCGTGGATGAGATATGTGCGAACCTCATCATCCACGCCAACCATGAGGACCCGAATAAATTCATTTCTCTTACCATCAACCTGCCCAAAGACATGATCCGGTTTGAGATATCGGACAACGGCGAGGCATTTAACCGATCAGAATACCGGGAGCCTGACATTGAGGAACATGTGAAAGTGGGTAAAAAAGGCGGTGTGGGCATCGCCCTTGTCAACCGGATCATGGACAAGGTGGAGTTCAGCAGCAACGGAAATAAAAATACCTGCCTGCTGTATAAAAAAATAAAATAGCGTGCTTTTACATACTTAAACCAGCCAATCCCCGTTTTCCGGAACAAAGCCAGCCGCAATAGTATTATAGGTATACTTTTTGACCATTCTGTCGGAAAAATTAATTAAAATTGCATCATCTGATCTGATCAGCAAAACTAAATTTTGTTTTAATCCACTTATGCGCAGCAATCACCTGTTTGTGGCAGCCTCGTTCGTATTACTAGCCGGATGTACTGCTTCAAAGAATAGCAAAACAAAAGAACCTGTTATCGCTACGCTGGGCTCTGAGCCAATTTCCACAGCTGAGTTCCGCTATGTTTACGAAAAAAACAACGGCGGCAACGCCGATGCCTACACCAGCAAGAGCGTAACCGATTACCTGGACCTCTACACCAATTTCAAGCTAAAGGTAAAGGAAGCTGAAAGCCGCGGACTGGATACCACCACCGCCTTTAAACGCGAACTGGAAGGCTATAAAGAGCAACTCGCCCAGCCCTACCTCACTGAGAAGAGTGTGACGGACCAGCTGGTGAAAGAGGCCTATGCCCGCATGCAGAAGGAAGTGAACGCTGCGCACATCCTCCTTACCCTTCCGCCCGATGCTGCCCCGGAAGATACGCTGGCCGCTTATAACCGCATGCTGGACCTGCGCAAGCGCGCACTGGCCGGCGAGGACTTTGGCAAGCTGGCCCAGCAGTACTCGCAGGACCCTTCGGCGGCCGATAACAAAGGAAGCCTGGGTTATTTTACAGCCATGCAAATGGTGTACCCCTTCGAGGATGCGGCTTATAAAACGCCTGTCGGGCAGATCTCGATGCCGGTGCGTACCCGCTTTGGCTATCACCTGATAAAAGTGAACGATGTGCGCGACGCCCGCGGCGAGGTACGAGTGGCTCATATCATGGTACGCGCCACACCGGGCATGCCTAAAGCCGATTCGCTGGCGGCCAAACAACGGATAGATGCCATTTACAAGCGCGTAAAGAAAGGCGAAAGCTGGGAAAAGCTGACGGCCGAGTTCTCGGAAGATGCCAATTCCGCGACCAACGGCGGCGAACTGCCCTGGTTCAGCACCGGCCGCATGATCCCCTCTTTTGAGGAAGCAGCCTATGCACTGCAGAAAGAAGGCGACATTGCCAAACCCGTGCTAACCCCTTATGGCTGGCACATCATCAAGCTCCTGGAAAAACGCGGCCTGCCGCCTTTCGAAGAACTGGAGCAGAACCTGCGCAACAAAATCGCCAAAGATTCGCGCTCGGAGCTCAACAAAGCCGCTTTCCTGAAGCGCATCAAAGCAGAAGACAACTTTACGGAAAATGCGGAAAGCAAAGCTGCCGCCCTCGCCAAAGCTACCGATGAGCTGCTGAAAGGCGCCTGGACCTATAACGAAAACGACAAGACCCTGAAACAACCGCTTTTCACGATCCAGGGCAAGCCTTATACCATTGGGGATTTTTATACTTATGTAAAGGCAGAGCAGCAGCCCCGCCCTACCGGCACCGCGCAACACGCTATGACCCTGCTTTATGATGCGTTTGTGAACAAGAGCCTGGTAGCGTATGAGAAGGCCAACCTGGAGAACAAGTACCCGGATTACCGGATGCTGGTAAAAGAGTACCACGACGGCATCCTGTTGTTCCAACTGATGGATGAGAAAGTATGGTCCAAAGCGGTGGAAGACACTGTAGGACTGCAGGCTTACTTTAACCAGAACCGTGACAAGTATAAATGGGGACAGCGCGCGCAGGCCATTGTGGTGAGCGCGGCCAGCAAAGAGCTGCTGCAAAAAGCCCAGAGCCAATTAAAAGACCGCCACTACCCGGTAAAAACGGCCAACCTGCCTGATGTGGTATTTGAGGCCAACAAAGCAACCTTGAATGAAGATGCGGAAGCCCGGCTGAAGAACCTGGCCGAACTGCTCAAGAGCAACCCTGAGCTGTCGCTGGATGTGAATGGCCATGTGGATGCCCGCGAAGCTGCTGCCAAACCAGGCGTGGCCGCAGAGCGTGCCGGCAAAGCCGTGGCTTACCTGGTGCAGCAGGGCGTACCTGCCGGGCAATTGCACCAGCAGGCCCTGGGCAAAACAAAGCAGGCAGGTCCGGATAATACGGAGACCGGCCGCCGCCGCAACCGCCGGGTATCGTTCGTGTTATACTCTTCTGACCTGAGCGCCCTGGCAGACAACCTGAATACCTCCAACCCGCTGGCTGTACAGATAACAGAGAAGAAGTTCCAGAAAGGCGACAACAAAGCCCTGGATGCCGTAGCATGGGAAAAAGGCACGTACCATACCCAGCTGAACGGCCGCGAGTACCTGATCATCATTCAGGATGTGCTGGCTCCTGGCTATAAGGAGCTGGATGAAGTACGGGGCCTGGCTATTTCGGATTACCAGAATTACCTGGAACAACAATGGGTGAGCGAACTGCGCAAACAGTACCCGGTGGAGGTAAAAGAGGAAGAAGTCGCCAAACTGTTGAAGCAATAGCCGCAGTTTTGACCGGCCTGGTTATTGCTCTTGCCTTTTGAGAGGATAATGTTAGAATAAAGCCGTAACTTGTGCGTTGGTTTAGCAGCGCAACACCTATATGTTAATAAGATTGAAGAAGAGAAACCTATTCTCCCACCTGATCTGGGTGGCCCTTGGCCTCCTGATCACGACCCATGCCTTTGCACAGGCGCCCGTACAGCGTAAAGTAGACGGCATTATTGCCAAAGTAGACAATCATGTGATCCTGCGCTCCGACCTGGAGTTCGGCTACCTGCAGTACCTGGCCCAAACCAAGCAACAGCCACGCGAGGACCTCAAATGCCAGATCCTTAAATCGCTGGTGCAGGACAAACTGTTACTGGCCCGCGCCGAGATCGACTCCATAACAGTGGAAGACGCCCAGGTAACCAGCGAGCTGAACCGCCGCGTGGAGTACCTGACCGCACAGGTAGGAGGCGTGGAGCGCCTGGAGCAGTACTACAACAAAAGCCTCAAGCAGCTGAAAGACGACCTGCGCCGCACGGTAAAAGAGCAGATGCTGATGGAAAAAATGCAGCAGGAAATCAGTGGCAAAGTAACCGTAACGCCCAAAGAGATCCAGCGCTATTTCAGCACCATCCCCCGCGACAGCTTACCCTACTTCTCCGCTGAAGTGGAACTGGGCCAGATCGTGAAGTATGCCCAGGTAAGCAAGCAGCAAAAACAGGAGGCCCGCCAGTTACTGGAGGACCTGCGTAAGCGCATACTTGCCGGTGAGGATTTTGCTACCCTGGCCAAGCAATATTCCCAGGACCCGGGTTCGGCCGCTGCCGGCGGTGAGCTGGGCTTCTTTAAAAAGAAAGAACTTGTACCCGAGTACGAGGCCGCTGCCCTGAAACTGGAGCCGGGTCAGATCTCCAATGTCGTTGAGTCGCAGTTCGGTTTTCACCTGATCCAGATGATCGAGCGCAGAGGCCAGGAATTTAACACCCGCCACATCCTTATTAAGCCTGCCACAGCCACTGTAGACATCCAGGAAGCCACCGCCGCACTCGATAGCATCCGCACCCTGATCCAGAACGACAGTTTGACCTTTGCCAAAGCAGCCAAGGACTTCTCGGATGATAAAAACACGAAAGATAACGGGGGCATGCTTACCAGCCGGGCCACAGGTACTACCTACATCCCCATGGACCAGGTAGACCCTTCTATTTTCTTTGTGATCGATACCATGCAGGTAGGCGAGATCTCCAAGCCTATTGCATATACGACCGAGGATGGCAAAGAAGCTGTCCGCATCATTTACCTGAAAACAAAGTCGAAGCCCCACCTGGCCAACCTGCGCGACGACTATCAGAAGATAGCCACGGCTGCGCTGAACCAGAAGAAAGGCAAAGCCGTAGATGATTGGTTTAGAAAGAACATCGACACGGTGTTCATCGAGATAGACCCGGAATTCCAGAATTGCCAGGTGCTGCAGCTAAACCAATAAGCAACTTGCCATGACGCGCTTTACCTCCGACAAAGAAGCAGCCGACGCGCTGTACCAGTCTTACCGCGACCTTACCACAGAGATATCCAAAGTAATTGTGGGGCAGGAAGAGGTGGTGCGCCTGGTGCTGACCGCTGTGTTTTGTCAGGGGCACTGCCTGCTTGTTGGCGTACCCGGCCTGGCCAAAACGTTGCTTATCCAGACCATTGCCTCGTCGCTGGATATGTCGTTTAACCGAGTGCAGTTCACCCCCGACCTGATGCCCTCGGATATTGTGGGCGCGGAGACGCTGGATAAAGACCGCAACTTTAATTTTGTGACCGGCCCTATCTTTGCCAACATTGTGCTGGCCGATGAGATAAACCGCACGCCCCCCAAAACGCAGGCCGCCTTGCTGGAAGCCATGCAGGAACACGCCGTAACGGTAGCCGGCCGCCGCTATGACCTGCCGCAGCCCTTTTTCGTACTGGCCACGCAGAACCCCATTGAGCAGGAAGGCACCTACCCCCTGCCCGAAGCGCAACTCGACCGCTTCATGTTCAATATCTGGCTCGATTACCCTAGTTATGAGTCGGAGCTGCAGATCGTAAAGAATACCACGGGTGCCCTGAAGTATAACCTCAACAAGATTCTGCATGCCGACGATATCCTGGCTTTTCAGCAACTGGTGCGCCGCGTGCCGGTGGTTGATAACGTGGTGGAGTATGCCGTAAAACTGGTGCACAGCACCCGGCCAAATGAACCCATGGGCTCGCAGCAGGCCAGCCAGTACCTGGAATGGGGTGCCGGCCCCCGCGCCTCGCAGCACCTGATTGTGGGTGCCAAATGCAACGCCCTGCTCAACGGCAAGTATAGCCCCGACATTGAGGACGTGCAGGCGGTAGCCCTTCCGATCCTGCGCCACCGCATCGTACGCAACTTCAAAGCCGAAGCCGAAGGCATCACCGTCAGCCAGATCATTCGGGAGTTGCTGTAAGCCAATTCTGAATGAATGAGTTTCGAATGAGCGAATGGGTATGCTCTCCCAGTTCTGTCATCTTGTAAAGATCTTGGTTGCGCTGTATAGAAGCAGTAGCTACTCGCCAACAAGATCCTTTCAGGATGACATGAAGAAGATTCTATCCTTCGTTCATCCCATCATTCAAAATCCCGTTCATTGCAATCCACTCAAATTGGTGTAATTTTGCGTTGATATTTTATTTACTCTAATCACCCTTTATACTTATGGAAGCGGCTGCCTTATACCTGCGCTTTAAAGAGAACCTGGCCACCATTGTTGGTGCCCTGCATAGCAAGCTGGAAAGACGTACCATGCCTTTCGAAACCACTATTCCGCTGGAGGTAGACCTGCTGGCCGATGTGCTGCGGCTGCACGGCCTGGAGTTTAGTTCTTCCACGCCCGGAGCGTTGCGCCTGGATGATTTCCAACGTTGGTTTCTGCAACAGGAAGAGCAGGTAAGTAGCGTCCTGCACCGGGTGCTGGAAGACAAAAAAGCCTATATGCGAACAACCACCGGCGTGGTCCTGCAAAAAGAAATGCTGATGCGTCGCTTGGAATTCATCAACGAAACAGCGCATACGCTCAGCGTGATGCTGGAGCAGCAGCAACTGGGCAGCCCCAAGCACCACAACTACCCGTTCCTGAATGCCTAAGAAGTATACTTTATAAAAGCGAAAGCCACTCCATACTTACGGAGTGGCTTTCGCTTTTATAAGAGGTAGGCCATTCTATGCATCTTGGCTCCGGATAGAAGTATGGCTCTCCCGGGAGTGCTTCAGCTTTAGCTTGCCGTCCGGCTGCGCTTTCATACTTTCTGCGGCCTGGTCGCCGGCAGGGCCTTTGGCTATCAGCGTGCCGCCATCTACCGGGAAAATGGCTCCGGTAACGTAAGATGCCTCATCAGACGCGAGGAACAGGTAAACGTTGGCCACTTCTTCCGGGGTGCCGCGGCGGCCCATCAGCGTGCCTTTCGTTACCATCTGCTCCATCTGGCTATCCATTGGTCCGGTCTCCTTGTGCGTCCAACCTGTATCGATCGGCCCTGGCGCCACAATATTGCTCCGAACCCCTTTCTGGGCCTGCTCTGCTGCCAGGCCTTTGGCAAAGGCATGTATAAAGCCTTTTGTGCCGCCGTAGGGCGCATTTTGGGCCAGCCCCAACGCCCCTGACTCGGATCCGGCGCTTACAATGTTGCCCCTGGTTTTCTGCAGCTCCGGCAGCGCCGCCTTGCTCATGGCAAAAGCCGTCCGGATGTTGTTTTTCAGCAGGTAGTCGAAAGCTTCTTCCGTAAAGTCGGTGAGCATGTTTGTTTCCGGAAAGGTGCCTGCGTTGTTGATGAGGATATCCAGTTTGCCATACTGCTTTACGGCCAGCTGTACACAGCTCTCAGCATTGGACAGTACTGACAGATCGCCGGTGTAATGGATGGCCGTGCCGCCCTCCTCCTGTATTTCCCGGGCCACTTCTTCTACCGGGTCTTCTGAAAAACCGGCCACAATCACCTTGGCACCTTCCTGTGCAAACTTCTTACATATGGCTTCGCCAATACCCGAGCCGCCGCCGGTTACGATAGCCACTTTTCCTTCCAGTCTGTTTCCCATGTTGTTTTCGTTTAAGTTCGTACTCCTTTTTATTCCATTAGTAACGATAAACAGGTATAGCGGCTAAAGGTGTCGGGAAAATGGTGAAGGGCCACACGTTTTTAGTTATTTAGCGTATGCCAAAGTAAAGCACCTGCGCACCCAAAAAAATCAACTTAACAACAGCACGGAATTTATGAGCTTTTTATACAACACGCAGGCCGACAAAGTAGCAGAGCAACTGGAAACACCGCATCTGTTGCTGCGCCCGTACGAGGAAAAAGATGCCGGCGATTTTATGCGCCTGCTGCAAGAGAACCCCACGGCGCTAAGCCCGGCTTTTGGCGGCCGGCGGGCCCGCGTACATGCGCTGGAAGATGCCCGCCTGCAGGTACAACAACTGCGCTCCGATTGGGACACACGCCGCACCTTTGACTTTGGCGTTTGGCTGAAAGAAAGCGAACGCTACATTGGCGATGTGGCCTTGAAGAACCTGGACCGTAGTATACCCAAAGCCGAACTGGGGCTATACTTCAGCGACTGGCCCAATACGCACGATCTGGCACAGGAAGCCCTGCACGCGGTAATGGAATTTGCTTTTGACCAGCTGGGCATGAACAAAGTATACCTGCGCTGCACCAACAGCAACAACTTTTATGGCGAACTGGCCCAGACCTGCGGCTTTGCGAAAGAAGGACTGCTGCGCAGTGATTACCGGGGCGCCGACTCCGACGAACTGCTGGACCTGTGCTATTACGGCATTACCCGCAAAGACTTTGAGAAGACACAGCAAAAGAGCAGCGCCAGTTCGGAAGCCCTGGCATAAAAGAAGCACGACAAATGACGAAGGACTTTATAGTATGGCTGACGCTTTTAGCGCAGGGGTTGCTTACCTTTTAGGATGGGCTAAAAAGAAATCGGTATCAAAGGTCAGGTACAGGGCATTGGAGAATTCCAGTTGCGGATCGTCCAGGTCTATGACCGGTTCGAGCCGCAGTGAGAGGTAAAGGTTATCGAACAGCTCGAAGTCTTTCATCAGGCGCAGGATCAAGAGGCGCCGTTCAGGCTGCAGGTAATCCGGGTTTTTAAAGGTGGTGGAAGCGGACTGGTAAAGCTGCCCGCCCAGTTCGGAGATATACCCATCGCCCTGCCAGTAGCTCAGCATCACATCCTGGTACTTTGTATCGACACCAATATTGAGGTACAGGCCATGGCCCTGCTCATAGGGCTTCAGGCGCGTGTTGGAAAAGTCTTTGAAGCCGACCAGGTAGTTTTTGGTATACAGGCGGTGCAGCACCTTGTTAATATACCTTTTCTCCAGCTCCACGCCTACTGCCGCATTGGCCAGCGTTACCAGGGGCAGCTCCGAGGCATCAAACTGGCCGCCTTTGTGCTGGGCCGTAAACTGCACGGGCAAAGTCAGGCGCAGGCTGTCTCCTGCGTTTTGCGCACTTTCCCGCGATAGCAGCGTAAAAGCCGCTACAGCCCCGCCATGTAGCTGCTCCTGGTCATCTTCGCCGCGGTAAAGCATGTGCACCCAATCGATCCAGGTATCCAATTTTACGGCGTCGGAGGCTAGCTTATACTGCACCCCGTTTTCGAGGCGGTTGGTCATCACCCGTTCAAAATCATACAAGGGCTCTATATAGCCGTGGGCCAGGTTTCCCTCCAGCGTACCAAACAGCAGCGTACCTTTCTCGCCCTGCACCTTGATAGTAAAGGTGGGCACCACGTCGTGGTAGCCGTTGCTACCAAAATCTTTCCACAACAAAGCACCCGCTTCTACGCGTACATTTCCGGAAGGAAAATAAATGAGCCTGGGGTTCAGGTGATAGCCAAATAAAGTATAGCCGTCGGCAATTTTATTGAAGTACTCGTTGTTCTTAGTAAAGCCGAAAGCATAGAGGCCAAACCTAAGCTCATTAGCATTTTCAGATTTTACCGGCAGCTGCTGCTCCAGCACGGTGTTGTTTAATTGCGCAGTGGCTAACCCGCTGTTAAACAAAATAAAAACAAACATTACCAGCTTAAAAAAGCGCATAAAAAAGCGTAAAATATGGGACAAAAAGACCGGGATGTTTGTTGTAATCAAACGGCGCTGATAGGCTAAAATAATTAGCAAA
This sequence comes from Pontibacter liquoris, assembly GCF_022758235.1. Classification (NCBI taxonomy): domain Bacteria; kingdom Pseudomonadati; phylum Bacteroidota; class Cytophagia; order Cytophagales; family Hymenobacteraceae; genus Pontibacter; species Pontibacter liquoris. Next base: position 554,232 of record NZ_JALEBG010000003.1, read on the forward strand.
ATACTTGGTTTCTATTTTGCATATTGGCTCCGATTTCGTAATTTCACCTTTAATATAAAGCTAATTAATCAAAGACACATGAGTGTAAGCAACGAAAAACTTAAGGCCCTGCAGCTGACCATAGACAAGCTTGACAAAACATACGGCAAAGGAACCGTGATGAAGTTGAGCGATAACCATGTGGAGGATGTTCCGGCTATCTCTACAGGCTCTCTTGGGCTGGATATTGCGTTGGGCGTTGGCGGTTTGCCCCGTGGCCGTGTTATTGAAATATACGGACCGGAATCTTCCGGTAAAACCACACTCACCATGCATGCTATTGCTGAAGCTCAGAAAGCAGGCGGACTGGCCGCTTTTATCGATGCCGAACATGCATTTGACAAAGGATACGCAAAGAAACTTGGAATTGATACAGAGAACCTGCTTATCTCTCAGCCCGACAACGGCGAGCAGGCCCTGGAGATTGCCGACCACCTGATCCGCTCCGGCGCGATCGATATTATCGTGATTGACTCTGTGGCGGCCCTGGTACCGAAAGGTGAGCTGGAAGGCGACATGGGCGACAGCAAGATGGGTCTGCAGGCACGTTTGATGTCGCAGGCACTGCGTAAGCTGACAGGTACGATCAATAAGACCGGCTGCTGCTGTATCTTCATCAACCAGCTGCGCGAGAAGATCGGGGTAATGTTTGGTAACCCGGAGACAACGACCGGTGGTAACGCCCTGAAGTTCTACGCTTCTGTTCGCCTCGATATCCGCCGCATTGGCCAGATTAAAGAGAGCGCTGATAACATTACCGGTAACCGTACCCGCGTAAAAGTGGTAAAGAACAAGGTAGCACCTCCGTTTAAAGTAGTGGAATTCGACATCATGTATGGCGAGGGTATCTCTAAAGTAGGTGAGATCCTGGACCTGGGTGTGGAGCTGAACATCGTACAGAAGTCTGGCTCATGGTTCTCTTACAACGGCGATAAACTGGGCCAGGGACGTGACGGCGTGAAGCAGATCCTGCTGGACAATCCGGAGCTGATGGACGAGATCGAGCAGAAGATCAGAGCCATAGTAAAAGGCGAGCCTGAGAAAGTGGCCGCTATCCTGGACGACGCTGCCGGCGAGTGAACGCTGTTCCCGACTTATAAATAATAGAAAGGTGCTATCGCTGGGTAGCACCTTTTTTCGTTTAAGAAGGAATTGATTCGCTGGTGTAAGTTGTTTATATTAGGCCATAAAGGCTCAGTTGGTATAGAAATTGTTTATCGCTATTTAGCCATACTGTTCTAAATGCAGATTACTTATGAAGAAATTATTCCCTGTTGTACTTTTAATTTTACTTGTCGCGTTTGGTTTTGCAGAGAAGGAGCGGATGCGCAGCATCCCGAACGAGAGCTTCTCTACCGGCGAGGTGCTCAAGTATAAAGTGCATTATGGTCCTATTACCGCTGCCGAAGCCGTTATTGATGTGTCGCCCAACATTCACCGCATCAACGACCGGGCCTGCTACCGTGCCACAGTAACCGGTAAAACCAACAGCTCCTTCGACCTTTTTATTAAAATACGTGACACTTGGCAATCCTACATCGATACGGCTGCCATTGTACCGCACCGCTCTTTCCGCAACATCGAAGAAGGCAATTACAGAAAGCGCGAAACCGTGGATTTTAACCACTACACTAACACGGCCTTTGTAGAGAAAAAGAAAAAGTCGAAGCCCAAGGAAACCGGTAACTATAAAACGCCTGATAACGTGCAGGACATTGTAAGCGGTTTTTACTACCTGCGCACCATCAACTACGACAAGCTGCGCCCGGGCGACAAGATAAATGTACAAGGCTTTTTTGACGAAGAGAATTTTGACATGCAGGTGGTTTACAAAGGACGCGAGACGGTAAGCACCAAAGCCGGCGATTTCAAAGCGATCAAACTGGTGCCTAAAATGCCCCGCAACGACATGTTTAAAGGCGAGAACGCCATTACGGTTTACCTCTCGGACGATAAGAACAAGATCCCGCTTATGATCGAGGCCGAGATGTTTGTCGGCTCCCTGAAAGTGAACCTGTATGAGTACAAAAATCTGAAGCACAAGCTGCTTCTTGCCCACCGGTAACGGAAAGCCAACCACGAGCGGTTGGCTTTTTTGCTATACCTGCCTGCCCCGGTGTGTTAAGAAACTATTATGATTTGGTTACCCTAAAACAATGTACTCTAAACTCGCTTATCTTTACATAGGATTTTAAGCATTGCAGCAGGAGTTTACAGGCTTTTGCCACTAAATGCACCGGACTTTTTTAAAAAACCGGAGTGCAGGCAGAAGCAGGCCATTACCAAACCAAATCTTTTATCTCGATCCAATGGCATCAAACTACAGGATTTTGGTAGTAGACGACGATCCGGACATCGTTGAAATGCTACAGTATAACCTTACCCGCGAAGGCTACCAGGTGGCTGAAGCCGAAAATGGCAAAAAGGCAATTGCGGCAGCGCTGGCTTTTAAGCCCGACATTATTCTGCTGGATGTGATGATGCCGGTGCTGGACGGCATTGCCGCCTGCCGCCAGTTGCGCGAAATGAGCGAATTCCGCAACACCCACATCATCTTTCTTACGGCGCGGGCAGAGGAATTTTCGGAAGTGGCGGCTTTTGAGGCCGGCGCCGATGATTTCCTGACCAAGCCCATCAAACCGCGGGCCCTGCTCAGCCGCCTGGGCGCTTACGCGCGCCGCGACGCCCTGCAGGAAGAGCAGGACCAGGTGATCGAGATCGGTGGCCTGCGCATCGACCGCACCAGCTTTGCCGTGTACAAAGGCGAAAACAAAATTACGCTGCCCAAAAAAGAATTTGAGCTACTGTCTTTCCTGGCAGCTACGCCCAATAAAGTGTTCAGCCGCGAAGAGCTGCTCAACAACGTATGGGGCAGCGATGTGTATGTTATTGCCCGTACCGTGGATGTGCACATCCGCAAAGTGCGCGAAAAAATTGGAGAGGACAACATCAAAACCATCAAAGGAGTGGGCTATAAATTTAACACCGACTGATTGAAGGAACTATACTTCGTATTACGACACGGCTATCACGCATCAGGTAGCAGCATTGCTTTTATACTTAAAGTATAACCCTTGCTTTGCCTGATGACACCAGCGTGACAAGTCTTGTGTCATGCTACTGCTATCCTGGTCCTGATACCCGGCTTTATACATGAATCTGAACGCGCGCACCCTTGCACTTTTAACATCGCTGGCCGTGGCCCTGGTGCTGACGGCCTTTCTGGCGTTAGCCACGTACCTTTCTTCCAATGGCTTGGTGGTGGCGCTGGTTGTGGTGTTTATCAGCTGCTTCATCCTGGTGCACTTCTCCTACGAAGCGCTGGTTTTCCGGGAGGTAAAGAACGTGTACTCGAATCTGGAGAGCCTGAAGAAACAGGATTTCAAAAAGGTAGAAAGCAAGTCCACCTTTAATGCCGATCCGCTCAAAAAGATAAAAGATGAGATATTTCTGATTGCCGCACAAAAGCAGCAGGAGATCGATGAGCTGAAGCACCTGCAAAACATGCGCCGCGAGTTTCTGGCCGATGTGTCGCATGAGTTGAAAACCCCCATCTTTGCTGCCCAGGGCTTCATCCATACCTTGCTAGATGGCGCCATAGACGACCCCACCGTGCGCGACAAGTTCCTGCAGAAAGCCGGTAAAAGCCTCGATGCCCTGGACGTGCTAGTCCAGGACCTGATCAGTATCTCGCAGTTTGAAAAAGGCGTGGTTAAGATGCAGAAGCGCAACTTTGACACGGCACAGCTGGTGCGGGAGGTATTTGAGGAAATGGAGCAGAAAGCGACCGAGCGGGGCATAAAGCTGCACCTGCAGGTAGAGCCCGGCCAAAAGATCATGCTATATGCCGACCCAAACCGCCTGCGCCAGGTGTTTGTGAACCTAGTGGATAATGCCATTAAGTATAGCCATAAAAAGGGCAATGTTTGGGTGTCTTTTAGCGAGGGCAAAAAGAAATACACCATTGCTGTAAAAGATGATGGCAAGGGCATAGCAGAAGAGCACATCAACCGCATTTTTGAGCGCTTCTACCGCGTCGATAAAAGCCGCTCGCGCGATACCACCAGCACAGGCCTGGGGCTGGCCATCTGCAAGCACATCGTGGAGGCGCACCGCTCGTTCATTGCTGTAAAAAGTGAGCTGGGCAAAGGCACCACCCTGCGCTTTAAGCTATCAAAGGCGAAGTAAGTTGGATTGTTGAATGGTTGTATGGCTGAATGGTTGTATGGCTATACTTTACAGAAAGCTATTCTGTGCGCCGTGCTTTCTCACCCGCATTATTCTTCCTTTGTACTATTGTTCTAGATAGATTGCAGCCAGAAAAGCGCTGCCGGCTTATCAAAGATCACCCCTAACAATTTAACAAGTAATCAACCAAACAATTATATTAAGTATCTTTGCAGGATGCTCGGCCAAAGTGTAGCTGCGCCCAAACAAAGTATAAATTACGATGAAGTACCCGGTTTTTAAAGACCTGATTATATTTGAGAATGAGGACTATGTAGTGGTAAACAAGCCGCCGTTCCTGGCCACGCTGGAGGACCGCACCCCCAACTCAACTAACCTGCTCAAGCTTGCCCGGCAGTATAGCCCGGACATGCAGGCCTGCCACCGCCTGGACAAGGACACCTCGGGCTGCCTGGTATTTGCCAAAAACCCCGAAGCTTACCGCCACCTGGCCATGCAGTTCGAGCACCGCCAGGTGTACAAAATATACCATGCCGTGGTATGGGGCCAGCACAAGTTTGAGGATGAACTGGTGAACCGCTCTATCCTGACCAGCGCCAAGGGAGTGGCCAAGCTAACGCCGAAGGGCAAACCTGCCGAGACCTACTTTACCACGCTGGAAAATTATAACCGCCATACTTTGCTCGAGTGCAACCCGGTAACGGGGCGCCTGCACCAGATCCGGATCCATGCCGCATTCCTGGGTGCGCCCATTGTGGCAGACGAGTTGTACGGCGGCGAGAATGTATTTCTAAGCCAGCTAAAGCGTAACTTTAACCTGAAGCAGGAAACCGAAGAGCAGCCGCTGATCAAGCGCTTTGCCCTGCACTCGTTCAATATTGGCTTTACGCTGCTAAACGACGAGCCCATAAAGATAGAAGCGCCATACCCCAAGGATTTTGCCGTACTGGTAAAGCAGCTCCGGACACATTAATTGGACAAAGGATAAAAGACAAAGGACAAAAGAAATGGCTAATGCTACTTCTTTTGTCCTTTGTCTTTTTTGCAGGTACAGTTTATACTTCGCCTATACCCTCACAAGTATAAGCAGGTATTCCCGGCTCGTCTTTGCATACTTTAGTAGCCGTGGTGCTTGCAGCTGAGAACATGCGAAAGAGCCCATTATAGCGCAAGCGTCCGCTTGTGCTCTTCAGGCAAAACTCCATAGCGGCAAGGCACAAGCGGACGCTTGCGCCAGCACGTAACCGCTTAGCCAACAACCTGTTTTTGCCCTTTGTCTTTTGTCAGGCCGTCTTTTGTCTAACTTACTTCCAGCACGATCTTGCCAATGTTCCGGTTCTCTTCCATATACCGGTGTGCTTCGGCTGCCTGTTGCCAGTTAAAAACACTGTCTATTACGGGCTTTATACTTCCGTTGCGGAACAGCGGCAGGGCAAAAGCGCTCATTTCCTGCGTTAGTTTTATCTGGTAATCGCGGGAGCGGGAACGGAGTGTGGAGCCGGTTACCTGCAGGCGCTTGGCCAGCATCTTGCGCAAATCAAAGGCGTCTACTTTGCCGCCGCCCAAGGTAGCCAGCAGCACCATTCGCCCGTCCGCGCGCAGGCAATCAATGTTCTGGTTAAAGTATGGCCCGCCAATAAAATCCACGAGCACATTCACCCCTTCGGAGTTGGTGTAGGCCAGCACCTCGTCCTCAAAAGGGACTTCTTTGTAGTTGATCGCTTTATGGGCTCCCAGCACCAGGCAAGCCGCCAGCTTTTGCTCCGATGCCGTCACCAACACTTCCGCCTTTAGGGCCCGGGCCAGCTGAATGGCCGCCGTACCCACGCCACTGGCACCCGCATGGATGAGCACCCGCTCTCCTGCCTGCAGCTTGCCCAGCCATACCAGCGCCTGGTAAGCGGTCAGGAAGACCTCGGGTATGGCGGCGGCTTCTGCCATACTTAAATTAGCGGGTACCGGCAGCGCCATGTCTTCGTGGATGATGGCGTATTCGGCGTAGCCGCCGCCCGGCAGCAAACCAAATACCTTGTCGCCCTTTTTATACTTTGTGCAGCTGATACCTGCTTCTTCCACCACACCGGCCATCTCCAGACCCAGCAGCGGGCTTGCGCCTTTTGGCGGCGGGTACTTTCCCTGCCGCTGCAAAGTATCGGCACGATTCAGGGCCGTGGCGTGCACCCGCACCAGCAACTCGTAGGGGCCGGGCAACGGTTGCTCGTACTCGCCCAGTATCAGTTGTTCTGGCCCGCCGGGTTGTTTTACAAGGATGGCTTTCATGGTTTTGGTTTAATAAGTATCCGGACAAAAGAAGTTGAGATAGATGACTTTTAAAGTATAGCGCATCAGCAGTTTCATACTTGTGTGTATAGCATAACTTGGCTTATACTTTAAACTGAACTTTTCACCCCTGTATATACCTACTCCGGCAGCTAGGCTTGCGTTGCGTTTCCGGCCGTAGTTCAGCAAACTGCATTTATACTTATATCAAATCGGCAACCAGCGTTTGTAGCGGGAGAAACGAGCAAGCAGGAGCGCTGCTTGCCAGGCTCCCAGATCTGCTACTCCCGCCGGATGGCCTCCACCGGGTCGAGGCGGGCAGCGCGCAGGGCGGGATACGTGCCGAATACCACGCCGACCAGGATGGCAATGCTCCCGATCAGCAGAAACGTATCGGCGGTGTAAGCGGCCTGAAAGGGCACCTTGGCAAAAGCTTTGATGAGCGGCACAAGGCCCAACGAGGCCAGCATACCCAGTACCAGCCCCAGCATACTTCCCAGCAGCGATACTGTTATGGACTCGGCCAGAAACTGCAGCAGGATGTCGCGCCGTTTGGCACCCATTGCTTTACGCACACCTATTTCTACGGTGCGCTCCGTCACCGAAATCAGCAACACGTTCATCACCCCAATGCCGCCCACCAGTACCGAGATGCCCACAATCAGGCCCATCACCACTCTGAAAAGCAGGAAACCCTGTGCTGCCTGCGCCACCCGCACCTCGTTGGTGATCACTACAAAGTCTGAAGGCGTTTTATTAAAGCGCTGTTTCAGCCAGGCCTCTATTTCTGCTTTAAGCGCCGGAACATGCTCCACGTTTTCGGCTTCAAAAAAGCCACGTGGCGGTTCTTCCTTTAACTCCGCATCCGAGAACAAGGTAATGGGGAAGTATAACCGGGGTGCTTCCGCCCCATCAGCTTTCAGGATGCCTGCCACTTGCAGTGCTTTGCCCCTGAACACGATAGTTTTCCCCAGCAGCAACGCTGCAGAATCTTTGCCTGCTGCCTGTTCTGCAAAGGAGCGGCTTACAAAAGCCACCTTACGCTGCGCTTCCACATCTGCCTTCGTCAGAATCCTGCCGCTTGCCACGCCTGCTCCTGACGGATGATAGGCGCTTATACCTGTTACCAGGGCGGCAATGCGCTTTGTGGTATCGGGCAGCAGCACTTCGCCCGTGCGCCGAACCTCAAAATAGCCTTTTGCCGGGTGGCTCAGCGATGCAGAAAGGGCCTGAATGTCTTTATACATCAGGTAATCATAGTTTTCTTTCTTCAGGCGCAGGCCGTTCTCCTTTTTATACATATCGGTTTCGACCATGATGGCCTTGAGCGACGTGGTGTTCGTGATCTGCTCCTGCGCATACTGCTCCATGCCATCGATCAGCGCCAGCACCGTTACCAGCGCCGCCACGCCAATAACAATGCCCAGGATAGACAGCAATGTATGGAACAGCCGCGATTGGATGTTTTGAAGCGCCAGTGAAAAAGAAATCAGCAGTTTTTTGAGCATCAGAGCAAGTAGGTATGTAGTATAAATATAGTGATTTATATACAAGCATTTCCTTTAACCTGATCCGCTATCAAAATTGCCTTTCCTGCGCTCCCTGCCGCATCCCTTTAAATTATTTAAAAGATTTATTACAGAATGCTTGTCCTTATTACGAATCTTTCGTAATTATACGAAAACATCGTAGAATAATGGAAAAGCTCACGCAACAAGAAGAGGAAGCTATGCTGGTGATCTGGCAAACCGGGGGTGGCTTTATCAAGGATTTTCTGGAAAGCCTGCCCGAGCCGAAACCTCCTTATACGACCCTGGCCTCTACGGTGAAGAACCTGGAGAAGAAAAGCTATCTGCAAAGCGAGAAGCTAGGCAACACCTACCGCTATACGCCCCTGATAAAAGCGGAAGATTACAAGAAGCGGTTTATGAAAAGCTTTGTGGGCGATTACTTTAAGAGTTCCTACAAAGAGCTGGTGGCTTTTTTTGCCAAAGATGAGAAAATAACGGCCGAAGAGCTGAAAGAGATTATTGCCATGATCGAAAACAAAAAACCAGAATAAGATGCCAGCCCTGCTCCTATACCTGCTCCAGGTGAACGTGGCCCTGGCGCTGTTTTACCTGGCCTATCATTTTATACTTCGCCGGCTTACCTTCTACCACCTCAACCGCCTGTTTCTGGTGTTGGGTATTTTGTTCTCCAGTGTCTATCCCTTTATAGATCTGTCGGAGCTGATGGCAGAACACGAGCAAATTGCCGGTACATACATCGGCACGTTACCTGCCTGGGCTATTCCAACTTCCCGGGTTACGCAGGCAACGGCTTTCGATTACTGGCAGCTGCCGGTATACCTGTTCTGGGCCGGGCTCCTGGTGATGCTTGCCCGGTTTATACTTCAGTTTGTTTCGCTTTATAAAATCCACAACAGCTCCGTGCTGGCCAAGTATAAAAACACCAGTTTCAGGGAAGTTGCAAGTATAAGTCAGGCCTTTTCTTTCTGGCAGACCATTTACCTTGATCCTAGCCGGCATACGCCCGAAGAACTCGAATCCATCCTGCAGCATGAGGTGATACACACAACCGGCTGGCATACGCTGGATGTGCTGCTGGCCGAGCTGAGCACCGTATTTTACTGGTTCAACCCGACCGTGTGGCTCCTGAAAAAAGCTGTGAAAGAAAACCTGGAGTTTATTGCCGACCAGCAGGTGGTACAAGCGGGCATTGCTCTAAAAGATTACCAATACCTTTTACTGAAAGTTGTAGGCGCCTCACAACCTCAGATTGCCAATCAGTTTAATTTTCCCTCACTTAAACGAAGAATTGCCATGATGAACAAAAAACAATCGCAGTTGCGGCAAATCGCGCGGTATGCCGTGCTGCTGCCCCTAATGACGGTACCTGTGCTGGTGATGACCGCCTGCAGCGAAGAGCCCGAAGCCGCCGCGCCGGAGGCTGTGCAAAGCCATGTCAGCATACAGGCAAGTATAGCCGACTCGGTCGTTTACTATATCGATGGAGTGGAAGCGCCCAACGATGCCTACAAAAAATTAGACCCCCAGGAAATACACAGTGTGAATGTGCTGAAAGGCGAAAGCGTGAAAGAGGCATTCCCTGATAAAGCGGGCAAAAGCATTATCGCTATCACCACTAAAAAGAACAAGGAATCTGCGCAGGTGCTAAAGTTTAACAGGTTATTGCCTGTACCGCCACCACCACCGCCTGCACCCGAAACAGCCCCTGCGCGGCAGGCAGTTTCAGTAACCGCCGAACTGCCGCCACCGCCACCCCCAGTGAGCCAGGACCCAAACGAACCCTTTATCTTTTCGCCAGCGAATGAAGGATATTACCAGAACAACCTGCCCGAAGATTACAAGGCGTTTCTGAAGCGCAACCCAACGGTAAAGCAGGTTGGCTGGAAGTTTAACAACAGAAAGGATTATACCTTAGAGTCGCTGGTAATCTTCCTGAAGTCTGGCAAGACCGAAGCATTTGACTTCGATCAGAACCACCGGGTTCCGGCCGCGGAAGCCAAATATGGCGAACTGCCGCAGTTGCCTGCGCCCCCGCCTCCGGTAAGAAGCTCCGGGAATTAAATTAGCCCAATATAAAAAAGCCGCCCCGTTTATACAGCCGGGCGGCTTTTTTGTGCTCGTATAACTTGCTGTGATACACTTGAAAAGACCTATCGGAGTAGAAGGGCCCAGACCTAAATAGGACCGGGAATAGCGATTTGTTTAAAGGGGGAGCCTGCAACTGCTGCTGATGAAGTACAAACGTTGTAAGTTCGGGCTGTTGCGTAAAGATTCACTCCCGCCCTGCTGTCATCTCTACGACAGGAGAGATCTGGATTGAGATCTTTGAGCTTCAGATTTCTCAGGTTGTTCGAAATGACAGTTTGCAAATGGTTTTGCTGGTGAGAACGCAATAACGCAAGTATACTTGGGCTGAAGTATAAGCACTGTGGTTTTGGTGGTAACATCCCCCTACCCCCTTCAAAGGGGGACTTTCTGCTCCGAGTAGTTTATACTTACTCTCTAGTCGTAACAGCTTAACCTCCCTTCCACCAGGATCCTTTCAGGATGACAAAAAGGGAAGAGGGATGGCAAGGGTTTATACTTAGGCTGAAGTATACACTGCCGCTATCGAACTGATCCCAGTCCTTGGGTTGAGCGCCTCGAGAGTTTCCGGTGACGAGCTTTAGCGAGGTAGCCCGAGGTACGAGGGCAGGAAACGAAAGCAGCGCGATGCCCGAGGACGAGCCCCCGCGGGCTTGGAGCGCTCCAAAGTAGGAAATGAAACAAGGCAAGTATAAGGCTCAGGAATACAGCTAGCTAACAAGTATAGCCAAAGTGTAAAACAGAAGAATACGACTAGCTCTCAAGTATAGCCGGAATATCTTACTTAGTGAATGATAGCTACTAAGTATAGCCCAAGTTGCGGTAAGCCCGAAACAGGAAAGTATAAACCGGTGTAGTAGCGGATCTTCCCCCTCATAAACCTACCATTCCTCTTCCGCTACCCCACTATTTCGCTGTTACACAGGTTATTTCGCATGGGCTGTTGCATATCATATAATTAACTTCTATCTTTGTGTCCATTTTCCAAAGACCGAAGAATCAATAATTAAATAAATAAATCGCTTACAACCACCAATAATGGATCATTTAAGTTATAAAACCCAGTACGTCAACAAGAAGTCAGCCAACAAAGGTTGGGTGATTGTGGATGCCGGGCAAGGAAGCTTGGGTCGTGTGGCATCGGAAGTTGCCAAGATCCTGAAAGGCAAGCACAAGCCTTCGTATACTCCAAACGCTGACTGCGGCGACAACGTGATCATCATCAATGCTGATGACACCCGTTTCACCGGTCGCAAGTGGGACCAGAAGTACTACCTGACACACACTGGATACCCAGGCGGTCAGAAAAGAACGTCTCCCCGTGAGTTAAAGGCCAAATCATCTACGCTGCTCGTTGAGCGCGCCGTTCGCGGTATGTTGCCTAAAAACAGCTTAGGCCGTGAGCTATTCAGAAATCTTCATGTTTTTGCAGGAAGCGAGCATCCATTTGCAGCTCAGCAGCCTAAAGAATTAACCTTCAACATCTAATTTAATGGAAGTTATCAATACATCTGGTAGAAGAAAAACCTCGGTGGCACGCATCTACATGACGTCCGGGCAAGGGAATATCACTATTAACGGTAAAGATATCAAGGCATACTTCCCTAACGAAGTATTGCAGACTATTGTGAATCAGCCGTTTCAAACCTTAGAAGCTATTGGCAAATACGACGTAGTTGCCAATCTTAAAGGGGGTGGTGTAAGCGGCCAGGCTGAAGCACTTAGACTTGCTATCTCTAAAGCACTGGTAGTAGAAAACGCCGAGACAAAATCCGTTCTCCGCAAGGAAGGATTTATTACGCGTGACCCACGCATGGTGGAGCGTAAGAAGTTCGGTAAGCGTAAAGCACGTCGTTCATTCCAGTTCAGCAAACGTTAATATTAAAGGTGTATCAACAACATGGCAAGCACTAATTATAAAGAATTATTGGAGGCAGGTGTTCACTTTGGCCACCTTACCCGCAAGTGGGACCCCAAAATGGCTCCGTACATCTTCATGGAGAAGAACGGTATCCATATCATTGACTTAAACAAAACGCTGGTGGCACTTGACGAAGCTTCTTCGGCTATCAAGAACATCGCTAAATCTGGTCGTAAAATCCTGTTTGTGGCTACTAAAAAGCAGGCACAGGAAATTGTAACGGAAGAGGCCAAGCGTCTGAAAATGCCTTATGTAACGGATCGTTGGTTAGGCGGCATGCTGACTAACTTCGCTACCGTGCGTAAGTCACTTAAGAAAATGTCTACTATCGACAAGATGGTGAAAGACAACACGGCTTATGCAGCCATTGCAAAGCGCGAAAAACTGATGCTATCTCGTGAGCGCGAGAAACTGGAGCGTGTACTGGGCGGTATTGCCGACCTGTCTCGCCTGCCAGCCGCTCTGTTTGTAGTGGACGTAAAGCGCGAGCACATTGCTGTAAAAGAAGCACAAAAGCTGAACCTGCCTGTTTTCGCTATCTGCGATACGAACTCTAACCCAGAGTTGGTAGACTTCCCAATCCCGGCAAACGACGATGCTTCCAAATCAGTAGCGCTTATCATGTCTGTTATTGGTAAGGCCATTGAAGAAGGACTGTCTGAGCGTAAAGTGGACAAAGAAGAAACAGAGCGCAAGCGTTCTGAAGAAGAAGGCATCAAGGCTAAGCAGGAAGCTGACGAGCAATAAGACCTTGTTCATATTGCATTCTATCAAACTGAACATTGGGCCAGGCTGCTTCAATGTTCAGTTTGTTTTAGGGCAGTTGAGAGACGTTAGATTTTAGACGTTCTTTTAAATCCCGGAATAAAATTCTTAATTCTTAATTGATAATTCTTAATTATAGAAAGATGGCTATTACAGCACAAGACGTTAACAGACTTCGCCAGGAAACTGGTGCTGGTATGATGGACTGCAAAAAAGCGCTTACAGAAGCAAACGGCGACTTTGAAGCAGCTAAAGATATTCTGCGTAAGCAGGGACAGAAAATTGCCAGCAAACGCGCTGACAACGAAACTTCTGAAGGTATTGTATTAACGCAGGTTACTGCTGATGGCACTTCTGGTAAAGTTGTTGCTATTGCCTGCGAAACGGAGCCCGTATCGAAGGTTGAAGACTTCAGAAACCTGGCACAGGCCGTATTAAATGCTGCTGTTACTACAAACGCTGCTACTAAAGAAGAACTGCTTGCTACGCCTCAGGCTGATGGCCGTTCGCTGCAGGACCACATCACCGACCTGATGGGTAAAATTGGTGAGAAGATCGACGTAGTTTCTTACGAAACAGTAAACGCAGAGAAAGTTGTAGCTTACAACCACTCTAACGGCAAACTGGGTGTACTGGTAGGCCTGAAGAACACCAACGGTACAGACGTTACTGAAGTAGGCAAAGACGTAGCGATGCAGATTGCTGCGATGAAGCCAATCGCCCTTGACAAAGAAGGTGTGGATGCCGCTACTATCGAGCGTGAGATCGAGATCGGCAAAGAGCAGGCACGCCAGGAAGGCAAGCCAGAGGCTATGCTGGAGAAAATTGCACAGGGTAAACTGAACAAGTTCTACAAAGACAACACCCTGCTGAACCAAGAGTTTGTAAAAGACTCTTCGCTTTCTATTGCCCAACTGCTTGACAAAACAAGCAAAGGCTTAACTGTAAGCGAGTTCAAGCGTGTAGCGATCGGCTAAGCGTTATTATAAGTATAAAAAAGGCCCGCATTACTGCGGGCCTTTTTTGTTTTATACCTATGCTGTTAAATTTAATAGCATCGATACCTGGGAGCAAAGTATGCGCAGAACATCTCCAGTAGGGTCAGATCGCGACCTATCCAATTATCCCTGAAAATTTGTCTGAACCAGGATGTACAGGATTTTAGGATTAGCAGGAAATTACGTCTTTATCCCACAGTGGCATTGATTAGCTATTGCGCGGTCAGGCCATGACCCGTCCTTACAAAAGACAATCGTAAAAACTTCATTTCAGCAGCACCGTCCTTACCCGTTCCGCCGCACTGTACTTATAAAGGCATCCCGCATGTCAACAAACCTGTTCATGGCGGCCTCCAGGAAATCTTCGTCGAGCAGGGCTTTGGCCCCTTCGTCGCCGGTTACGTCCATTTCACTGATCTTGTAGGTCTGTTCAAAATCTCCCTTCTCCAGTTTCAGCAGGTACTTGCCATTCCAGGCCAGCAGCGTCACTTTCATGTTCGGGTTGGGGATGTCTGCTACTACTCTCATAGGTATAATGCGCTAAGTTGTTATTGTGCTGATTAATTAGCCAAAGCGGAAGTATAAAATTATACTTCCGCTTTGGCTTTCTGGAAGTCGCAGATTCCGCACTTGTTGCGGAAAATCCTGGTTAAAGGGTCCGTATCTAGGGATACTTACACTTCTGCGGTGTGCCCACAAGATTCTTTCAGAATGATAAAAAAGGAGCCTGCATAAAACATCTTTTGTCCTTCGTCTAAAATTCCTTTGTCAAGAAAGTATAATTGGTAAAGTATAAAGGCCGAAGTATAATCCGCTAACTGCTTGCTTCCATATCGATGCCCATGAGCTGCATGAGCTTGCTGGCGTTAAAGCTACGGCAAATACCGCGCTGTAGTTTATAATCAAAGTCGATCCTGTCGCCGGTGATGGTGCTGTTAAAGCTGTAGTTGTGCACGCTGCCGGGCAGCTCCTGCTCCATTGCGCCCAGTTCCAGGTCGTGGGTAGAGATCAGGCCGGAGGCGTTGCGCTTGTGCAGCTGCCGGATCAGGGCCATGGCGCCTTGGTGGCGGTCGCGGGAGTTAGTTCCTTTCAGGATCTCATCCAGCAGGTAAAAGACCGGCGTGCCCTGCTCGGTGAGCTCCAGCAAAACGCGCAGGCGTTTCAGTTCGGCATAGAAGGAAGAAGTGTTCTCGGCCAGGTTATCCACCGTGCGCATGGCCGTGTAAACCTGTGCCGGGGCAAGTATAAATTCGCGGGCATACACGGGTGCACCGGCCAGCGCCAGCACCATGTTAATGCCGATGGTTCGCAGAAACGTCGTCTTGCCCGACATATTGGAGCCCGTCACCACAATCGTTTGCCCCCGCCCAGCCATTTCGAAGCTGTTGGAAACCGGCGACACCGAAAAGATAAGTGGATGCGCCAGCGCCTCGGCCCGCAGCTCAAACGGTTGCTGGCTTAATTTCGGAACAACATACGCCGGGTGGGCGTGCTGGTAACAGGCGATACTTGCCAGGGCCTCGGCTTCGGCAAGCACTTCAATGGCTTGGTCGAGTTGCGCCAGGTGCTTGTGCTTCCATTGCTCCAGGCGGTGCATCCAGATAAAATCCCATAGCAGCACTGAGTTCAGAAAGAAGCTCATGAGCGTGCTCAGGCGCCAGGAGAAATAATCGATAATAGTGGAAAGCTTGCTGACGGAAGCGGAAACAGGGCCTTTGCCCGTCAGGAGGCCGGCCTGCAACTGCTGTAGCAACACCGCCTGGAAGGGGGCATGCTTTTCCAGGTGCGTTAGCTGCCGCGTGTAGCCCCGCACGGCTTCATACATCTCCATGCTCTTCTCGTAATACACCTCGCGCTCTGCGCGGTATTTATACCCTATTAAGTACTGTGCCAGCAGGAAGAGGGATGGCACGTAGCCGCTCACGCCATAAAACCACGCCGCTATAGCCGCCAGCGTGAGCACGGGCAACCCCCACACGAGCACTTTCATGAACGGATGCTGCCGGTAGAAATCAGGATGCTCTCGCATCCAGGCAGTAAAGGCGGTTGCCGGGGCTGCTGCCTGCTTGTAATGGCGCGGCAGCACCATAAAGGCCTGCACCCAGTCCAGTTGCTGCGTAAGCTCCTGCGCCGCCTCCTGCCGCTGCAACACGGCAGCGGGGCTGGCTGCCTGCTGCAGCCACTGCGCTAGCCGCTGTTTGCCTATACTTGTTACGGCCCTGTTTACCAGCTGGAAAAGCGAGCTGGTACCAAAAATATCCAGGTCGGAGGTATAAGGATGCGCCGGGTTGCTGAACTCGCTGCCGCCATCAAAGGCCTGCAGGCGGCCCTCCAGCCGCTCGCGCTCCTGCAGGTTATATTGGCGCAGCAGCACCAGCTGCTGGTAGTCGAAATCCAGGCGGCTGTGCCAGCGCATCACCACCAGGAAAAGCAGGTAAAAAATACCGATGGCGGCGGTGCCCCAGGTATAGCTACCCGCGTTAAAGAAATAATACGCCAGCCAGGCGCCGGTCAGAAACACCCCTACGCGCAGCCAGGACACAACGCTTGAGCGGGTGCCGGCACTTTTCTCCTGCGCTGCCAAGGCATCGGCGCGTTGCTGGTAAAGCAGCTCTCTTGTTTCGTTCACAAAGTATAGGTTTAAGGGCTTTTATACTTGCCCGGGCGCATCAATGGTGGCAATGCACTTCAGCTCGATGGCAATAGGCGTGGGCAGCCTGTTTACTTCTACCGTGGTGCGGCAGGGCTGGTTGTCTTTAAAATATTCGGCGTAGAGGCGGTTGTAAGTGGCAAAGTCATCCTTCATGTTTGTCAGGAACACGGTTACGTCCACTAGGTTCTGCCAACCCGAGCCGGCATCTTCCAGAATATGGCGTACGTTGCGGAAAACGGAATGGCATTGCGCGGCGATGTCATAAGAGAGGATTTGCCCCTGGCTGTCGAGTTCCACGCCCGGAATGGTTTTGGTGCCACGCTCCCGCGGCCCTACGCCCGACAGAAAAAGCAAATTGCCCACCCGCCGCGCATGCGGATACAAGCCAACCGGCTCCGGGGCGTTAGCCGAATGAAGAGGTTCGTTTTCTGTTGCCATACTTCAAAGATAAACAATCCGGGGATTATCGCTTTGCCGCCGCTAAAACAAAAGAGCCAGCTATTGCCGGCTCCCTGCTCTTCTCAAACAAACAATTATCACAAACACAGTTTTTACTTGGTGAACTTCACGTCGCCATACTTTGAGGTAACGGTTACCGTTCCTTTCGCAGACGATGCGCCAAAATTGCCTTTGTATTCGGCAGACGTATAGTCTTTTTGCAGCGAGGTTATATTCACCAGCGATTTATCTACTTCGAAGTCGGCAAACTGCACATTCACATTAAAGTTGAACGAGGTATTATCCTCAAAATTCAGGGCGATGGGGCTAAAGCCGCTTTCCAGCGAGATGTTGCGGATATTGCGACTCACATTGGTTACTTTCAGCGTACCATACTTTACGTCCAGGTTTAATACCTGCCCCAGGTCGCCAAGCCTGAAATCGCTGAACTTGGAGCTCCCCTGCAGGTCGTTTACCGCCCCCAGGTTAAAATCCGAATAAGACACCTGCAGGTTGCACCCGTTAATAAAGGCACAATTGCCCGAACCATACGCAAGCTTCACGGTATTGCCGCTGCTGCTCAGGCGGTCGGTTTTCAGGGCGCCATACTTCACGGTGATCGCCGCCTTGCCTTTCAGGTCAGCCACGTACACGTCGCCATAGGTATTGCTCACCGTTAGCGGGTTGTTAACCGGCATGTAAACCGTGTAATTTATCTCAAAGCTCTTTTTGGTATTGCCCGTGATCTTCATCGGCGACATTTCTGTTTTAAAGGAAACCAGGTTGTTCTCGCGCAGCTCAATGATCTTGATGTTATCCAGGATTTCCTGCGCTTTGGCATCGGTGCCGGCCCGGGCCGTTACGTTTACCTTTACCTGCATTTCGTTCTTGTTCCAGGTGTTTACCTGCACGTTGCCAAACTTATTATCGATCATCAGCTGGTCGGCACTGGTCACGGTGTAACTCTTATCTACGGATTTGTGCTTTTCAGCATCATAGGCTTTCGTGTCGGGCTGCCCGGGGGTGGTATAGGTGAGCAGCGCCAGCTCCGGCAGCTCGCCGGCCAGGGCCAGCAGGTTACAGTAAGGGTCTTCGTGGGCAGCAGGCACACTGGGGGCCTCCTGGGCCTGGGCCAGCTGCGGGGCAGCAAGGGCCAGCAGCACCGCTACTACTTGTAGAAGTTTATGCATGAGTGGTTTCATCTTTAGCGGGTTCAGTGGTGGGTTGTTTTTGCTTGTCTTCAATCTTCTGAAGCACTTCTAACTGGCGGTTCAGCACCTCGATCCGGATCTGCAGGTTCTGGATCATGGCCTCTACCACACGGTCGGTATTGGGGGTCGTATAAAGCTCTTTTTTGAGCTGGGTGTAGCTGCTGTCCAGGCGGGCCAGTTCTTTGTCGATGCCGGCATCGCTGCTCATGCCCAGCACTTTGAGATCGTATTCGCTCAGCTCACTCTTTTTCTCCTGTATCTGGCTGGCGTAATATGCTTCTACCTCTACTATCTCCGGGGCAATCTTCTGCAGCTTGTTCTGACTGGTAAAGGCAATGGTCTGAGTGGCTTGCGGCGTATTGTGCTTTGTCAAAAACAGGGTAAGGCCGCAGGCAAACAGCAGCAGGATGGCAGCCGCAATGCGCATGAACAGGAAGTCGGCACTAAAGCTGGCTCTTTCACCAAATTTGATGTTGATAACCTTGGCCTCTTTTCCTGCAGCCGGCAGCTCCGGGCAGATCTCCTGCCACAGCTCTGCCCGGGGCTCGAACCTGTCGAATTCATCCCGGTGCTCCTGCACAAACTCTTTTAACTTATCCTTCATGGGTATACTTGCTTATAATTTGCTAGGCAACCAGCATGGGTTCCTGCATTATTTCTATCAGTTTCTTTTTAGCGCGGCTATACTGCGATTTGGAGGTCGATTCGCTTATGCCCAAAATCTCCCCGATCTCGGCATGGTCGTAACCCTCCAGCAAGTATAAGCTCAGCACCACACGGTAGCCATCCGGCAATTTCTGGATGCCCCGCCGGACCTTTTCCACCTGCCAGTCGGTATCGTCGTCATACACCTCGTCGGCAATTTCTCCTGCGGTGCGCTCATCCATGGGCACGAGTTCTGCGCGCCGTTTGCGCACAGCATTGATGGCCGCATTTACCACGATCTTTTTGAGCCAGCTCCCGAACGAGGCTTCGGCTTTGTAGGAATGCAGGTTTTTAAAAGCACTGATAAAAGCCTCCTGCAGCACGTCTTCGGCTTCGGCATAGTCGTTGGTAATACGCATGCTCACGTTAAACATGGCCTTGGAGTAGAGTTTATACAGCTCATACTGCGCACGGTTATCCCCGCTTTTACAACGGTTAATTACGTGATGGTTAACATCCTGATAGCTGAGTGTCTCCAAGGTTTGATTCCGTTTGCTTGCTTATACTTGCCGTGTGCTCATGGCTTTTTCTTTTCTATCATTTCATCCCCCTTTCATCCAAATTCAAGCTAAAGACAAAAGGGTTTGCGGGAGGTTGCATGAAGTTGCGAAAAATTATTTTTTAGTGTTGCTTATTTATACTTTCAGCCCGAAAGCAGACGTTAATAGCCATTTTTACCAGATCAACCCGCCCGCCAGGGGGCCAAAGTATGGACGAACAGTCCGCAAAAAGTACTGGTCCGAACCATGCCGGAAGTATAAACAGCTGTATAAAAAAAACGCCAGCCCTGTTCGGGGCCGGCGTTTTTGTTATACTTCAGGGCAGCACCTATCATGCGCCCGGGCAAGCGGCTGCTTAGTCCATAATATCAAATTTGATACCCTGGGCCAGCGGCATCTGGCGGCTGTAGTTGAGGGTGTTGGTCTGGCGGCGCATGTATACGCGCCAGGCATCGGAGCCAGACTCACGACCGCCGCCTGTTTCTTTCTCTCCGCCAAAAGCACCGCCGATCTCGGCACCGGACGTACCGATGTTCACGTTGGCAATGCCACAGTCGGAGCCCAGGTGGCTCAGGAATGCTTCCGTTTCCAGCAGATTGGTCGAGAAAATGGAAGACGATAAGCCCTGGCGCACGCCGTTCTGCAGTGCAATGGCATTTTCTACCTCGCCGCTATACTTGATCAGGTACAGGATGGGGGCAAATGTTTCTTCCTGCACCATCTCAAATGCGTTTTCGGCCTCTACAATGGCCGGCGTTACATAAGTGCCGGTTTCATAGCTCTCGCCTTCCAGCACCTGGCCGCCTACTACCAGCTTGCCGCCCTCCTGTTGCACATGTTCCAGCGCATTCAGGAATGACGCCACCGCATCCTTGTCGATGAGCGGGCCTACCAGCGTGGTGCTGTCCAGGGGGTGGCCGATGGGCAGTTTAGGATAAATACGGGCCAGGCGCTCTTTCACCTGCTCGTATATGTTTTCGTGGATAATAAGGCGGCGGGTAGAGGTGCAGCGCTGGCCGCAGGTACCTACGGCACCGAACACCACAGCACCCAGGGCCATTTCGATGTCGGCATGTTCCGTCATAATGATGGCGTTGTTACCACCCAGCTCCAGCAGCGATTTGCCCAGGCGGGCACCCACGGCTTCGCCTACTTTTTTGCCCATGCGCGTAGAGCCGGTCGCTGACACGAGCGGCAGGCGGCTGTCGTGGCTCATCAGGCTGCCGATCGTGGCATCGCCCACTACCAGGTTAAAGATGCCTTCGGGCAGTTCGTTGTCTGCCAATACATCGCGGATAATGTGCTGGCAGGCAATAGCGGAAAGCGGTGTTTTTTCGGATGGTTTCCAAACAATCACGTCGCCGCACACCACGCCCAGCATCGTGTTCCAGCTCCAGACAGCCACCGGAAAGTTAAAGGCCGAAATAACTCCTACCACGCCCAGCGGGTGGTACTGCTCATACATGCGGTGCTGCGGGCGCTCGGAGTGCATAGTGTAGCCGTGCAGCTGCCGCGACAGGCCAACGGCAAAGTCGCAAATATCGATCATTTCCTGCACTTCGCCCAGGCCTTCCTGCAGGATCTTGCCCATTTCATAGCTTACCAACTTGCCCAGCGCCTCTTTGTGCTCGCGGAGTTTCTGGCCTATCTGCCGTACTATTTCGCCGCGCTTGGGCGCAGGCACCGTGCGCCATACTTTAAAAGCCTGCTGTGCGGTTTCCACCATGTGCTCGTAATCTTCTTCGGAAGCCATGCTTACCGTTGCAATCAGGTTGCCGTCCGCGGGAGAATAAATCTGGCGGGTAGCGCGGCCCTCCTGCCCGCCCCAGGCAAGGCCGGTGCTGTAGGCAGGGTTCACATCCTTAATGCCAAGTTGCTGCAGCACGTCGGCAATCTCTTTTGTAAGCGGGAGCTGGTCTATGGTTTGCTTCATGATTCTATCGTTTACGGTTAGGGGTCTGTTACAAAGCTAAAAAAATAAAAAAGCTTCTGCTACTTAGCAGAAGCTTTCTCACTTGTAAAGGGTTGATTTGTTATTACTTTCCGATCGGGTAATAGGCCTTCAGCCCATCAGGATACACGCCCTCGATGTATACCACACCGTTATCAAAGCCTTCGAGGTATTTCTGCACATCGGCCGGCTGGTTCACCTCATACTTATCAATGCGGGTAATGATGAAGCCATCTTTCATACCGGTATCGCGGAACTTGCTGTTCTTTACACCGGCAATGCGGGCACCGCCATCGATGCCCAGCTTGTTCATTTCCTGCTTGCTCACCGGATCAAAGGTAGCCCCATCGAACGCAATGGCTTTGGCATTGCTGCGCTTTACCAGTTCGGTGCTGTTGTTCAGGTTCTTGAGCGTTACGTTGGCTGTACGCTCTTTGCCATCGCGCAGGTAAGTTACTTTTACCTTGTCGCCAGGGCGGTAGCGGGCTACCTGCTCCAGCAACTGCGAAGAGTGCGTAATTGCCACGCCATTGATTCCGGTCACCACATCGCCTGTTTTCAGGCCTGCTTCTTTGGCGCCGCTCTTCTCTTCCACACCGGCAATGTACACGCCGTTCAGGGTTTTCAGATCTTTATCCTTGGCCAGGGTAGCATCCACCTCCTGAATTGTAGCGCCCAGCAACGCCCGCTGCACTTCGCCATACTTCAGCAGGTCGTCTACTACCTTGCTGACAATAGAAGAAGGCACCGCAAATGAATAACCGGCAAATGAACCAGTCTGTGAAGCTATAGCGGTGTTAATGCCTACCAGGTCGCCGTTCAGGTTCACCAGGGCACCGCCACTGTTGCCAGGGTTCACGGCCGCATCCGTCTGAATAAAAGACTCAATGCTCATATCGCGGTTGGCACTGGTTCGCAGGATGTTGATATTACGGGCTTTGGCACTCACTATACCCGCTGTTACAGTAGAGTTCAGGTTCAGCGGGTTGCCCACGGCCAGCACCCATTCGCCTACCTGCAGGTCATCTGAGTTTCCGTAACGGATCACCGGCAGCTTGTCGGCGTTTACTTTGATAAGCGCAATATCGGTAGTAGGGTCTGCGCCTACCAGCGTGGCTTCGTAGGTGCGCTTATCGTCCATCACCACCTTGATCTTGTCGGCTTTGTCGATCACGTGGTTGTTGGTAACAATATAGCCGTTAGAGGCAATGATCACACCCGAACCGGATGCCATCTGGGGCCCGCGGGGCACCCGTTCGCCAAACCCGTCGCCAAAGAACTCGCGCAGGAATGGGTCCATGGGCGTACCGCTATCTGCTGTAGCCTGGGCCGAGTATTCGGTCATCACGTGCACCACGGCCGGGGTTGATACCTGTGCTGCTTTTACAAAATTAAGGCCTTCCGGCACGATGGTGTTGCTGCTGCGCATGTCGCTGGTATAGCGCACGGTTGGGTACTGCTCTCCGGGTACCTGGGTTGTAACCACTTCATCTTCCAGCAGCTTATAGCTACCAACGGCCACGCCGCCGCCCAGTATAGCAGACAGTGTGATGCCAGCAATAAATTGTTTCGTCTTCATGAAATTATGTGAACTGATTTATGAATATTAAGGACTGCCTATATACTATAAGTTAACGCTAATCAAGTATACGGTAGTATGGTGTAAACCGATTATTGTCAGCATACTAGGTTGTAAATAACAAAAAAGAGGCCAAGTATCGGCCTCTTTCTGATTTCCTTTTATTTTTTTAAGCTTTGGCTTTTCCGTCTGCCTCGGCGGATACTTTTTTAGTAACGTTCTTTTCTTTGTTCTCCTCCGGCGCAGCAATGCTGATCTGCCGCTTCATGGTCTTATGCTCATCTTTGGGCACGCTCACCTGCAGCACACCATCCTCCAGCCTGGCTTTGATCTTATCCGGATTCACGTTGTCGGGCAGATAAAAGGTTCTGCTAAACGCGCCATACTGTGTTTCGAGCATGTGGTAGCGTCTTCCGTCTTCTTTCTTTTCCAGCCTGCGCTCGCCGGTAATGGTGAGCTTTCCTTCCTGGAAATCAATGTTGATATCGTCTCGTTTCACGCCTGGCAAAGCCAGTTCTATTTCAAAACTCTTGTCGGTTTCGCAGGCATCTACATGCGGCGTAAAGTCCGAGAAGTTGCGGGAGTTAACAGACTCGTTAAAGAACCTGTCGAGCATTGCGCTGAATGTGTTTGGCATGGTGTCCTGCATGCCATTGTATTTACTTAGTGCCATGGTTATCTCCTTTCTTTTTGTTTGAAATTCAATTACACCTTTGCTATCGTAAAAACTATACCAAGCGCATTTCTGACTGTTTTTACTGAAAAAATGTCATTATACTTATACTATATACGCTCCTACCCTGACGTTCTTACCGTGTTATGTTGTTTAGTAGGTAATACTGGCGGTGTTTGGCGCTGTGTGTAAACTATACTTCAGCTCCAGGCCCACTACCGGCGTAATACGGTTGCGCGCGGAAGTATAGCCGTCTTTCTGCAGCTGCCCCAGTTCGTCATACACAGGCGGAATCAACACATAATAGTAATCCGTTTGCCGCAGCACGTAGGGCGTGAGGCGTAGCTTTTCTGTCAGCTCATACGTAAGGCCCAGCTGCAACCGGGTGCGGTCCACGATGCGCTCGTCGCGTGGGGCTGTTTTGTCTTGGTTAAACTCCTGCAGCAACATCACTTCATAACTTACAACAGGTGTTAAAAATTGCTGCCCCACCGGAAAGCGCCTGCCGGCTTCTGCCTTCAGCAGAAACTGCCCCACGGCCTGCTGCGCCTCACGGTGGGCATAGGCAAACAGGGCCTGCTTGTTAAAGTATACATTGCCGATCTGGCCGTTATGACGCAGGAACAAGGTGTAAAAACCCGTTTTAGGATAATTCTCTGCGGCATACCGCACCAGGGCGCCACCCCGCCAGTGCGCCGAGAACGTATGTTCGTAGCCCAGGGTCAGCTCTATCCGCTCAAAGTGGCTCAGGGGGCCTCTCCGGGTCAGGTCGTTGTAGGCTTCGTCGGTGTTGATGCGGTACTGGTTCCAGAGGAAAAAATGGCCGCTGCTGCCCACGCCATAACTCAGCTGCAGCTCGGGCCAAAGGGCGGCAGGCGCCGTGCGCTTGCTTTGTGCCCGGCCCAGCAGCGGCAACAGCGCCAGCAGCAGCAGCGCGCAGGTTTGTTTCAGAACAGCAAAAGAAGGCAGATTTGCAGCCATACTACGCCCAATGTTATGTGTTTAGTAAGTGGTTAGCGGCTATACTTGCTGCCTCCCTATAAAAGCATCTTCCTTCCAGTCTTCCCTCAAAGGCCGCTAATACTTGTTAGCATGCTTCCAGTTCCTGCAGTGCCACAAAAGCCATCAGGCCAATGCTGGTTTCCAGGGCTGTTTCGTCGATATCGAAGGTGGGGGTATGCACGCCCGCAACGATGCCGCGCGCCTCGTTGCGGGTGCCCAGCCGGTAGAAGCAGGCCGGCACCTGCTGCGAGTAATATGCAAAATCTTCGGCGCCCATCCATAGATCCAGGTCGGTCACGTTCTCCTCGCCCAGGTAAGCCACGGCCGCGGCACGTGCAATGGCGGTAAGCTCCGGATCGTTTTGGAGGAAGGGATACCCGTTCTTTATATCGATATCGCAGCTGCCACCCATACTTTCGCAGAGGCCTTCGGCCAGTTTACGGATGCGCTGGTGGGCTTCTTTGCGCCATACTTCGTTCATGGTCCGGAACGTGCCTTCCAGTTTTACCTCATTGGGGATGACGTTGGTAGCTCCCTTGGCCTCTACTTTGCCAAACGACAATACCGTGGGCACCTTGGGGCTGGCATGGCGGCTCACGATCTGCTGCAAGGCAACGATAAGGTGCGAAGCGATGAGCACCGGGTCCACGTTCATTTCGGGCATGGCAGCATGGCCCCCTTTGCCTTTTACGGTAATATATATTTCATCGGCACTGGCCATGTACATGCCCGACCGGAACCCGACCTTGCCCGCCGGCAACAGCGGAAAAACATGCTGCCCGATAATGCCGGCCGGCGCCGGATTCTGCAGCACCCCTTCCCGGATCATAAGCGAAGCGCCTCCCGGAAACTTTTCCTCACCGGGTTGAAACACCAGCTTCACAGTTCCTTCAAAATCGTTCCGCAATTCCTGCAGGATACGCGCTGCGCCCAGCAGCGACGCCGTGTGCACATCATGCCCGCAGGCGTGCATCACCCCCTTGTTTTTCGATCTATAGTTTACTTCATTCGCTTCAACTATAGGCAGCGCATCCAGGTCAGCCCGAAGTGCAATGGTTTTCTTTCCGGGGTTCCGGCCCTCCAGCATGGCTACCACGCCTGTGCCAGCCATGCGTTGGGGCTGCAGGCCGTAGCCCGTTAATACCTGCTCCACATAGGCAGCTGTGTTGTGCTCTTCAAACGAGAGCTCGGGGTTGGCATGCAGATGGCGGCGCACCTGTACGGTGTCCGTGGCGTAAGTATGGGCGAGCTGTTTTATTTTAGTTATACTACTCATTTCTAAAAGGCTGATAGAGGGGTGTGGTAAGCTGGTGTCGATGCAGGCCTGCTGCTCAGTATAAACCGCTGCGCAGTTTCGGAACAACACCCGACTAAAGGTAGCAAAAATAAAAAACGTTGCGAACCTGGCTGGCTGCAACGTTCTTCAAGACTGTTATTTTTAGCTCTTAGTGCCTTTTGTTGATGTTGATCTGGTCGGGCACGATCTGGGCGTTGGGAATCAGGTCCTGTATCTGGTTGAGTATCTGCTGGGCCTCTACGCGGCTGAAAAAATCGCCGAACTTGAGGCGAAAGTTAGGCTGCTGGTAGGTCAGGTAATCTTTTTCGTCCGGCACCCGCCCGATAATGGCTTTGCGCAGGTTCATTACGGCCTGGCGCTCAGAGCCATTATAAGCCAGTATGCGATAGCCTTGGGCATACTTGATATTCCTGTTTACGGCGGCTACGGTGTCCATCAGCACGGCTACCTGGTCGTTTACCTGGTGCGTGGGAGCCAGCTTTGCAGCGGCGCCTTCTGCAGGCAACGGGTATTTGGGGCGGTACTGGCTCAGGTCTTCTTTTACCTTTTCGGTGCTGTTGCCTTTGCCTGTCCCTGTTTCGCTGCCTGCCCTGCCTGCCGAAGAGGCGCAGGACATGGTGAATACTAAAACAAGCGGGAGTAAAATACTAGCTATTCTGTTCATGGGTAACGATCTGAATGCTGGCCGAACATCCTATTCTGTCGGCACCAGCATTGATTAACGCCTCGGCAGCAGCAAATGTTTTGATGCCACCGGCAGCCTTTATTTTAACCTGAGCGGGCAACACGCGGCGCATCAGCTTCACATCTTCTACTGTGGCTCCTTTCGAGGCAAAGCCTGTAGAGGTCTTTACATAATCGGCGCCTGCTGCCGCACAGAGTTCGCAGGCCTGCACGATCTCCTCCTGGTTCAGCAGGGCTGTTTCGATAATCACTTTCAGCTCTGCGTTCTGCAGATGGCAGAAATCTGCCAGATCCGCCAGTTCGGTTCTCACCTCCTCGTATTTGCCGGATTTAAACGCTGCGATATTCATCACCACGTCTACTTCAGTAGCGCCATCGGCCACAGCCTGGTGTGCTTCCAGGAGCTTTACCTTGGCATGCTGATAGCCCAGCGGAAACCCTACCACGGTGGCAATTTTCACCAGTGTGCCCGGGCCCAGCCGCTCTTTGACCAACTGCACGTAGCAGGGCGGCACGCAAACGGCCGCAAAGCCATAGCTGCGGGCTTCGTCGCAAAGCTGCGCAATCTGGTCGGCTGTCGCATCGGCCCGTAACAGGGTATGATCTATGTGCAGGGCAAGTTCGTCTCCGGCCATCATCGTTGCTAAAAAGAGAAAGGACATAAGCGGAAAGGCTTTCTTTCTCTTACATCCTTCTCTGTTTGATAAATGGAAAGCAGCCACTGCGCCGTAATCCGGGTAGTGGCTGCCCCTGTTTTTATTCCTCGTCTATTAATACGCAGCGGTTGTGGAGCAGGTCCTCTTCCACTGTTTTATACTTCACGTCCTTCACTACGCGGCCGTCCAGGTACTGTACGCTCACGCGGTCGTTGCGGCCGGCTACTTTCTGCGAATGTGCCGGCAGGATGCGCTCCGGTTCGGCGGCAGGCGCTGAAGTATGGCCGCTTTCGTCTTCGAGCGACGAATGCACGGCGGCTTTCTGCTCTTTCAGCACGGGTGCTTTTGGCGCAGGCTGCGGACGCGGTACCTGTACCTGCTCGGGTGCCTGGATCGGAATAAAAGCATGGAACAGGAAGTTGATGGTCTCTTCGTTCACTTTGCCGATCATGCGCTTAAACAGCTCAAACGATTCGAACTTATAGATCAACAGCGGGTCTTTCTGCTCGTATACCGCGTTCTGCACACTTTGCTTCAGGTCGTCCATCTGGCGCAGGTGGTCTGTCCAGGCCTGGTCGATGGTGCCCAGCGTGATCATCTTCTCCATTGAACGGAGCAGCTCCATGCCATGCGTTTCGTAGGCTTTGGTCAGGTTGGCGACAGCCGCCAGCTGGCGCTTGCCATCGGTAAACGGCACGGCCACGTTCTCGATCATCGGCCCACGGTTCTGGTGAATGTCGGCAATAATCGGATAGGCCTGGGCAGCAGTTTGCTTATTCCGGTTCAGGTAGAAATTCAGGGCCTCGTTGTAAAGGCGCTCGGACAGCTGGTTTGCCTGGCCATTGCGGAACTCCTCGTCAGTAATGGTTGGCTCAAAGCCGAACACGCGGATCAGGTGCAGCTGGAAGTTCTCGTAATCGTTGATGTTCTTGTAGCTGGCCACCACGTCTTCGCTGATATCGTAGATCATGTTCCAGATATCAAGCTCCAGACGTTCGCCATACAGGGCGTTGCGGCGGCGCTTGTATACTACCTCGCGCTGGGCGTTCATCACGTCGTCATACTCCAGCAGGCGCTTGCGCTGCCCGAAGTTGTTTTCTTCCACTTTCTTCTGCGCACGCTCAATAGAGTTGGTGATCATCGAGTGCTGGATCACTTCGCCTTCCTCCAGGCCCATACGGTCCATGAGGCGGGCAATACGGTCAGAGCCGAAGAGGCGCATCAGGTTATCTTCCAAGGATACGAAGAACTGCGAAGAGCCCGGGTCGCCCTGGCGGCCGGCACGGCCACGCAGCTGGCGGTCTACGCGGCGGGATTCGTGGCGCTCGGTACCCACAATGGCCAGACCACCGGCCGCTTTGGATTCCGGCGTCAGCTTGATATCGGTACCACGGCCGGCCATGTTGGTGGCAATGGTCACGGTGCTGGGCTTACCGGCTTCGGCCACGATCTCGGCCTCTTTCTGGTGCATTTTGGCGTTGAGGACCTGGTGCTTGATGTTGCGCAGCTTAAGCATGCGGCTCAGCAGTTCCGATATCTCTACTGACGTGGTACCTACCAGCACCGGACGGCCTTTCTCGGTCAGCTCCACAATCTCGTCCACTACGGCGTTATACTTCTCGCGCACGGTTTTAAATACCTTGTCGTGCTCGTCGTTTCGCTGGATAGAACGGTTGGTCGGGATTACCACCACGTCCAGTTTATAGATCTCCCAGAACTCACCGGCTTCTGTTTCGGCCGTACCCGTCATACCCGAAAGCTTGTGGTACATGCGGAAGTAGTTCTGCAGGGTAACGGTGGCGTAGGTCTGCGTAGCATCCTCTACCTTCACGTTCTCTTTTGCCTCAATGGCCTGGTGCAGTCCGTCGGAGTAGCGGCGGCCTTCCATTACGCGGCCCGTCTGCTCGTCCACGATCTTTACCTTCTGGTCCGGCGTTACGATATACTCGGTGTCCTTCTCGAACAGCGTATACGCCTTCAGCAGCTGGTTAATCGTATGGATACGCTTTGACTTCTCCTGGAAATCAGAGATCAGCTGCTCTTTGGCGTGCACCTGCTCTTCGTGCGAAAGCGTCTTGTTGTTTTCAATATTGGCGATCTCGGTGCCAATATCAGGCATGATGAAGAAGTTCGGATCTTCGCCCTGACCCGTGATCAGGTCAATGCCTTTTTCGGTCAGCTCGATCTGGTTGTGCTTTTCGTCGATGGTGAAGTAGAGCGGCTCATCGGCTTCCGGCATCTGGCGGGAGTTGTCCTGCAGGTAAAAGTTCTCTGTTTTCTGCAGGATGGCACGGTTTCCCTGCTCGCTCAGGAACTTGATCAGCGGCTTGCTCTTAGGCAGGCCACGGTAGGCCCGGAACAAAGACACGCCCCCTTCTTTGGTATCGCCTTCTTTGATCAGGCGCTTGGCCTCGGTCAAAAAGTTGTTTACTACTTTGCGCTGGGCATCTACCAGCATGGAAATTCGCGGCTTGAGCTGGTAAAACTCGTGCTCATCGCCACGCGGCACTGGGCCTGAAATAATCAGCGGCGTACGGGCATCGTCGATCAGAACGGAGTCCACCTCATCGACCATGGCATAGTGGTGCTTGCGCTGCACGAGGTCCTGCGGGTCGCGGCTCATGTTGTCGCGCAGGTAATCGAAGCCGAACTCGTTGTTGGTACCGTAGGTGATATCGGCACGGTATGCATTGCGGCGGGCTTCGGAGTTTGGCTGGTGCTTGTCGATACAATCGATGGTGAGTCCATGGAACTCGAACAGCGGGCCTACCCACTCCGAGTCACGCTTGGCCAGGTAATCGTTCACAGTTACCACGTGCACGCCGCGCTTGGCCAGGGCATTAAGGAAAGCCGGGAGCGTAGCAACCAGTGTTTTACCTTCACCTGTGGCCATCTCGGCAATTTTACCCTGGTGCAGCACAATGCCGCCAATCAGCTGCACATCGTAGTGCAACATATCCCAGGTAATCTCGGCACCGGCAGCCAGCCACTTGTTCAGCCAGACAGCCTTGTCACCGTCAATCTGCACGTTAGGCTTTTTGGCTGCAAAAGACCTGTCCAGCTCCGTGGCGGTTACCACCATCTGACCGTTCTCTTTCCAGCGGCGGGCTGTTTCTTTTACAATGGCAAACGCTACGGGCAGCACTTCCATCAGCACGCCTTCCAGGTCTTTGTTGCGCTGCTTTTCCAGCTCATCAATTTCCGAAAAAAGGCTCTCCTTCTGCACGATGTTCAGCTCTGTTTCCTCGGCAATACGCTTGTGCAGGCCGGCAATCCGGTCGTCGATCGGCTTTAAGCGCTCGTCAATGACCTGCTTGATCTCCTGCGTTTTCTGGCGCAGCTGATCATCGGTCAAGCCGGAGAGCTTGGCGTATTCTTCGTTTATTTTAGAAACATAAGGCAATACTTCCTTAATGTCTCTGTCGGATTTTGTACCGAATATTTTGGCAACGGTTTTACCGAAAAAATCAAACATCTGTATGTTGTTCTAAAATGAAAGGCTTCGTTTGCGATCCCGTCAAAAATAAGTTGTTTTTCTGAGATTCGAATATTCTTACTAAAACAATACCATAAAAACAGGCCGTACTTGTACCTGCCAAAATTACCGGAAACATATAGTTAATCTGCTATCTATACTTCCAGGGTTTAAAAAGCTATGTCATAAAGGGCAGCCGGTGGCATTGTGGCAGGCACCCAATAGATTAAAACTACAGAAACAGCGCAGAAGTTCAGCAAACTGCCGGCTATAACAAGCGCTGGAACTCATGGGCATCTTCCCAGCCCTCGGGTGTTTTGAGCCAGTCGCGGCGCACACCCACCTCGGCAAAGCCGCACTTTTGAAAGAGCTTTATACTTGCCGTGTTGCCGGCCGTAACGGTGCAGTATACCTGGTGCAGTTGCAAGGTATGGCGGCAGTAGTGCAGCAGCAGGTCCAGGGCTTCAGCGGCATGCCCGTTGCCCCGATGCGGGCCGTCTATCACAATGCCGATGCCCGCCCGTTGATGCAACGGCTCAAAATCAAAAATATCGATAGCGCCGACGGCCTGGTGGCTTTTGCTGCAGATAACGAAGCGCAGCTGCCGGGCCGTATAAATATCCTGGCCTGCGTTCTGAAGGTATTGCGCCAGTACATACTTGGCGTAGGGCGCCACCGTATTGCCAATGTGCCAGACAGCCGTATCATTTTCCAGGGCATACAGGAAATCCAGGTCATCGGGCTCCAGGGCGCGCAGGTATGTTTTTTGGGAGCTGAGAAACACGCGGGTTATACTACTTTTACCTCCAGGGGCACCACACCGGTAAACACCTGCTTGGCCGGACCGTTAAGGTATATATACTTAAAACTGCCGTTAGCCGCCTGCTCAAAGGCTACTTGCAGCTCGCCGCCCAGCACCTGTACCTTTACCGGGCTCTGCATGCCCCTGAGGCTGGCCACAAGCGCCGCAGCGGTTACGCCGGTTCCGCAGGAAAGCGTTTCATCTTCTACGCCGCGTTCATAGGTGCGCACAAATATCTCGTTCTCGCCTATCTGCTGCACAAAGTTTACGTTGGTGCCTACTGCAGCAAACCGGTCGTTGTAGCGGATGGCGCGTCCTTCTTTGTACACATCCAGTGCCTGCACATCGTCTACAAAGCGCACGTAGTGCGGGGAGCCGGTATTCAGGTAATAATCCTCGCCGATGCGCTCCACCTGCTGCACATCGTTCATCTTCAGCTGGATCAGGTCCCGCTCTACGCTGGCCTGGTGCTCGCCGTCGGCCGCCAGAAAGCAGGCCACATCCTCGATCACTCCTACATGCCGGGCGAACCGGACAGCACAGCGCGCGCCGTTGCCGCACATAGAGCCCACCCGCCCGTCGGCATTATAGTAGACCATCTCAAAATCGTAGTCGGGGTGGTCCTGCAGAAGTATAAGCCCGTCGGCACCAATGCCAGTGCGGCGATCGCAGAGGTACTTTACAAATTGTTCGTCATCAGCCGGAAACTGGCCTTTGCGGTTATCCACCATCACAAAGTCGTTGCCGGTGCCCTGGTATTTATAAAAGGTTATGGCCATAGTAGGTGTAACAATTAAAACGGCTGCAACGTGCCTTTTTCTGATTCGGCGGATAAGTCGTACTTTTGCTTTGCATGGCACGCCGCCTTAAATAAAACACAAAGATATGTATTCCTTTCTTACAACAGAAAACTGGGCAGACTATGAATTGGTGGATTCTGGAAACTTTGAGAAGCTGGAACGCTTTGGCCCTCATTACATAGCGCGCCCGGAGCCGCAGGCCATTTGGGACAAGCACCTGCCCGAGCAGGAGTGGCAGCGCCTGGCCAATGCTACGTTTACCCGCGACAAAGGCAGCCAGGAAAAAGGCCAGTGGAACCTGAAGAAAGGAATGCCCGAGCAATGGTACATCGATTACAAGTATAACGACCTGAAACTGCGCTTCCGGCTGGGCCTTTCCTCGTTTAAGCATGTGGGCCTGTTTCCGGAGCAGGACAGCAACTGGAAATTTATTTACGATACCACCCGCCAGCTGAAAACGCCGCAGCCCAAAGTGCTGAACATGTTTGCCTACACCGGTGCTGCCACGCTGGCCGCCAAAGCTGCAGGCGCCGACGTAACCCACCTCGACTCGATAAAGCAGGTGAACTTCTGGGCCCGCGACAACATGGAAGCCAGTAACCTGGACAATGTGCGCTGGATTGTGGAAGATGCTATGAAGTATGCGCGCCGCGAAGTGAAACGGGGCAACACCTATAATGGCATCATCCTGGACCCGCCCAGCTACGGCCGCGGCCCGAACGGTGAGAAATGGCAACTGGAAGACGAACTGAACGAGATGATCAAGCTGTGTCGCGAGATGCTGGACGGCACCGATTATTTCCTTTTGATCAACCTTTATTCGATGGGCTTCTCGGCCATGGTGCTCGACAACCTGCTGCGCGGCACATTTGGCGACATGGTGCAGAACGAAGAACTGGGTGAGCTATACCTGCACGATCGCGGTGAGCGGAAATTACCGCTAGGGACTTTTTTCCGGTTTACTTCGGTGGGAAAATAGGGTGCTGCTAAACAGCACTACATGGTATATTCGGTAATTCAGTTCCGTATAGCTGCCTGATTTGGGAGGATAGTGGAAGTACAGTTCCGTTTATATAGTAGTTAAAAAGCTAAGCGCTAACCACACCTAAACGTTAGCTCCACAAACGTTTAGCCAAGTACGTTGGTGGTAATTTTTGCAGACATTTAACAACATTCACATACCCAAAACATGCTTCGAGTATTTGCCTTAGCAACTGCGCTACTAGTATTTCTCGTGTCTCAGACATCGGCCCAAACGTCAGATTCTTTGCGAGAGAAAATTCACCAAATCATTTCGAAAAAGGATGCAACTGTTGGTGTTTCAATTATTGGCAGTAATGGTAAAGACACTTTATCAATAAATGGCGAAAGGCACTTTCCCATGCAAAGTGTGTTCAAATTTCATATCGCCTTAGCCGTCTTATCCCAAGTCGATAAAGGAAGGTTGTCGCTTGACCAAAAAATCAAAATTGAGAAGAAAGACTTGTTGCCTGGCCTTCATAGCCCCCTCCGAGAAAAGTACCCGAATGGAGCCACGCTGCCACTCGCTGAAATTATAAGCTATACTGTTTCCAACAGCGATAATGTGGGGTGTGATGCGCTGTTAAGGCTTCTTGGCGGACCTCAGGCAGTTGAAAAGTACTTTGCAAGAAACAACTTCAAAGATATTTCAATAAAAATAAATGAAGAAGTGATGCAGAATAACTGGGACCTGCAATTCCAAAACTGGACAACCCCAAAAGCTGCCAATAACGTTTTAGAAGCCTTTTATTTCAATAAGAAAAAACTACTTTCCTCCAAAAGCTATGACTTTGTTTGGAAAGAGATGAGAGAAAACGAAACAGGTAAAAATAGATTAAAAGGGCGTTTGCCAGAGGGCACTGTTGTGGCTCATAAGACCGGTTCGTCCGGAAAAAATAAAACAACCGGGATAACAGCTGCCGTCAATGATATTGGCATTGTCTTTTTACCCAATGGAGAACACTTCTTTATCAGCGTTTTTGTATCCAACTCGAAGGAAGATTCAGACACGAACGAAAGAATCATTGCTGATATTTCTAAAGCAGCCTGGGACTATTTTAATTTACAGCGTAATTAAAACTACTACCAACATTGTGAAAACGGCAGTCTTGGCCGCCGTTTTCATGAGCCCGTTGACATAAAAATAAATTTATAAGGAAGTGATGCCAGGCCCGGATAAGGATACTCGTTTTCCATTGGAGCATTATAACAGGCTTTGTTTTTTGAAGAATATCATAACTAGGCCAAACATAATTGTCGGCGATTATACCTATTATGATGATTTTGAAGACGTCTACAACTTTGAGAAAAACGTCAAGTATCATTTTGATTTCATTGGTGATAAGCTTGTAATTGGCAAGTTTTGCATGATTGCTTCAGGTGTTACATTCATCATGAATGGGGCAAACCATTTAACCGGGGCTATCTCTTCTTATCCTTTTGCCATCTTTGGCAATGACTGGAGAGATGCAATGCAAGGGAAGTCTTACCCAAGCAAGGGAGACACAGAAGTTGGTAACGATGTCTGGATTGGACATAAGGCAACTATCATGGCAGGAGTGAAAATAGGTGATGGGGCAATAATAGCGGCCCATTCGATTGTCACAAAAGACGTGGAGCCTTATACTATTGTAGGTGGGAATCCGGCAAAAGAAATACGAAAACGCTTTACCGATGAACAGGTTCAGAAGCTTTTGGAGCTACAATGGTGGAATTGGGACATCGAGAAAATAACAGCGAATGTACATAACCTCACAGGTGATAACTTAGCGTTACTCACCTATTAGAAAGAAATACGCCTGCCAACCCGCATACAAGCAACGCTGCGCTCACCTTAAGTATGAAACGTTATGCCAACTCGATGACAGAGACTCTAGGAGAGTAAAGGTTATTGAGGAAAGCTTTGAATAGAGATAATAAAATTATCATATATAGAATTTAAAGCTATGACATATAACAACTTAAAAAGAATGGACAATGTCGGCATTGTGGTAGAATCCCTTGATAATGCCATCACCTTTTTCACCGAGATAGGTTTGAAGCTTGAGGGGAGAGGCACAGTCGAAGGAGAATGGGCCGGTCGTGTTACCGGGCTGGGATCTCAATGCGTAGAGATTGCGATGATGGTTACGCCTGATGGTCATAGCCGTCTTGAGCTTTCACAATTTCTCACTCCTCCTGCTATCTCAGATCACCGCAGCGCCCCTGTAAACTCTCTTGGCTACCTGCGTGTCATGTTCACTGTTGAAGATATTGATGAAATGGTAACCAGGCTAAGCAAGCACGGTGCCCAGCTGGTCGGTGAAGTGGTGCAGTATAAGGATGCTTATCGGCTATGTTACATTCGCGGAACCGAAGGGCTTCTTATCGGGCTTGCAGAAGAACTCAATAAAAATGAATAAAGCAGCCCCTAACTGCTTCCAGGCAAAAGGCAGGATAATGTCCTTCGTAGAAACCTTTGTGCAAGGTTCAACTTCTGTGTTTGTATAAACTTTAGAACTATACATCCTGGCCTTGCCCGATACAATCCGTTCTCTGTGCCTTAAATCGTAAAAAGAACTTTCCCGTTTTTAATACTGCCCTTTTACTTCATTTTAGCACTGGTGGCCAATGAATAAGGCCTTAAAAACCCGCCTTTTCTTAGCCAATTCCATTAGCCCCTCTCCGAAACTGTTTGCCCGGCATCGGCAAAGATCATGGTAAACGTAGTGCCTTGGTTAACGGTACTGTTCACTTCAATGCGGCCTTTCACATTGTCTATCATTCTTTTCACGATGTATAAGCCAAGGCCACTTCCTTCGATATGGTCGTGAAAGCGTTTGAACATGGTGAAAACCTTCTCTTCTTTTCCTGCCGTAATTCCCAGGCCGTTATCTGAAACGGAAAGACGTGTTTCCCCGCCAACCTTCTCCAGCTTTATAACTACAGCCGGCACCCTGTCCGGAGAACGGTACTTGAGCGCGTTACTCAGCAGATTATAGATGATGCTTTTGAAATTCTTTCTTGAAAACGCAAGTACCGGCTCATCTGCACAAATCACCTCAATGGTGGCATCAGACGCTGTTATCTGGCTCTGCAGGTCTTGCTTTACCTGTTCTACTATCTCAAAGACATTTATCTTTTCCACTATTTCATCGTGGCTGTTCTTATCCACCGCTACAATTGCAGTAAGGTCTTTGATGGTTACTGCAAAGCGCTTGAGCGAAGCCGACATCAGCTTTATGATCTGTCTGATCTCGTCTTTATCCAACGCTTCTCTGGCAACAGCATCCGACAAAATCCCCAGTAACGCTTCGATATTCGCGATGGGCGACTTCAGGTCGTGAGAAGCAGTGTAAACAAAGCTATCGAGGTCGAAGTTAACATTGGCCAGCTTCTGGTTTTCATGGTGCAACGCAATGTTAGCCTCGTAGCTGCGATCCAGTAAGTCCAGGCTTTGTAAATGAAACGATAACAGGTCGGCAAACATGGTTAAGGTGCCGATCACTTTAGGATTCTTTACTTTTGCAGGGTTGGCATCGATGGCGCAAAGGGTTCCGAAAAAGGTGCCATCTTTGAGGATAATGGGCACAGAAATATAGCTTTGAAGCCCATAGATCTGGGGCGTGTGATGATTCTTGTAGGCGGGGTCGTTGGCTACATGATCAATAACGATAGGCTGGCGGTGGTCTCTTATCTCATTGCAAAGCGTAGTTTCAACTTTCAGCTCCTCTCCTTCTGCCAGGCCAAACTGCACTTCATCGCGCACTCTGCAGGCCAGCCACCTGTCTTGTGTTACCCGGGCAACAGCTGCAAACCCCATTCCGGTTGTTTGGCAGATAACCTCCAGCATGGTAGGCACAATCGGAATTTGCCTTACCGCTTTTAAATCATTAAATAACTCGTCCTGACTATCTATCATCTGGGGAACTGTAAACGGCATTACTGCCAAACCACTCCGTTTAGGGCTAGGCAGATATTTAAATTTATTTTATAAAATATTGGCCTAAAGGTACAAGATAATTGCTTAAAAAAATTAACCCGGATATAGTTCAACCGGCTCTTACTTATAAAACCAATGGGCAGTTTGTGCTGGCGCCGGGCTCCTGCTTGCTGCACCCGCAGGCTTATACTTAGCACAACGATACACCAAGCCGCTGCTTTTTACCAAGCGCTCGAAGAGTTAAAAGGCAACAAGTTGCTCTTGCTGCTCAGTTGCTATGCCGTTTAAAATAAAAAAAGGGAGCTTGCGGCTCCCCTTTTTTAGTATCGGCTTGGTTTATTTCAAAGCGATCTGGAGGGCATCTGCTTCGATCACTTTCTTATAGAAGTTGCTAAACTCCTGCACCTTGGCTGCCGGTATGATGTCGCCTTTATACTTCAGCTCACGGGTAAACTGCAAAGACTTATTTACCAGCTTGCAGGACAAGGTATACTCGGCATACGCGCAGGCGTAGGTTACTGTCTTGGGCACTTCTACCAGGGCTTTGTTTGCCGGTATGTTGATTGTAATGGTCTCCTTGTCCGTATCAGCATACTTTACATTGGAAAGATCGATCGGGAAAACCCGTTCTGCATTCACCACAAAATCACTGGCGGTGGCTTTGCTGCTCCAGGGCAACGCAAACAGCGACATGCCGCCTACCTGCGTAATAACATCCTGCAGGGTATAATCGATGCTGCTTCGGACCGTATCGGCGGTTCCCTCCAGGCCGGTAAACGCCACTTTCGAAATGCTGGCATTGGCATAGTATGCTTTAAGCCCGTCCAGTATCTGCTTCTCGCGCTCTTTGCTGCTCATGTTGCGATACCGCGATTTGTTGGAAGCGGCCAGCGAAGCCGTGTTATAGTTGGTTTCGCTTATCTCCAGGCTTCTGTCTTTTACATTGATCCTGGTCTGACGCACCACGTTGTTTGGCTTCCGGACAGCCGGGTTGAGATAGCCCAGCGATAAAGGTTGCGTGTTTTTCTCTCCTGTTATTTCCAGGGTGCGGGAGTTTAGCATACCGCTGTACAAGCTACCGAAAGGCAGGTAGTTAGAGGTCAGCTCCACGTAGTATGGCTTGCCCTGCATCTCTACCTTTGCAATGCAATGGTTAAAGTCAATAGAAGGCAGGTCCATTTCATACAAGCCGTTATCGCGGGTGTTTACAAGCACCAGACTCGCCTCTATGCCTACTTCTTTACACATGGCCACAAAAAGTGTGGACACATCTTTGCAGTCGCCAATGCGGGTATTTAACACCGTAGACGCTTTCTGAGGTATAAGCCCGCTCTGGCGGAAAGAAACCGAGCTATACTTGATGTTCTCGATAATGTAATCGTAGATGAGCTTTACCTTAGCCTCTTCCGTCAGATTGGCTTTATTCTTAAACAGGTCCGCCACTACTTCCTTCACCTCAAAGTCTCCTTTCGCTTTCTCAGAAGCCAGGTCAGAGTACCAGTTGCTCACATAGTTCCAGTCCGGGATTGACGTCAGGTGAAGCGTTTGCCCCACATCGGCCAGGGCCGGCATTTTGTCTTCAGAATTAAGCGCTGCCTGCTTTTCCTTTGCCCATACATACAGGTTAAAGTCTGCATCCGGCTTAGAAACAACCGGCTCGAGCGGCTGCTGGCTTACTTTGTACTGGAACTTCACCTCCGGCGAGATCAGCAGGCTATACTTGGTTGTGAGGTAGGGCAGGAAATGCGTAAAGTAATATTTGTCCCAGAAATGAGAGGCCAGCCGCCCTTTGTTATAGTTCTCCAGTTTATAGGTATAATGGATCGCATCACCGGTTTCAAGGTTTGTGAAAACAAGCTGGTTGCCATTCGTCTCGGCCGGCACTTTGGTGCCGTTCTTCTTGATCACTTCCGCTTTCTCTACTACCAGGCGCTGGTCGCTGTTGTAGCCAATGCTATACTCTTTCCAGTTGTCCACCCCCTGTTCATCCAGCATTTTTATAACAAATATCCGTCTTTCTTCCGAAGCACCGCTCTTGTATACCACCCGCTGCACTTCATCGTAAACGATCAGTGTTCTGTCTTCGGGATAGGCCTCGGCACCAGGCGCCGCTTTGGTTAACGCATACACATCTACGGCCGGGAAGTACTCGAATACATCTTTTTTGTTCTCCAGTTTACGCAGCTCTTTTATACTGCTGAAGTCGGTTGGCTCGTAAGAAATGGCTTTTTTGTATGAGCTGACAGCCTCTGCTTTGTTGCCGATCGTATTTTGTGTTTTGGCAAGCGCTGCCCAGTAATCGCCAATGTAGGGTGAGGTGGTGAGCGTTTTGCGGTACGCTTCTTCGGCCTTTTTGTAATCCTGCAAGCCGGAGTAGATCGTACCCATCTTATACTGGTATCCTACCGCCTCCGGTCTTCTGGCTATGGCTGACTGGTAGATCTTAAGGCCGTCGGTTACAGCTCCTTTCTGAAAGTAGTCTTCGGCCAGCAACTCAGCATGTGGGTAGTGGTAGTTTGCCTTCAGAAAGTCCCGGAGGATGTTGAGGGAAGTTTTGCTGTTCTTCCGCACTGATTTCTCAATCAGGTATTCCAGTTTCACGAAATCAGGGTTTTCCGGAAACTTTTTATATGCCTCGTCAGCCAGCTTCACAATCTCTACCTCATTCTTTTCTGAGGTTGCCAGTTGCAGCTTTTTCATATACACGTTCTCATCTTTGCCAGATGTCTGCTCGATCTTGCTTAGGATAGTCGCCGCGTTGGTATAGTTCTCTTTTTCCATCTCATCGCTAAACAACAGGTTCAGCGAGTACAGGTTTTCGGGGTCTTTGTCTTTGAGCCACTCTAATGCCGTGGCAAGCTGCGTTCTGTTCTGCTCCTGGCGGTATACCTGTATAAGCAGGCTCATGATATAGCTGGACTCGGGCGCAAGCTTCTGAGCGGCCATAAAGGCTTTGCGTGCCTCGT
The DNA here is from genome assembly GCF_022758235.1 of Pontibacter liquoris. Lineage (NCBI taxonomy): Bacteria > Pseudomonadati > Bacteroidota > Cytophagia > Cytophagales > Hymenobacteraceae > Pontibacter > Pontibacter liquoris. The sequence continues at coordinate 594,374 of NZ_JALEBG010000003.1, forward strand.
AGTTCTTCTGGCTGCGCAGGTATGTATGGCCGAGCAAAATATGGTTGAGCGCTTTTCCCGGCTCCTTTTTTACAAGGTTTTCAAAGTATGTTTCGGCAAACACAGGCACTGGCTTTGCGGCATAGGTCGTTTCGGCAGTATAGGGCTGAAACTCCTTCGAGAAGGTAAGGCCGCTGATAGGCTGGCCGGTTTCGTCGGTCAGGCGGGCCATAAAGTCCGACCTGTCGGCATAACTTTCCGCCACCTGTATTAATAGGCGGTTGTAGCCTTTTTTAAGTTTTACCGTGGCCAGGTAAGTATCCAGGTCATTGTTGCGTTCTTCCTGCTCAGCCAGCACCAGCTTATCGTTCATCCAGGCTTTTAACGAGCCCGATACACCCAGGCGCAACTGTACTTCCTGCTCTGCCGGGCTGTTCACGTAGGTCTGGGCATAGAGCACGGAATTATGTGCGTAAAAGTGGTAGGTAAAATCGATCCAGCGGTCTGCCCGGTAAGCCGGCAGGTTAAACCATTGTACCTGCGCCCCAGCCTTATTGGTGAACGTGGCATCGCTTGCACCATTCTTAACAGGGCCATACGCTTTGTTAAATCCGCTGGCCGAGATGTTTTCGAATTCGCCCACAATCTGCCAGTCGGTAAGGGCACCTATCTGGCTGTAGGCGGTTTCTGCCTGCTTCGTATTATTTGTAGCTTCGTAATGGCTTCCGATTATGCTGTGCGCCATTGCCCGCAGCGTGCCATTGGCACGGGTATCTTTCGACAGGCTTTGCAGGTAAGTAAGCTGGGCAGGCGATTTTTTACCACTCCCGGCTGTTACAGATTCCGTACTCCAAAGGGCAAATGCATAGGGATAATGGTCGGGGCTGGCCGCCGCAAAACGGGCATACTCGGCAAATGCGTCTGTTTCCGTTTTATCGATGGTAGCCAGTAACGAAAGCCCCAGGTGCGCTTCGGCTTTTGTAGCGGCATCAGCGGTTGCCTTGCTGAAAAGCTCGCGCGCCTGCTGCCGGTCGTTTGCAAAAAAGCGTTTCCAGGCGGCTTCCAGCCCGGCATTGGTTTGCGCCACGGCGAGTAAGGGAGTTAAGAAAGCAACAAGCAGCGATAGAAGCAGCTGTCTGAAATAGCTGCCGGTTTGTAAAGGTTTACACATACGTTAAGAGATTAGGGTGAGGTAAGTGCGCACCTTGCTTGTTTTCATAGATCGTAGGCAAAGCTGCTGACACACTTGGTATTTATGCCTTAAAATAAGTAATATTCATCAATAAATATATACATGAATGTATATTTATTCCGGGTACGACCGCGGAATAATAACAATGCAGGCATTTTGATTTATACTTTGCATTATTACCCATCCGCAGCATTAAAAAAAAGACCGCAGAAGCATGAAGCACATTTTAGAAACAGAAAGACTCTGGCTCAGGGAATTTAACCTCGGCGACAAGGAATTTGTCATCGCCCTGTTGAACAGCCCCGGTTGGCTGCAGTTTATAGGGGATAGGAATGTAAAAACCGACGAACAGGCTGCTCACTACCTTGAAAATGGCCCGCTTAAAAGCTATCGGGAGAACGGGTATGGGTTATACCTGGTAGAACAGAAGGCCGATAACTGCGCCATTGGCATGTGCGGGATCATAAACCGGAACTACCTGGACAGCCCCGACATCGGTTTTGCTTTTTTGCCTGATTTTAACGGAAAAGGCTACGCTTTTGAAATAGCCAGCGCCACCATGGTGTATGCAAAAGACACCCTGCATCTTCCGAAAATAGCAGCTATAACTGTTTCCGAAAATGCCCGCTCCATTCGGCTAATAGAAAAAATTGGGCTTACCTTTAGCAAGCCGATCCACTTGCCCGGCAGTACGGAAGTAGTGTGGTTATACACAACCTGACAAATGCCAGGGCAACAGCCAAAGCGCAAGAAAAAACAGGTGCTGCAAATTGCGAAACATGGAAAAGGCAGGTTTAATTAACAGGTGACTTAGCCGGTAGCCCCCGTTTAACCCACATTATGTTTTCAAAGTATACGTTTACATTTTAAATTCTGACACCTTATGACCAACCGCCTTGCACTCATCGACATGGGCACCAATACGTTTCACCTGCTGGTTACCGAGGTAAACGAGCAGGGGCAGCTGCGCGACCTGTATAAAACCCAGGTACCGGTACGTTTAGGGCAGGGCGGCATCAGCAACGGCAACATTGCCCCCGAGGCCTACGAACGCGCTCTGAAAACGCTGAACGATTTCCGGAAGGTGATTGATGAACTTGGTGCTGAGACTGTACGGGCCATGGCGACCAGCATGGTGCGCAACGCTGCCAACGGCGAAGATTTTGTGAAGGATATCTACAAGCAAACCGACATACGCGTGGAGGTAATAGACGGCGCTCGCGAAGCCGAGCTGATCTACTATGGCGTGCGCTTTGCCGGGGTGCTAAACGAGCAAACGGCCCTGGTGATGGATATTGGGGGCGGCAGCGTGGAGTTTATACTTTGCAACAACCGGGAGATCTTCTGGAAACGCAGCTTCGAGATCGGAGCCCAGCGCCTGATGGACCAGTTCTTTACCGCCGACCCGATACCCGCCGCCAGTATAGCCGCCGAAAAAGCCTATTTAGCCGGGAAACTACAACCCCTGACGGAAGCCGTAGCAATGTATAAACCCACCATACTAGTAGGCTCCTCCGGCACGTTCGACACCATTTGCGACATCCATGCGCTGCGCAAAGGCGACACCTCGCGGCAGCAAAGTATACCGCTGGCCACTACCCTAAGTATAGCGGATTATTACCAGATCCACCACGAGCTGCTCACCAAAAATCACCAGGAGCGGCTTGCCATCCCCGGCATGCTGGCCATGCGCGTGGACATGATCGTGCTGGCAAGTATAGCGGTAGATTTTGTGTTGGAGAAGTATGATCTGCAGGAAATCCGCGTGTCGGCATACGCCCTGAAGGAAGGGGTGTTGCAGCAAATGCTGGCTGAAGATACCCTATAAGTATAACGGTCGCTGCCGGAGAAGTATACCGCAGCAGGCCAAAAATCCTTTACCTGTAACCAGAAAAGGCAGCGGTTTTACGCTGCCTTTTCTATGTATTATCTGTAAGAAGTAGCTCCCGTTCCGGAATACGATATTTTGTGCCTTATACTTGTGTAATGGGTTCTCAGCTGTTTTTTCGCTGGGTTTTCATTTCCTTTTCATAGGCTTTGCCCAGCTTTTTGAGATCTTTTTTGTTGCCCGTATACCTGGCGGCCAGCACATCGGCCGCATCGTTCAGGCTGCGCCGGGCATCTTTTACAGCCAGCTGCCGGCCCAGTTGCTCTTGCACCCTATTGGTTTTGCCCCGGCGGTAGCCGTTCTCCAATAGTATGGCGAGTAGCTGCACAGCTGCTTCTTCCTGCCCCACGCCGGCTAAATAGTTTACCACACTGGCTGTAAACGGCTGTTTGGTACTCGTCCGCGCATAGTTATAAAGGGAGATATGGTCCAGCCCGAAGTTGTTGATGCTGTGCGCTACGTAGTATTGATCCGCCTCATTATAAGTCTGTATGGCTTCGGTGTAGCGGCTGCTGGCTACATAGCGGTCTGCTTCGCTGAGCAGTTGCTGGTAGGCCACGGCTGGCGCAATTGTTTCACGGGCCTGCCGGGCTGTAAAGGTGGCTATACCACAGCTGGCATTGGCCGCGATCACATCCACCGCTGCTTTAAAGGCCTGGTCGGCCGCAATAAACTGTTTTTGATTAGCCAGCGTGCTTCCGTTTTTGAAATGCTTGTCGTAGGTAGCCTGCGCGTTAAAACACTCCTGCGTAAAAATGCGACTGCGGAGCAGGTTATACTTGCTCTGTACGTCCGGGTCATTTTCCAGGGCATAGCGGCTTTGCATAGCCGTAGCAGTGGCGGCCACTTCGCGAGCTTCGCTCAGGCGGTTGTTCAGGGCCTGCTCGTAGCCGTTGCCCAGCTGGCGCAGCAATACAGGTTTGGCGGCCTGCCGCACCAGTTGGTCCAGCTCCTGCACCGGCTTTAAATTATTGCGTTGCTCCAGGTCCAGCGCGGCATCAAACTGGCTTAATGCCCCCTCATAGTTCTTCTGGCTGAGCAAGCGTTTGCCCTGGTTGATGTGCTGCAGGTATACCTGAAACGTTACCTGGTGCTGCAGCTGTGCCGCTTCGGGCGCTTCGTGCAATACCTCATCATACTCCCGCTGAAAAGCCAGGGCATTTTGGGCGGCTTTGCCGGCACCGGCCAGTTCATGCCGGGCCAGCAATTGCCTGCCCTCTTCTACCATCCCGCGGTACACGCCATACGATGCGCGGCCAATTCCATCGTGCAGGGCAGGCAGGTTGCAGCGCAGCCCACCAACCGTGCTGCACAGATCACGGGCATCGGCGTAAGCAGCCAGTGCTTCGCGGTAGCTGCCCCGGCTGGTCAGGTCGTTGCCCTGGCGGATGTAGGTGCTGTAAATGTCGTTGGCCAAACCCAGCGTGGCGGCTTCTGTTTCCGGATCAACGCGCATATGGGTCAGGATGTCGCGGGTGCGGGCAGTAGCCTCGCGGATGTAGCCGTTCACATAATCCAGCCGGGCCAGTTGGGCATGGGCCGGAGCAAATTTGGGGTTCGCTTCTGTTGCTTTCACAAAGTATGCCTGGGCTCCTTTCTGGTTTCCGGCGTGCAGCAGGGCCACGCCCCGGTTATAAAACTGCTCGTCGAGCGTCGCCATCGTATGGTCGATGGCCCGGCGGCGCTCCTGCACCTGCTGGCCAAACTGCTGCATGCGGGCGCTCAGGCGTTGCGGGTCGTTCTGGCGGAGATTCAGCTTGTCGTGAAAGGCGGCTTTGCGCAGGCCGGCCAGCATTTCCTCCACCTGGCGCAGGTTGCGGTCGTGCTGCGGCAAGCGGTCCACATCATCCGGCAGGATACGGGTTATACTGAGTTGGGCGGCATTGAGCGCGGCATCGGCGGCATAATACGCGCGCACCAGCTCCACGCGCTCCTGCAGCCGGGCTAGCGTTGTTGCGGTATACACCACGTCGGGCGCTTCCAGCTTTAGTTTATAACCCTGGGCAACTGCCGTATCCGGTATGGTGGTTTCCAGCAACGTACCGCCGTTAGCTGAAATGCTTATACTTGGGGTAAATGTCCTGACAAGCTGGTTGCGGCTATTGAGCAGCTTTACGGTAGCGTTATACTTCTCAGGCAGCAACACCTCGCCCAGATCAAAGCCTTTGTAGTTTACATCGCCACTTACGGCGGGCTTGCCCAGCAGCACTTTTAGCTGCAACTGGTCGCCCAGGTCGGTGATGCGGGCCTGCTGCTCCAGGCGCACCACAAATTCGGGGCTGCGGTTGGGCCTGCCGCCTTGCTGCGGCTGTGCTCCTTCCGTATCCAACAACCCGACAATGCTGTTTATAGTGGCCTGGCTACCGGTGCCATTTCCTTTCTTCATTAAAAAGGAAGTGGGTGTTGCTTCATCAAAAACCAGTTTGGTTTGCGCCTGCGCCGCTTGTATCAGCACAAAACACCATAGGATAAGTATAGCTTTTCTCATAACAGACAGGGATTACCTCTTGGGCAGCTCATGACAAAATCTGTTCCACAAACCAATGCCGCTGCTAAAAATATAGAATA